>CALMKO010000216.1 GCA_937867415.1 uncultured Verrucomicrobiota bacterium | reverse complement strand
GGCGCGGACCGGTCGATGAATTGGAAGATCCTTATCCAAGCCCGTCCAGCAGCCCGTCCAGCAGCCCTCCAGATCTGCCGATTCTTAAGCACGTTCAACAAATGCGCCTGATCCCGGGAAAGTCCGGCCCTGCCGATAACGACACGATCAAACGGGCGCTGATGGAAAACGGTGCGGTGTATGCCAGCTACTATCACAACAACGCGTTTTGGAATCCTGTCTGGAATACCTACCATTTCCCCGGGTCAGGCTGGGCGAATCACGCCGTGACCATCGTCGGGTGGGATGATGACTTTGACCGCAACAAGTTTTTGTTTCCCCCTGTCGGAAACGGAGCCTACCTGGTCAAGAACAGCTGGGGGGAGGATTGGGGTGAAGACGGTTATTTTTATGTTTCTTACCATGACACCCGGTTCGGATACGATGCGATGTGCGCCTTCCACAGCGCGGACACGCCGGACAATTATGCAGCGATTTACAGCCATGATCCACTCGGTTGGGTGGCGAATCTGGGGATCGGCACCACCACTTTCTGGGCTGCAAACCTCTTCGAGGCCAGGGCTAGCGGTGAGCTTGGAGCGGTTGGATTCTATGCAAACAGCGTCAACACCAGCTATGTGATACAGGTGTATAGCGGAGTCTCAGCCGGAGCTCCGGGGAGCGGAACTTTGGTGGCCACCCGGACCGGAACGGCGGAGGATCCAGGATATTCCACCATCAGTCTGGATCCGCCGGTCGCCCTTGTGCAAGGGCGGCAGTTTTCGATCGTGCTGAAACTGACGACACCGGGATACAACTATCCGCTGGCCATGGAGTATGCCGTGCCGGGTTACAGCAGTGCGGCCACCGCCGCCCCGGGGCAAAGTTTTTACAGCGTGGACGGTGCCACGTGGTATGATCTCAGCGGTTGGAATCGGACGGCGAACTTCTGCATCAAGGGTTACTCCGTGATGCCTGGCTCAGCGGAAATCTCCGTTACGGAAGCGGGGGGCTCGGATCTAAGCGACGGCAACGCGACCATTTCATACGAGGCGACGGTGATCGGCAGCAGCTCGGTGAGGGTTTTCAGGATCAACAATACCGGCCCACGCTACCTCAAGGGCATCCGGGTGATGTTGGAGAGCGATGCCTGGGGTGACTACGTGCTTAACACCGAAGGCAGCCGGTCTCTCCTCGCGCCGGGCGGCAGCACCTGCTTCAGCGTCATTTTCAAGCCGAATGGGGTGGTGAGTGGCAACCGGTCAGCGGAGCTGCGGATCGCCAGCAATGATGAGGATGAAGACCCATTCGACATCATGCTCACCAGCCTGGCCCTCTCGCCGACAGCCGATGTTGACGGAGACGGGCTCGGCGACCTCGCTGAGTATCGCTACGCCGCGATGGGCTTTGACTGGCAGGTGGAGCAGTCCGCGCTTGTGGGTGTTCTTTATGAAAGTGCGAATCTTGCTGGTCTTTACACCGATTCACAGGTCCGCACGCTGCAGATTGACACGCCACTACTGACTCGCGATCCTGGGATGGGAAGTTTCAAGCTCACCATCGGGGTGCGAAAGTCATCCGACCTTTTGTCATGGGATTCCTTGCCATTCAACAGTGCGGGGACGACAATCAACAGCGAGGGGGAGATCGAGTTCAGGTTCACATCGCCCGATAAAACGGCCTTTTTCCGGCTGGAATCTCGCTGACGCTCAAGGCCTGAAGATCTGCGAATGTGCCTTTGGGGGGCTTTTTCTGTTTGCCGCATCGAAAATTATCGTTTAAGGGATGGCGGCTCAAGAAAGCTGCAAACTCTCGAATCCATTCCCTGAACGCATGATTTTCAAAAATTTCCCCCTCATGGTGCTCGCGCTTGCAGCGGCGCTTTTCACCAGCTGCGGCAGCTCGACGCCGCCGATTATTTCCAAGTCTTCGATTGGTTCCGGCACGGGATTGCTCGTAAGAAAGGAGACTTTCGATGTTCCTCCGGTCTCTGGATCGGTGCTTGCGTCGTGTGCGGGAAAACCTCGCGACAAGCACTCGATGCCGGTTTATGCGTTCAGTGACCGCAATCGAATCGTGCGGACGACTGCGTATACGTGCAGCGAGAGCGATCACCTGATTTATGGCAGTAAAAATGCGACCGGGACGTATCTCCGCTACACCGACCGGGTGCGGAGTGCGGCGGCGGATTGGTCATTTTACCCGGTGGGGACGACATTCCGGATCAAGGGGCTGCCCTATCTTTACGTGGTTGATGATTATGGTTCCGCGCTTACCGGCACGGGCACGATCGATCTTTACAAGCCGAGTAAGGAGGTGATGGGGCAGTGGGGGAGGCGTAATGTGGAGGTCAGCATCGTGCAGTGGGGTTCCATGGCCCGCAGTGCCGAGCTTCTCAGCAACCGCACGCAGTTTGTCCATTGCAAGACGATGCTGTCCAACATCCTCCGCCTGCGGCCGGACTTGGGTAGTGTGGCGGCGCGTTGAGCAAGGCACGGTGTTGTTTTCCGAGGCCCAGCTGGTGAGACCTGGCTGGGCTTTTTTGGAGGGCTTACTGGATGGGAGCCAAGAGCCTTGCTGCGCGGCAAGCGGCCCGGAAGAGGAAAGACTTGGCAGTGAAGTCCGTCATCTGCGCCTCTCGCGAGCGCCCGAAGTCAGCAGCCAACATCGTCTCCACCTCGGCGACAAACTTGGGATCTGTGGAAAAAGCGGTGATTTCGAAATTCAATCGGAACGAGCGGTTGTCCAGATTTGCCGTGCCTACCGCCGCGAGCCGTTGATCGATGAGCATGACTTTCTGGTGGAGGAAGCCGTCCTGGTAGCAGAATAACTTCACGCCGAACGGGATTGCCTGTTCGTAGTAGGAGAATGCGGATAGCCAGACCAGCAGATGGTCCGGTCGTTCGGGGATCATGATCCGGACATCCACGCCCCGGATGGCGGCGGCTTGTAGCGCGGTGAGCACCCCCTCGTCCGGGACGAAATAGGGTGAGGTGATCCAGAGCTTCCTGCGGGCTGAATTCGCTGCCTCGGCCACGATCAACTGCCAGGAGTCCACCTGATCGGCGGGCCCGGTGGGGATGATGGCGGCCACCTGGTCCGCCTGCTCCACTTGGGTTTCCCAATGCAAATCGGGCACCTGATTGGCCGCCCAGAACCAATCTTCCAAAAAAACCATCTGCACCGCCTGTACGACCGGTCCGCGCATTTTGAGATGCGTGTCCCGCCAAGCGCCGAACCTTTGGTCGCGGCCGAGATATTCATCGCCCACATTCAAGCCGCCCACGAAGGCCGTCTCACCATCGCTGATCACGATTTTCCGGTGATTTCTGAAGTTCAATTGCAGGCGTGACCACCAGTGCCGGTTGATGCCGAAGGAGCGGCACTCGATGCCCGCCTCGGTCATGGCCCTCAGGTAGCGGCGCGGGAGCTTGTGCGAGCCGATCTCGTCGAACAGGAAGTAGACCTTCACCCCGGCACGTGCCCGCTCGATGAGGGCCTCCTGGAAGCGCGTGCCAAGCCGGTCATTTTTGACGATGAAAAAATTCACGCACAGGTAGCGTTGCGAGCTGCCGATGACTTCGAAGATCCGGTCGAAGGTAGCATCTCCGTCGATGAGCAGTTCGAGTTCATTGCCCTTGGTGAATGGCAGTCCGCCGAGAAGAAGGGCCGCTTTTTCAAAACCATCGTCGTCGGGGATCGCCACTTCACAATGGCGGAGCCGCTGGAGCATGGTCGCCGCCAATTGGCCGAGCCGGGAGTCTTTTTCCCGCCGTCCGCCCACGGATTGCGAAAAGCGGGTCCGCCCGAGTAGCCAATAGAGAGGAATCGCCAAAAATGGCAGAGCCAGCAGCGAGATCACCCAAGCGATGGTTCCTTGGGAAGTCCGCACGTGCATCAGGGCGTGCAAGACGTGAAGCAGGCCGATGCCATAAAAAGCGATCACCGTGGCAAGCCCCAGCCACGTGCTCGAATCGAGGTCCAGAAAAAACATCGCTTCGTCTAGCAAAAAGCCCGCCCTCCAACAAGCCCCCTTCGCCCCGGATGGGCAGAATCCATCCTGATCCTGGAATCCGGAGCTGCACGAGCAGGCGCTCCCGTCCTTTCCATCATCCTGAAGTCCGGATTTGTAATTTTTTTATGATCAATTAGTCATGACTTGATTGAGATTTTCCTGCCGGGTCAAGACGAGTCGATTTTTCCGATTTTCGATTCCTCCGCAAAACCCTTTCAAATCCATGACTCCGTGGAGAAAGCACCTGAAAAGACCAGATTCACTGCGGGTTCATGGATGATTTTCGCACTTGGAACTCATTCACTCATTTTGAACCAAGGGCACCCGCACCCGTTTGTCCGCCTTCAGCATCCCGCAACCGGCGGCCACATCGATGCCGCGGCGCTGGCGGAAGGTGCAGGGGAAGCCCCCCGCGATGAGGATTCTTTGAAACTCCAGACCGCTGTCACTTTCCACCCCGGCGAATCCGCCGGTGGGATTGAGCGGGATCAAATTCACGTGCGCGTCGATCCCGTCCAGCAGTTCCACCAAGCGCCGGGCTGTTTCCGCCGAGTCGTTTTTACCGGCAATCAGCGTCCACTCGAAAAAGATCCGCTTGCCCGTGAGCTCGACATACCTGCGGCAGGCATTGATCAACATTTCCAAAGACCATCGCTTGCTCGCTGGCACCAGCGCCGCCCGCTCCTCTTCAGTGGAGCCATGCAGACTCACCGCCAGGCGATACGGTTGCTGCTCCTCGGCAAGCCGCAGGATGCTGGGTACTACGCCCACCGTACTGATGGCGATCTTCGATGGCCCGATGCCGGCCCCGCGCACGTCGGAGATGGTCTCCAGGGCGGCGAGCACGGAGTCGTAGTTGTGCAGTGGCTCGCCCATGCCCATCAGCACCATGTTGCGCAGGCGTTTCGTGGGATCGATGGCCCTCAGCACCCTTCTCGCATGGAGGACTTGGGCGACGATTTCACCCGGCCGGAGATGGCGGACGAATCCCATCTGCCCGGTGGCGCAGAACACGCAGCCCATCGCGCAGCCCGCCTGGGTGCTCACACAAACCGTGTGGCGGCCTTCGTAACCCATGAGCACGGTTTCGATGGTTTGGCCGTCGCGCATGCGCAGGAGAAACTTGCGGGTCAGGCCGTCGCTGCTGTGGATTTCATCGACGACCACTGGAGCTTCGAGAAAGAAGCGCTTTCCCTCGCCCACGGATGCATCCACCCAGCGCCGTAGGGGAGGCAAAAAGGGGGGCTCGGAAAGGTCCACGACCCCGTCACGATGAAGCGCCCGCCAGAGCACCTTCGCATGATGCAGGACCACACCATCCCGCGCCAACACTTCCACCAATTCCGAAAACCGGAAATCGTGCAGGGATCTTGCGGAAAAGTCATTCACGCGCGAATGCAAGCCCGTGGCGGCGGGCAGGTCAAGTGAAGGAACGGGAACCCTGGCATCGACTGTTGCAGCTAAGCTCGGATTACAGGCTCCCATGTGATTCGACTCAAGCCATGGAATTCATGGGAAGCCCGGCACGGCTGATGGTAAAGATTTGCCGCAGGCCTTGCATCGGGTGTGGGTTTGACCTAGGAGTTGAGCGCGCCATGATGACCGAAGAGCCACCACCAACGATTCCCTCCGTGTGTCCTGAGCTGGGGATTGAAGTCCCGGTTTCTGCGATTGATCGCGAGCTGCGCAAGCTTTGGGAACAGGACGAGGCACGCACCAACGCCTCATTGATGAATCTTGTCGTCTTTTCTGAAAAGCCCGGCGCTTTGATTGAGAACTCCTCGATTGTCCGCGAGCTCACCCGCGAGCACGCTTGCCGGGCCATCCTTGTGGAAATCCATAGCCAAGCGGAGCCTAGCTTGAGGGCATGGATCACCGCTCACTGCCACCTCGCAGAGGGGCGCAAATCGATCTGCTGTGAGCAAATCTCCTTTTTCCTTACTGGTCGGGTCACCGGGCGTTTTCGCAACACGGTGTTCGCCCACTTGAACTCGGATCTGCCGCTTGTCTTTTGGTGGCAGGGCGAGTTGTCCAACATTCTTACCGAGCGTTTGGTCAGTGTGATGGACCGCCTGGTCGTGGACAGTTCCTCGTGGGCGGATCCGGCGGCGGCGTTTGTCAGAATCGAGGAGGCGTCCCAGGCCAATCCGGATCTGGTGATCCAGGATCATGCGTGGACGCGTTCCCTCCAGTTTCGGATCGGGATTGCCAATCTTTTCGACGATGCGGCGGCGCAGAAAGCGCTGCCCCACATCCACACGGTCGAGCTCACGTATCACCCGGACCACCGGAACTCGGCACTTCAAATGCTGGTCTGGCTTGCGATTCAAGCTGGCTGGTCGGACCAGGTGTCTGCGGATGGGTTCATGTTCAGCCATGCATCCGGCGGCATGATCCGGGCGTTTTTGCACGCGGATCCTCAGGCGGCCCCGCTTTCTTCGGTCATTCTTAAATCGGCCGATACCACGGTGCAGGTGACCTATGAAAAAGGTGCCTCGCACGTGCACCGGCAAATCGAGGCCGGTCGCTACCGGGCGGCTTCCCTTGCCCCCGCTGACCCGGAAAGTCCGGCCGAGCTGGTCGCGCTGCAACTCGCACGTGGCGGCAAGAACTCCCTCTATCAAAAAATTCTGCCTCGCTTCCGAGCGATGTTGAATGCCTAGCAACATGCCACAACCACTGCTCTACGAATCCCACTGCCACACCACCCTCTGCAAACACGCATTCGGCACGACGGATGATTACGCGGAGGCGGCCCTCGCTCGGAATTTCAAGGGCATCACCTTCACTTGCCACTGCCCGCTCCCGGACGGTTTTTCCGCCAGCGTGCGGATGAAGCCGGAGCAATACGAAGATTACATCGCCCGGGTCGCAGCCACCCGGGAAGCCTTCGCGGGCAGGTTGGATGTGCGTCTTGGTCTGGAAAGTGATTTCTACCCGGGAGTGGAACCCTGGTTGGAAAAGCTTCATGCCCATACGCCTCTCAGCCACGTGCTGGGATCCATTCACTATCAGGTCATGGATTACCGCAGGCTGTTTTATACCGGAGAAATCTTCAGCTATCAGGAGCTATACTATGATCATCTCGCCCTGTCCGCGGAAAGCGGGCTGTTCGATACCCTGGCTCATCCGGACTTGATCAAGAACGAATCTCCCGAGGAGTGGAGCTTTGACCGGATGCGCCCTGTGATCGAGCGCGCCTTGGACCGCATCGCCGCTACCGGGGTGGCCATGGAGCTGAACACCAGCGGAGTTCTCAAATCCCTGCCGGAAATGAACCCATCCCCATCCCAACTCGCCTTGATGGCGGAAAGGCGGATTCCGGTGGTCATCGGCGCGGATGCCCACGTGCCGGAACGCGTGGGCGACGGCTACGCCCAAGCGCTTCATCTGCTCGCCGCAGCCGGTTATTCGGAGGTGAGCTTTTTCATCGATCGTAAGCGCCAGAGCGTGACAATCGATGACGCTCTGGCTTCGATCTCCGCCGCGCCCGTTTCCTCACAGCCTGGCTAACATCGGAGTCTGGGTGCCTTGGTGGTCCAGCGCCGCGCGGTGGCCATACTGCAACCATCGGTAAGCGACCGCGCCGGTCAACCAGATCACCGGCATGGCGAACAGGATTCCAACACACAAGGCCAGGATCCCAGCGATTCCCATGGCGATGTAGAGCAGGACCAGAAAGAACAGCTTCGTCCGGTTGTTGGTGGTGATGGATGAACTGTATTTAAATGAATCGATGATGCCCAGATCGCGATCCACGATGGCATAGAAAAACTGCCCGTATCTCATGGCAATATAGATTCCCGGGACGATCAGCAGGATGAAGCCGATGACGAATGCCGCCATGAAGATGATATATCCGCCAAGCATGGGAAGCAGCTTGCGGGCTCCACTGAAGAGCATTCCCACCGAGATCGGCTTGCCTGAGACGAGATTCAACCCGATGCGGGTCAGGCCGATGGATAGAAACAGGGAGAGCAGTTGATTGAGGATCTGGTGGAGGCTGCTTCCCTGGGTTTGGAAGCCGTTGGCGAAGGCCTGGATTTGTTGCTCGGTGGGGGACTCGCCGACGGTTGGGACCGTGACTGGGGGCGGAGTCAGGCCCAGAGCCGAGTCCACCGCACTCAGAATGATTCCAGCTCCGAACGAGACGCCGAGATAGACGATTCCGATCACCAGAATCATCCCGAAGTGGCGGATCGTTAGATTGAACCCCCGTTTTGCGCAAGCCATCACGTCGAGTGGATCGCTGCCTGGGGAGATTTCTTCGAGGTTTTCACCGACGGTGATTTGAGCCACCTCGTTCCAGCCGGCGGTGGGAGCGGCGTAGGGATTGGAAGGATCCGCTGTCGGAGTGTTTGGCGCGGCGGTTGGAGAGCAAAGCCCTGGAACTTGTCCGGCGATCACCCAGTCGGTCATGGATTTGTTCCACACCAGATCTTTGGTGGGATTGAGTCCGCCCTGGCGGGCGATTTCCACCAGTGCTTCAAAGCTCACCGGTCCGTTTTGTTGCCCATCCTTCGCGTAATACCATTCGGTCATGAAATCCGTTACCAAGAAATCCCCCGGGCGGCAAGAAATTCTCAGAAGTCTAACCTTTCGCCAGGGCGACGACTTTTTCTTGTTTCGATTTCACGACGCCGCCGGGTTGTTCGAGGGTGATGACAAAGGCTTGTGGCTTGGTCAGGGCGAGCTTGGCGGCGATCGGGATGACGACGGGCGAGCCATCGGTCGGAATGTCGAACACGCCGCCATCGACGGGGGCATCGGCATCGCGGGTTGGATCGACGACCCAGAGTTGATACTGGGCCTTCCGAGGATCGTTGACCGGTAAGCCGGTGAGAGTCATGTAGCCTTGTTGGGCTTGGTCACTCCAGATCACGGTGCCGCCTGCTTTTTCGAATTCCCCGATGCCTTGGAAATTCCGTTCGAGGAGATCGGCGGCTTGTTTGCGGAGTTGTAGCTGTGCGACTGCGGGGGCGGTGCTTGGCTCCTTCCGGGTCAATACGAACGAGGAAATCAGGATCGCTGCGGCGGCAGCCCAACCGGTTAGAGGGTGGACGGCCAAGCGTTTCCAAGCAGGCACGTGGGCGTGGATGATCTGCCGGGATACCGGCGTGGCAAGGTCGGTGGCAAGGCGGTCCAAGCGTGTCATGAGATGCGAGGGGATTTCCTCAGGGCTCTCAGTCACGGCATCCACTTCGATCATGGCGGCCAGCAGCTCGAACGAAGGATCGGGGTTCTCCCCAAGTTCGGCTATGAGCTTGTCGAGTTCACGCAACTCGTCATGGGCCAGGTCCCCGAGGACGCGGCCGGCGCTGAGTTCGTCAAAACGGATTCGATCAGCGGATGAGTTCATGACGCTGCTTGAGTGTTAGGGTTGCCAGCGCGGCGGAGTTGGTCGCGCAGGGTGATGAGGCCGCGTCTGAGGCGGGTCTTGACGGTGCCCAGAGGTAAGCCGGTTTTCTCCGCGATTTCGGGATGGGTGAAGCCGCTGTCGAAGAACAAATGGAAGAGTTCACGCGTATCGGCGGGAAGTCCGGCGACGGATGATTTGACAGCTTCCGGATCACAGGTGATCGATGGGATACTTGCATCTGGCAAGGGGATGGACTCTGCGGCGGTGAGTGGCTCGAATCCCGGTTGGCGACCTTGGCGACGCAGAAAATCAATCGACCTACGGCGGCTGATGAGGCCGATATAGGTGGATTCTGCGGCGATTTTGGGGTCGTAAGCTGCGGCCTTTTTCCAGACTTCGGTGAAGATTTCCTGGACGAGGTCCTCTGCCTCCACCACGTCTTTGACGTATCGACGGACGATTCCCCAAACGAGGCTTCCGTATTGCTGGATGCAGAGGTTCATGGCACGCGGCTCTCCCGCTGCGACTCGCGGCAGGATCGGTCTCAGGTCGGTTGGTTCAGGAGGCGTCACCAATGGCGAGAGTGTAAGTGGGTTTCGGAATCTGTCGAAAAGTATTTGCCCGGAAAACCGAAGATGCCCGCCACCGGCAAAGTGTTACTGGTGACGGGAGGGTTGAGGATCATATCATTTCGGTTTACTTGTCAGTGGGTGGCATGAGCACGGTGTCGATGATGTGGATCACTCCGTTCGAGCAGGCGACATCCGCCGTGGTGACCTTGGAGGCGTTGAGGAAAAGCGCGCCGTCCTTGACCACGAGTTTGATGGTCTTTTTGTTCAGGGCGGTGGCTTCTTTCAGCTTCATGGCAGCTTCGGCGGGGACCGTGCCGGCGACGACGTGGTAGGTGAGAATGTGGGTGAGCTTTTCTTTGTTTTCCGGCTTGAGGAGCGTTTCCAAGGTGCCTGCTGGAAGTTTTGCAAATGCCTCGTCAGTCGGGGCAAAGACGGTGAAGGGACCTGCACCCTTGAGGGTATCCACCAGACCTGCGGCGCCAAGTGCGGCAGCTAGTGTCTTGAACGATCCGGCGGCCACGGCGGTATCGACGATGTCTTTCTTTTCAGCGGCCGCCAAGGAGCCCACCGAGAGGGTGGCGACGCTGAACATGCAGGCGATGGATTTGATCAGTGATTTCATGGTTTCTTAGTTGGTTGGTTTTGGTGTGAGTGAGAATCCCGCGTGGAGTCTCGGATTCATGGGGAGGTTCGCGATTGTCCCCACTCCGGATTCAAAAAAACCTGCTCGGGAAACTTCATTTTTTTGGTGAATCCAGTCCTGATTTTTGGTCGAATACAGCGGATTTTTCAAATGATTGGCGGATTTTCACTCGGAACGATGAAGGGTTCCGGCACTCCATAAGTCATTCCTAACAGGCTTCCGATCACCGCCCCGCGGTGGCAGTTGTCCCCGCCGACCATGGCGTTGGCGATGATGCCTGCGGAGAAGTCGTCGTGGTATTTCCAGGCGAGATAGAGCGCGGCAGGCATGGCCTCGGCGATGTAGCAGGCAGGGCTGAAGCGCTGGCCGATGATTTTTTCGTCAGGCTGTTGCAGCCATGAGTTGGCCTTGGTTCCGGACAACCAGTCACCGGCTTCCTGTCGCAGGGCGTCCCGCAGCGGTTCGCCCTGGGAAAGCGCCCATAACACGCGGACCAGGGTGTCCGCCGCGCGGAGGACATTGCCATGAGCGTGGGTCAGGCCGACGTGGGTTTTCACGATTTTCCGGAGTTCTTCGCGCGGGCAACCCTCGAGCGCGGCCACGAGTGCGGGGACGGTGGCGAGTCCGCCGATGTGTTCGTCACTGATCCCGCATTTAGCAGGTGCCTTGCCTTGGGAATAGCGGGTGAAAAAGGCCCGGTGATATTCCTCCATATAGGTATCCCGGTTCCATCCAGGCTCTAACATCCTGGAGATATACAAATCCAGCCATTCATCCGGCTGATAGCCTCCGCGTTTGCGGACAGAATGGTATAGTTCGGTGGCCAGCCTGAAGTTGAGGGTGTTTTCTCCGGCTTTTAGAAATTGATGATAATGAATCCCGCGTTGCCCCCAGTAGGCAGCCTGCTCGCGGAGGATATCGCCACGCTCGTTGAGGGCCTGATAGGATGAGCGCCAGAGGATGCTGCCGGGGTGGGGGTTCTTCGGAGCCATGAAGTGATCGACCAAGCCGTAGTCCTGCCGCAGTGCGTCGCGATCGTAATACCAATGCACCGGCATGGCGAGCGCGTCTGCGGCAAGCGATCCTAAATAAGCATTTTTCCATGAGGTCATGGAGCGCTTTAAGCTCGGAATGCCTCCGCGCAAGTCAGCGGAGTAGATTCCAAGCCGCGACGAGGGCCTTGAGGCCGGCCATCTCGATGGATGGATCCACACCGGCGCCCCAGAGCAGGCGGCCGTCGTCGTGCTGGACTTGGACGTAGGCCGCCGCGCTGGCGTCCGAGCCGCCGCGGACGGCGTGCGAGCGGTAATCCGTGACTTTGAAATCCTTGAGCCCGGCACCTTCCATCGCGTGGACGAAGGCATTGATCGGGCCGTTTCCAAATCCTTCGATGGCCTTTTTCTGATCGTGGATGAGAATGCTCGCCTTGCACTGGACCTGACCGCGCTCGCCCGTTTGGTGGATGAGCTCGTAGTCGATCACGTCAAGGGGGGATGAGAGGTTGACAAACTCCTCGAAGAAGGCCTCGCGGATTTCATCGATGGAAAGCTCGCGGCCGTGTTCATCCGCGAGGTCGTAGATGCGCTTGCCGACTTGGGGGTGCATGGTCTTGGGGAGGTCGAAGCCATGCTCGCGGTCTAACACATAGGCGACGCCACCTTTTCCGGACTGGGAATTGATGCGGATGATCGCTTCATAAGAGCGCCCGATGTCCTGGGGGTCGATGGTGAGGTAGGGGACTCCCCAGGGCAGCTCCGGGTTTTGCGCGGCTTCCACGGCACGGCGGTCCAGGCCTTTTTTGATGGCGTCCTGGTGGGAGCCGGAAAAGGCGGTGAAGACGAGTTCCCCGGCATAGGGCTGCCGCTCGGGTACATTCAGGCGGGTGACGCGCTCGTAAACCGTGCGGATGGACTGCAGATCGGAAAAATCCAATCCGGTGGCGATGCCGTGGCTGTTCAGGTTGAGCGCGACGGTGATGATGTCGAGATTCCCGGTGCGCTCGCCATTGCCAAAGAGCGTGCCTTCCACGCGATCCGCGCCGGCCATCAGGCCCAGCTCGGTGGCGGCCACGCCGGTGCCGCGGTCGTTGTGGGTGTGGAGCGAGACGATGACGGAATCCCGCTTGCTGAGGTGGCGGCACATCCACTCGATCATGTCGGCGTGGATGTTAGGCGTGCTCCACTGCACGGTGTCCGGCAGATTGATGATCATTTTCCGTTCCGGAGTGGGTTGCCAGACGTCGATCACGGCATTGCAGCATTCCAGGGCGAAATCCAGTTCCGTGTCTGAAAATGACTCGGGCGAGTATTGCAAGACCACCTCTGTCTGGGGGATGGTCGGCACGAGCTTTTTCACCAGCTCCGCGCCATCCACGGCGATTTGACGGATCGACTCGCGCGAGGCATCCCCAAAGGTGACGCGGCGCTGAAGGGGCGAGGTGGAGTTATAGATGTGGACGATCGCGCGCTTCGCTCCGGCGATGGCGTCGAAGGTCCGGCGGATGAGCGGCTCGCGGGTCTGCACGAGCACTTGGATGGTGACGTCGTCAGGGATCCGGCCTTCATCGATGAGGCGGCGCAGGAAATTGAACTCGGTATCCGCGGCAGACGGAAAGCCGACTTCGATCTGCTTGAAGCCGACCCGGACTAACAGATCGAAAAAATCCAGTTTTTCCTCGATCGACATCGGCTGGGGCAAGGCTTGGTTGCCATCGCGCAGATCGACCGAGCACCACTCGGGAGCGTGGGTGAGGGTCTGGTCCGGCCAGGTGCGGTCGGGCAGCGAGACCGGCGGGAAGGGCCGATACTTGGAAAGAGCGGAAGGATGCATGGGTGGGTGGTCTTGGAAAGTGATGGGGCTTTCCCACGAGGTGGAAAACGAGCGGCGAGCGAAGGGGCAAGGCTAGGAAAACGTCCAGCCTAGGTCAAACGTGAAGATTTCCAATCCCCGGTGGCCTCTTGGGGGAGAAGGGGAGTGGATTTTTTGAAAGGTTTTTGCCTCTTGCAGCGTTTGCGGGATCGGTAAAATTCGTAACGGATGACTCACTCTTCAATATCTGCCCTCGCGCTTGCTCTCGTGTCCGCCGGCTTCATCGGCGGCTGCAAGCCTCCTGCATCGAAGGCGGTGGGCAAGTCTGCGGAATCGACCCCGCCTCTGGTGCAGGCGGCTGTTTCCTTGCCGGAGAAAGTTTCCTTCAACGAGCACGTCCAGCCGATTTTATCGGAGTATTGTTACCACTGCCATGGTCCGGATTCGGGGACTCGGGAGCCGAAGAAGAGTCCTTTGCGGCTGGACCGGGTGGAGGACGCCTTCGTGCTCCGAGATGACGGGACTCCGGTCATCATCAAGGGCGATCCTAAAAAATCCCTGCTCGTGCAGCGGATGCACTCCAAGGATCCTGATGAGATCATGCCGCCGCCGAAGAGCCACAAGACGATGAACGCGGATCAAATCGCCGTGATCGAACGTTGGATCGAACAAGGGGCCGAATACGAGCCCCACTGGTCTTTTGCCCAGGTGAAAAAAACCGAACCTCCCGCTGCGGGCGCGGGTTGGGCGGCAAATCCCATCGACCATTTCATCGCGGAAAAACTCGAAAAATCAGGCCTGAAGCCGAATCCGCCGGACGATCATGCAAGATTCTACCGCCGCCTGCATTTTGATCTAACGGGATTGCCGCCCGCTCCGGAAGCGATCATGGCATTTGAGAAGTCCGCCGCAGTCAACGCCCAGCTTGCCATCGAGACTGCGGCCGGCGAACTGCTGGCATCCACCGCGAGTGCGGAACACTTCACCCGCCACTGGCTGGACGCAGCGCGTTACGCAGATACCCACGGCATCCACATCGACAACTATCGGGCGATCTGGCCTTACCGGGATTGGGTGATCCGCGCTTTCCAAGCGAACATGCCCTGGGATCGATTCACCACCGAGCAGATCGCCGGCGACATGCTGCCCGAGCGGACGCTGGACCAGCTCGTGGCGACTGGATTTTCCCGCTGCCTCGCGACCACCGGGGAAGGCGGGGCGATCGCGAAGGAGTATCAAGCCATTTATGCCAAGGATCAGGTCGAGACCGTCTCGGCCATCTGGCTTGGCCTCACCACCGGTTGCGCGGCTTGCCATGATCACAAGTTTGATCCGGTCTCGACCAAGGAGTTTTATTCTCTGACCGCATTTTTCCGCAACACGCCGATGTCCGCGCTTGATGGCAACAAGGAGGACCATCCACCAAGCGTGTTTGTGCCTCTTCTGCCGGATCGGGAGCGCTGGGATACGCTGGTTCAGGAAATCGCCAAGGCCAAGGGGCTGCTAGCCGAGCGGGCCAAGGCGGCGCGTCCCGAGTTTGACGGGTGGTTGACCACCGCGAAGATCGAGGCTACCCGCGATCTGGATTCTTCGCTCGCGATCCATCTTCCGCTCACCGAGCCCGAGGGGCCGCTGCGCGGTTTTGTCGATGGTCATCCGCGCGAGTGGCCCACGGTGAACACGCGGGTGGAAGGTCCTCTCGGCCAGGCACCGGTGATCAGCGACGAGCCCGTGGACCTGGGCGATATCGGGAGTTTCTCACGCCATGATCAAGTGACCTACGGCGGCTTCATCCGCGTCGAGGGGGAGCCCTCGGGCGCGGTGATCGCCCGGATGAATCCCGCCGAGTCCCACCGAGGCTGGGATCTGTTTTTGGAAAACGGCAAGCCTGCGTATCATGTCATCGATTCCTGGGACAAGGCTGCCAATAAGGTGGTGGCACCCAGCCCGCTCAAGCCCGGCGACTGGCACCACGTGATGGTCACCTTCGACGGTAAAATCTCCGGTCATCAGGCAAGCGCGATCTTCGTGGATGGCAAAAACGTCGGTGCAAAGACCTACCCGAACACGGTCGGCGGCAACATCGAGACTGCGGTGCATCTGCGGCTGGGGTCCCGCGAGGGCGGTGAGTCGAGACTCGGGCCCAAGGTCGCGCTCCAGGATTTCCGTTTCTATCGCCGCCTTCTCTCCAGTGAGGAAATCGATGTTCTTGCGAAAAACAGCATCCTTCAGGGAATCGTAGCCATGCCCGCTGAGAAGCGCTCGAAGGAACAAGTCGATTTGTTGTTTGATTATTATACGAACAACATCGACGCACCCTGGCGGGAGATCCGCACCCAGCTGGATCTTTTGGAAACCGAGCAATCCAAGCTCCGCAAAAAAGGCTCGATGAGCTTGGTAATGGAGGAGAAAAAGGAAGAACCCCACGCCCATGTCCTGGTCCGTGGAGAATACGCCAACGAGGGTGAGCGGGTGACGGCTGGCACCCCGGCGGTGCTGCCGCCCATGGCAGCGGATGCTCCGAAAAACCGTCTTGGTCTCGCCCGCTGGCTCAATGATCCCGCCAATCCTCTTCCTGCCCGTGTCACCATGAACCGCACCTGGTCGTATTTCTTCGGCTCCGGCATCGTCGAGACAAGCGCGGACTTCGGGATCATGGGTGCGCGTCCGAGCCACCCGCAGCTGCTCGACTGGCTCGCCGCCGAGTTTGTCGATTCCAAATGGGACTACCGACACATGATCAAGCTCATGGTCACTTCCGCTGCGTATCGCCAATCCGGTTTGATTACGCCGGAAAAGTTGGAAAAGGACCCGGCAAACCGCCTCATCGCCCGTGGACCCCGCTATCGGTTAGATGCCGAGCAGATCCGCGATCTCGCGCTCTCCTCCGCCGGGCTGCTCTCGCCGAAAGTCGGTGGCCCGTCGGTCAAGCCGTATCAGCCGGAAGGCATCTGGGAGGCGGTGGCCATGCCGCAATCCAACACACGGACCTACCGCCAGGACCGGGGGGAGGGGCTTTACCGCCGCTCGATCTATACCATCTGGAAGCGCACGGCGGCACCACCGTCGATGGAGATCTTCAACGCACCCACCCGCGAAACGTTCTGCGTCCGGCGGGATCTAACAAACACTCCCTTGCAGGCGTTGGTGTTGATGAACGACCCGCAGTTTGTCGAGGCTTCGCGTGAGCTTGCATCCCGCGCGCTTCAGGACGCACCGTCATTCGATGAGCGGCTGGACTTTGTCACCCGGCGACTCATGGGCCGTAAACTGGACTCCGCAGAGCGCGACATCGTCCGGAAATCCCTCGACACCGCCATGGCGGACTTCCGCTCGAAATCCGCAGATGCCATGAAGCTCGTCACCACCGGTGCCAGCCCGCTTCGCAAAGACGTGGACGTTCCGGAACTGGCCGCCTGGACTTTGTTGGCAAGCCAGATCCTCAATCTCGATGAAACCATTACCCGCTAACGTGCGATGAATCCCTCGGAATTTCACAACACCGCTTACAGCCGCCGCCACTTCTTCCGCAAGTCCGGCACCGGCCTGGGCATGGCTGCGCTTGCTTCATTGCTCGGGCAACGCGGGATCTCCGCGGCGGAAAGCATGGCCGGGATCAACTCCATGCTGCCGCAGATCGCCCCGAAGGCGAAGCGGGCCATCTACATCTCACTCATCGGCGCGCCCTCGCAGATCGACCTCTTCGACTATAAGCCCGAGTTGAAAAAGCGCTTCAAGGAAGACCTCAACGGCTATCTCAAGGCCCAAGGACAGCGGCTCACTGGTATGACGTCCGGCCAGGCGACATTTCCGCTGGCCCCGTCCATTTTCAAATTCAGCCAACACGGGCAATCCGGAACCTGGGTCAGCGAACTGCTGCCATGGATTTCCAAAATGACCGATGATATCTGCATCATCAAGTCGATGCATACGGACGCCATCAATCATGAACCCGCCAACCAGCTGATCTGCACCGGGTCGATGCAGGCTGGCAAGGCCTCCATCGGCTCGTGGCTCTCTTACGGCTTGGGGTCCATGAACGAGGAGCTGCCGTCGTTCGTCGTCCTGCATGCCACCCACACCTCGCCGTTTGCAAACGTGCAGGCGATTTCCTCGCGCTTGTGGAGTTCCGGATTCCTGCCCGGTAAGCACTCCGGCGTCGCGCTGCGATCCCTTGGCGATCCTGTCCTGTTCCTTGATGACACCCCGGGGATCTCTCGCGAGGCCCGGCGCAACATGCTTGATGGCATGAACGAGCTGAACCGCCGTTCGTTCTCGGCGATCGGTGATCCGGAGATTGAAAACCGGATGCAGCAATACGAAATGGCTTTCCGGATGCAGGCTTCCGTGCCCGAGCTCACCGATCTATCAGGTGAATCCGAGAAAATCTATCAACTCTACGGGCCGGACAGCAAGACCCGCGGGACTTTTGCGAATTCCGCGATCATGGCGCGCCGGCTGGTCGAGCGCGGCGTGCGCTTCGTGCAGATTTTCCACCGCGGCTGGGATCAGCACGGCGACCTGCCGCGCGACCTGGCTTCCCAATGCAAGGATGTGGACCAGGGGTGCTACGGCTTGATCCAGGATCTCAAGCAGCGCGGGATGTTGGAAGATACGCTGGTCATCTGGGGCGGTGAGTTCGGGCGCACGGTTTACAGCCAGGGAAAACTCACCGAGACCGACTACGGCCGGGATCATCACCCACGGTGTTTCTCCATCTGGATGGCCGGCGCCGGCATCAAGGGTGGGCAAGTCTATGGCGAGACTGACGAAATGTCCTACAACATCGTCAAGGATCCGGTGCACATTCGCGATCTCCATGCAACGCTTCTCCACACCCTGGGGCTTGAACCCGAGCGCCTGAGCTTCAAGTTCCAAGGTCTCGACCAACGCCTCACCGGAGTCGATCCGGCACGGGTCGTGAAAGAGATTTTTGCCTAGAATCCGCCCGTGAGACCGCGGTCTGCCACTTGGGCTCCGCGTTTGCTGCCTTGCCGATAGGCTCCTCCCGTTGTCTAACAAATTCGTGGGCGGACGTCATCGGGCAGGGAGTCGTGGCGACCTGATGGCTTGTTTTGCCAGAAATTCCAAGCGTGCAAGCGTGATTTTCAAACACGGATTGATCCTGAAACACGAAGAAAAAACTTAGGTTTTTAGGAAGTCATGGTTGATTTCCCAAGGTCTGTCCGGGAGTGGACGGAGGTGTCCCCTGAGTCGTTGAAATCGGTGGGTGGCTGGTGCCCTCCTCTACCTGCATGAGGGCACCAAGGCCAAAACCAATCGACCACCGTGCTCCAAGAAAAATGGCAACAAGCTTTGTCGCAAGGCGAGGAAAAGGAAGCCGCGCATTTGTTCCGCGACCTGCCCACGCCAGACGCCGGCGGGGTTCGCGACCATTTCTGTTTTGTAAATGCGGAGAGGGTGGACTTGGCACTTGGAATGTCTCATGGAACGCGATATTTTCCGCCCATGCACGACGCCCGCATTGACGCTCTCGCCCGCCAGTTGGTCCGCTACTCCACGTCTTTGAAAAAGGGCGAAAAAATCCTGATCGATCTTCACGACGTGCCGGATTCCATCGGCCTCGCGCTCATTCGTGAGGCGCGCTCCCGGGGCGCGTACCCCTTTATCCGCCTCCATCAGGGCCGGCTCACGCGTGAAATGATGAAAGGCGCGGAAGACGCCCAGTATGAAATCCTTGCCAAGCACCTGCTTGCGGAAATGCAGGACATGGATGCCTACATCGCGATCCGGGGCGGCAACAACATCGCGGAAAACTCGGATGTGCCCGCAGACCGGATGCGCCTCGCGATGAGATACATGCGCCCGGTCCTCGATCATCGGGTGAAAAAAACCAAGTGGTGTGTTCTCCGCTGGCCTTCCGCCTCGATGGCGCAACAGGCGGGAATGAGCAGCGAGGCGTTTGAAAAATTCTACTTCGACGTCTGCCTGCTCGATTACAAGGCCCTGCTTCCCGCGATGAACGCACTCAAGAAGCTCATGGATAAAACCGAAAACGTTGAGATCAAAGGCCCCGGCACCGACCTGCGCTTTTCCCTCAAGGGCATCAACTCCATTGTCTGCGGTGGAAACTACAACATCCCTGACGGGGAGGTGTTCAGCGCTCCTGTTAGGGATTCTGTGGAAGGTCACATCTCCTACAACGCACCGACGATCTATCAGGGGATTCCGTTCGACTCCATCCGGCTTGAGTTCTCCAAGGGGAAGATCATCAAGGCCGAGGCCGGCGGTAAAACGGCGGCCTTGAACCGCATCCTGGATAGCGATGAGGGCGCCCGTTACATCGGCGAGTTCGCCCTTGGCTTCAACCCCGTGATCCGTGAGCCCATGCGGGACATCCTGTTTGACGAGAAAATCGCCGGTTCATTCCACTTCACCCCTGGCCAGGCCTACGACGAGGCGGACAATGGCAACCGCTCGCAAGTCCACTGGGACATGGTCAACATCCAGCGCAAGGATTGGGGCGGTGGTGAGATCTACTTCGACGGCAAGCTCATCCGCAAGGATGGTGTGTTCCTGATCAAGGCGCTTGAAAAGTTGAACGGTTAGAAAGCGGTTATTTCAACTCCCGCCGCATCTCCACGATGCTGTCGCGGATCTCATACATCGTGGCACGGATGTGGTTGAGGGCCGCTTTCTGGTCCGGGTCGCGCTCGAGTTCCATCAACTGCTGACAAGCGCCCATGGCATCATTGAGCCAGTTCAAACAACGCTTGAGAACTGCCAGAACGAAGCCGGCCTCGGGCTGGTAGCCGCCATCCCGGCCGTATAGCACGCCCGCGAGCTTGCCGCTCACTTGCAGGAGATTGGTGATCAGGACGTAGGAGGGAGTGTTCGGCCCGTCGTCGCGCTGGATCACATCCATCGCCCGCATGGCGAGTTCCTGGGCCTTGATCTGGAGCGGGTGTTCTTCCTCGTCCTCGTCGTCGGACTCATCTTCGTCCATCTCATCGCCAAATTCATCGAGGCCCGGATCCCCCTCGTCGAGGTCCATGAAGTCCCCGGCCATCCGGGAAGAGCCGAGCGGCGAGAAGTCGTCATCATCGAGTTCGCCCGCCTCGTCGCGCTCGGCAAGGGCGTCCAGCAGTCCATCCCAGCCCATCACGAAGGCTTCCTTCTGCTCGCTGTCCACATCTTCCATGTATTTTTCGAGCACCTCCTGATAGGCGTCGGTCAGGCGGTCGGATTCCTTGAGACGCTCCTCCCATGCATATTCATCCATTTCATCCGCCACCTCGACTTCGGGCCCATCCGGATTTTTTCGGCGGATCACCTGGGCCATGAAATCCCGCATCGAGTTCAGGTTGGCGAGTTTCTGGGCATTTTCCGCATCCTCGTCCATTTCCCACTCGTGCGGGGAAATCGTGAGTTGATAGGCGGCGGTCTCGATGACCACCCGGCCGTTGATCTCGCTGAACCACTCGAGGTAAAGCGTGTTCTGCCACTCGTGGGGAATGTCCTGGTAGTTCTGATAGAGTTCGTGGTATTCCTCTTCGCTCACCGTGGGCACCTTGCTTTTGCGGGAGGCGGTCATGTCGCCGATGATGCCGTGCTGGTCGATGTCCAGGGCGTCGGCATCGGCTGAGGGTTTGGGTTCGGGATTTTCAAATTGCAGGCGCGTGCCAGCGAGGTCCCGCCAGCAGTCGCCATCCAGCGAGAGGATCAGGGGTTCATCCCGTCCAACCAGCCAGATCCGCCCCGTGGTGCGTCCCTCGACGGTATTGTCAATTTCGCCGTGGGCGACAGCTTCTTCGATCCTCCATGCCATTGCGGTGAGTTTCTTCACTTGGAGGCCGGTCCGTCAAGCAAGCGTCTTGAGTCTTGTGCCCTATCATATCGCGCTTTTTACTTCCCAACTCCAGAAAGTCTGGGGATTCGCCATGGCGGAGTTGGAAATCCATCATTTTGGTGGTCAGCGGTCAAGAGAACCCCTCGATTCATCGCCGCGGCATTTCGCGTAATCTACGCGGTCATGTCCGATTCTGAGCAGCCCACTACCAGCATCATCAAGTCCGACTGCACCGGGCGCACGCGCTACACCCGGCAATACAAGGACGAGGTTGTGGCCGCCTTTGAGGCCAGCAGCCTGAGTGCCCCGCAATCCGCTGCCCAATGCGGCATCAAGTATCCGACCTTTGCGTCATGTCTATCGGCGGGGAAACGCGGTGACAGATCACCCACCGCTACGAGCCGCCCGACATTCCTGCTCGCTGAAGTGGCCGCATCTCCCGAACCAACTTTCGCCGGGCTTGAAGTCCGCCTGCCGTGCGGCCGTTGATTGCTTGGATACTCCATCAGATCGCGCTGCTTTATCAAGTCGAAGAGCGTCTTCGGGAAGCGCAGGCAGGTCCCGCCTTGAGAGAGGCACTTCGGGCATCGGAAAGCCGGATGATCCACCGTCGCCTGCATCGTTTCATCATCAAACTCAGCAAGCGCGGGATACTTCCGCAAAGCAAATTGGGAAAAGCCATCAACTACGCTCTCAATCAGTGGCAGTATCTCGAAGGGTATCTGACAGCCGGCCGGGTCGAGATCGACACTGGGCGCAAATGCGCCATCCTCTACACCATTGTGGAGAACTGCCGCCGCCTGAAAATTGATGTTCGTGAATACCTCACCGACGTTCTTACGCGCCTGCCCGGGATGCAAGCAAACGAGGCACATCGCCTGACGCCAGCTGCATGGCACAAAGCACAAAGCAGAAAAAGGCATCAAATGGCGGCCTGACTTCATAAGTGTCATCGATGAAAAAACGATGACACTTATGAAACTTGCGTAGCAAATCGCTAATCAAGGTGCTTGGGACCCCGCTTACCTTGTAGCGGCGTCTCTATGAGCGCCGGAGCGACAGAAAAAAGCGGGAACCTCCTCTTCATTCACTTGGGCGGTCATAGACACGCCCCTACAATGCCTCGCATGAGCAAGCGGGAACCGCCTCTTCCGCGCATGAACAAGCTTGTAGCGGCGTCTCTATGAGCGCCGGAGCGAAAGAAAAAGCGGGAACCG
>CALMKO010000215.1 GCA_937867415.1 uncultured Verrucomicrobiota bacterium | reverse complement strand
AAATCCCAAAAGCTCGACAGGCTGCTAGTGTAGGGACCCTGATATCCACACGCAATGTCTGCGACTTGGCGGAGGCGTGAACTGGATATCAAGATCGCAGCCCGGGGTTTGGCGAGGTTGGAGCAATGGCGAGGATATCGGCACTGAAAGTGTAAGCCACGGTGGTGGCGAGGAAAGCGCTTGTCAGAACGGGAACACGGATGAGTAGAGGTGACGAGATGTTTCAAACAAGAAGTTTTGCTCTCAAGGACGATGAATTTTGAGTCGAAAATATCGTTTCGAGGCTTCGGAGATCAGTTCGCCATCCTCCACGGTGACGGCCTTGAGAGACGCGCCCGTCTCAGCAACAGCAAAAGCACCCTCAAGCTTGTGCATCGCCCGCCCGCCTGTGCTGGTGGCGATGGGAGTCCAACTCGTCAGATCGGGCGAGGCTTCGACGATGTAGTCAATGTCGGTCAGAGATGGATCGCGTTGGAAGGTTAAGGTCATGCGACCGCCGCTTGACGTTCCGAGGGTTGGCAGACCACCGGTTTGTGCAACGAGCGGCGATTGGCCGAGCGCATACTCCAGCAGGTTGTCCAACCCGTCATTGTCCGGGTCGGCCAGGTTCCCCCAAACAGTGGATTCCTTCGCGAGATTGGCGAGATCGGCGGCGGTGAAGTTGGCAAT
Organism: uncultured Verrucomicrobiota bacterium; assembly: GCA_937867415.1. GTDB lineage: Bacteria > Verrucomicrobiota > Verrucomicrobiia > Verrucomicrobiales > Akkermansiaceae > Luteolibacter. Next base: position 22,256 of record CALMKO010000215.1, on the reverse strand, counting down.
TCTCCAATTGATCAGAAGGGTTTGCCCTGCCGATGGGTCGACTTTAACGAAGAGGACGGCGTCAGCAATCACAATTCCGTTGGTTCCGGTATTTGTGATGACCACATTGCCATTCGTGCCAGAGGCAAACTGGAAAAATCCAAGTGACCTCCATTGACCTCCTCCAGTCGTCATGTCCACTGATATCGTCTCGCTATCGCCGCTGTGATTCACTGTTACAGGTACGTTAGATGCTCGGTTACTGGCGGAGCTGTAGTTGATGAACACCTCATATCGCCCCCCCGTTAGTGTGGGACGGTAGGTCGCGGACCGAAAGCCCGCCGATCCACTTGATGCAAAAAGATAATCAATACCTATGAAAGCACCTCCGCCTGCGAAGGCGCTGGGTGTCCACGACCCCGAAAAAGTTACGGAACTGGTATCGGAGTTGTCCAATATGATTTCCTCCCCGTCACCCTGCGGTGGGCCGATGGCGAGAGTCAATGAGTCCGCAGTATTGGAATAAGGAGAACTAGAAGAAGCGAGGAATGCACGCACGCGGTAAAAATACTGAGTCGAGGCGGAGAGGTCCGTACTGCTGTAGGTGGTGACGTTCGCCGCGGTCGTGCCAATCGGGTTCCAGCCACCCGTGCCCGTCAATGAACGCTCTATTGCGAATCCCTCTTCGTTGTCGGTGTTTTCTGTCCAACTCAGATTAATCTGAGTGGAAGAGGTTGCAGTCGCCGTTAGTCCGACGGGCTCCGCAAGAGGAACGTACACGAGCCTCACTGCGTCGGCGATAGTCCTGCCAGCAGAAGTGGCAAAAATCCGAACTGAACCGGTGGCACTTGCATTACCAGCAAGGAATGAATAACTGCCCAATGGCATCCAAACTCCGTCGTTCAGGGTTTGATCAACCGTCTGAGTGGAGTCGGTACCGTTGGCGTGAACGATTTCCACGGGAGCCGCGACAGGGTGGACGGTGCTGGCAGGCCATCTCATAAACACCTGATAGTTTCCAGATATCGGGATGGTGGGCGTCCATCGAGCCCAGCGGGTATCTGGATCCGCACCGGATGTCGAGTCACGACGAAAGTTGCTTCCTAGAAAGGCACCTGCAAAAGAAAATACCGACCAATCGCCAGATGTGTTCGCAATGAATCCAGCATCCGTATTATCCACGATGATATCGGGTTGAGTACTCTGGAAAATCTCGTTATCTTCTGGAGATTCTCCCAGCGCGGTATTGGCCGTTACCACATAAAAATACCTCTGAATGGGACTCAGTCCCGTGTCGGTGTAGGCCGTTTCGGTGATGCCACTGGCGATAATCTGATAAGGGCCTCCACTGGTAGTGGAACGTTTTACGTTGTAACTTACGGCACCGCGCACGGGTAACCAAGAGAGATTGATTTGGGTCAGCGAAGCCGTTGCGGTTGCCCTGAGTTGCTCCGGTGAAAAAGGCGTAGCCATGAAATTCGGGCTGGCACCGAGGGGCGAAACGCCGGCAATCAATTCAATTTCCAAAGGGGAGAGTGCTTCGGTAATCAGACGCAAATCGCGGAGATTTCCATTGAACTTGGGATCATCGGTCCTATCATTCCTTTGCCCCACGAAAAGTCGTGCGGTGCCGGTTGGAAGAGAGCTGCTGTTTTCGGTGCCTATGCGATCAAGTTGACCGTCAATGTATAGGCGCAAACGGGAACTTGCTGAGGATATGGCTCCATCGTAAACCACTGCAACATGATACCACCGATGCTCGCTTAGAGGTCGCGTGGCAATGATCGGTGTGGATGGGTTGATGTTGTCAATCTCGGCAACGATGCGCAGCTGATTGTCGAGTGCAATCCTTAGGTTGGCTTGGTTGTTCGCGCCATGCCACAGGATCGAGCCCGCTCGTCTTGCCATCCTTCCTGGACGCACCCAAAGAGATGCGGTGAGTTTGTTTCCAGCACCGAGGGAAAACTGGGCCGCTGTGTCAGAGCTGGTACTAGCCTGGCGGAGAAATGAACCCGTGGATGGGTCGGGTTCACCATTGAAGGCTGCACCATCGTCCCAACTATTCTCGCTTGAAAACACCAAGTCTCGATCTCGCCCAGATGTATCGAAGGCAGTGGCTCCCGATGTCTCGTCAAACCTCCAATGGCCGATGAGTCCCGGAGTGGCGAGCGGCTGCTTTTCAATCACAAAACCACTTAGAATTGCCTCATTACCACCAACGCCAGTTAAAGTCAGATTTAGAGCTCCATTTGTAACGGCCACGGGAAACATTCGGTCTGTGCCCTTATGGAAACCGCCAGCTTCTGCTTCAACGTTGAAGTTTGTGAGCACCCGAACACCCTGAATGTCCACATTAATGAGACGAGCCGTTGTTCGGCTATCGGGCTCAAGGAACATCAAGCGCAGATTGTAGTCGCCATTAGGAAGGGGTATCGCGTAGCTAATTGATGTTCCGAGACGATACGACCGATAAATCTCGGGATCACTCGGAGACTCCGAAGGGATCAGCTCCGGCAGCTCTTCAGTTCTTCCATCAGTGCTTCCGATGTCCGGTTCGAATGGAATGCCAGTACCGGTGGGTCTAACTCCACCACCTACATTGACCGCTGTCTGGAGGTAGCGTGTAGTTGATGCGAGGCTGGAACCCGAGGAGAAGGTGAAGTCCGCAAGGCGTCCGACAAAAAAGTCCGACTTGCCAAGCAGACTGCCATCAGTTGCAGCAACGGTGCCGTTCGGATTGGCTGAAGTTGCACTGCGCAAAGCAATGTCCATTCCTGCCATTCCTAGTCGGGGATTGTTAAAGTGAGCAGGCAAGATCGCTCCTACAGCGGTTCTAACGAGCACTCCGTTGAGCGCCAGGGACGCAACCCCTGCTCTTGGAGTGGGGGTTGCATCAGTGAGAGCAAAACGCACTTCATACCACCGATTGGCGTCTACAGGTGCGTTCATCCATTCACCGAGCCAATCCCCAGTGCCCGAGGGACTGAGTCGCCACGAACCAGCGAAGATCTGACCGCCTTGCAAGTAGATGCTAATTCCGGGTCGCCCGTCCGCACCTTGACTATAGAGGAGCTGACGGCGCTGCACATCTTCTGCTTTGAAGCGAAAGACAATCGACATGTTAGATTGGCCTACTGAGTTCAAGTTGACTCGTTCGGATCGCGGGATGATCGCGCCCTCGTCGGCGGTTCTCACTTCCATCACTGGTCCTTGTTCCGAATCATTGACGATGGTTCCGCCCCTGAGTATCGGCTCGCGCACGAATGAGGTCGATGCGTTGGGCTGAAAGCGGAAGGTCTGAAGTGCCCCGCTTTGCAAATCCGTGCCCCAAGGACCGGTCCATGAGTATATTGACCGCAGCGGCATGTCGATCACAACGCTTGGGTTTGGAGGATTCTGCCTTACCCAAATTGGTATCTGCTCGACCACGGTGGAACCATCCGCTGTCGTGGCTTCAAGCGTGATCATTCGTTCGCCAAGCGTAGCGAAGGTGTAGGTCTGGTCCACGAGTGTCGAGGCGGTTCGATCCGTCTCGCCTGGCACGCGCCAAGTGTATCCGGTAATTGCAGTGGCCGCAGGATGACGGAGTTCGGCCCTCACCGTGACCGAGGCCCCGGGAACAATGTGCCGCGCCGAAGGGGTCAGTGCAAGTTCAGCCGGGCCACCACGATGCAGCGCCGTTGCTGTGGAGCTACCTTCGTTCAGGATGAAGAAAGAGCCACTTCGTGAGATGTAATCGAGAACCACGGGACCGAGGCCGGGAACTGTCACGCGGGAGCCAGCGACTGATCCTAATGGCGCATGAGCATAAACTAAAATGCGGCGGCTCGGAGCTTCGCCCAAACTCAACGCAAGCGCATAGACTCGAAGTGGATTGTCTTTTGAGATCTGCCAGTCGGACTCAGCCGGGTTTGCATCGCTGGTGAGCAGAAACCAGCGGTCCATGTCCCGCAGCCACGGCGGCATAGACGAGGCGTTGCCGAAATAATGCTTCTGTGCGCCGAACACAGGATTGTGGACGAGTGCGCCAAACCTCCAGAACTCCGCGAGTGTTGGGTCGTTCCAGACGCGGTCCACCGAATTTGTGAGCACATCCCACGCGAGGCCGTGGAATCCGCGGAGATCATCTTCCCCGCGAAACTCACGCAATTCTCTAGGGCGTAGCATCCATAAACCAAACTGGACCATTCCTTGGTATCGATTCATGTCCCATTTCGCGTTCGGCTCGGCGTCGTCGGTAAGATAGCGGCCCGGACGACCGAAAATGTTCGACGGCATATCACCACCCCACAAGCTGGATGACCAATAGAAGTTGGGCTTCTCCGACCAGACCTTGGCGTCCTGATAAGCGATGAGGTTGCTAGCCTCCACCTGCGGGCTCCAAGGACTCCAATCACCTTTTGCCGGGGCTTGCCAATGATTATCATAGTATTCGGGTGTTCCTCCATCGTACTCCCGATGCTCCGTGAAGCCTTGATCCAGCCCCGGCAGATGCTCAAATCCAACTCTGCCGGTCGCGGCAGTTCCTGATCCAAACCTCTGCAAGGGCAGGTTATTGTAGGCGATGAATATCGTGTTCTCCCGCCAAGCGGCCTCAGTTTCCGCGTTGAAGGTGGCACGGGCCGCTGCGAACAGTGCGGCATACCGCTCTGCATATGCCTCGCGAATTTTCCTGGCTCGGAAATCGAGGCTTTGCTCACCTGGATAAAGCTCATCAAAGCGACTCATCTGAGTCGAAGGATTGGTCACATTCCCTGTCTCGTTGTTGTTAATGAAGACCACCATCGGGGGGTCTGGATAGACCTCCCGGATCTTCTTCATTACCTCGTGTCCCATCCATACACGTCCGAATTCCTCCCATCGTTCGATTGGCCCAAAGGGATCGGCAACCTTGTTTAATACTCTATTCAAGCCCGTCTCAGGATTGATCGAGATGAGTTTAGCCGAGTCAAACTGGGCGAGTTGGCCGGTGTCAGAGGGGCTCAGCGTGGGGGTGGCTCGACCGCGTCCCTCAACGCCATTTTCAACATCGACCAGAGTTGTCGCCCAGTTGAACCCGCGAATAGCGATTGGCAACTTGTGGGCCTTGGCGTATTCAAGAGCCGGGCGGTAGTATTTATCAAACAACAGGTTGAAATTTCGGGTCCCAGAGGGCCCCTGACCCGTCTCCCGCTCGAATCTGGAGGCGGGATTCGCGATTCCATTAGAAGTTAGCACATCGGTAAAAGTGATCAGAACGTGCTTACCTTGTTTTATTTCCTGAACCATACGGTCTGGCCCTGGGCCAAGAAGCGGATCAATAACGAATGATTCATGCACCGGGTCGCCAATCCTATTTCCGAGATAGAAGAGACGTGAGTAGGGATCCATACCTGTGGCCCAGCTGGCAGCGAGTGGCAGCGGGCGCCCTTCAACTGGATCGTTGCCCGCCTTCTGCGCTGCCCACGATTTGATCCGCTCAATCGTCTGAGTCTCCAGTGCGGCGGGAGCATCTCCTCCGGCAACCACCACTGTGACCTCATCGCTAACCGTGACCTCTCCGGTGGTCGTTAGCCTGAGCACATAGGTGCCAATCTGTGGAAACTGGACGGTTGTGGTGGCCGAACTGGCGCTTGAGAAAGTGGCCATGCCCGGACCGGAGACCTGACTCCACAGCGGGGTGCCTCCCGAGGAGTTGCCACTCAAGTTCGTTTGCATCGTCGGGGCGACCAACGTGATATCATTTCCAGCATTGGCGGTCACCGACACGGTGGTTGCGGTAATTGTGACATCGTCACTGGCCGAAGAACCCGCCCAAGAGCTGGTCAGGCGCAAGACATAGACTCCGATCTGAGGAAGTTGTACGATGGTTATGGCCGCACCTGGCGTCCCGAATACCACTGCTCCAGGACCGGACACCTGACTCCATTGCGGGGAGCCTCCCGCAACTGATCCGTTCAGCGTTGTTTGCAGAGAGCCCGTCAGAGTGACATCAAGACCAGCGTTGGCCGTCAACTGGACTCGAAACTCCGCCGTAAGCGTCCGGCTTGCAGTGGCGCTGAAGGTGTAGCTGCTGGCCGTGCTGACCGGATTCCCGCCCTCGGTCCAGCCAACAAACTGATACCCGGCATTGGGGGTGGCGACGACAGTTACGCTGGTTCCTTCTGAAACAGCGCCCCCGCCGGTCGTGCTTCCTCCAACACCGGGAGACGCGACCGTCGAGATAGCAACCTGGGCACTTTGAACATTCAGGTTCATACTGCCGGTGCCGGTGCCGCTCGCATTGGTCGCGCTGAGCCCCACGACAAAAGTGCCCGCCGTCGTCGGTGTTCCAGAAATCAGCCCCGTCGAGGTATTGATGGACAAGCCCGCAGGCAATCCGGTCGCATTGTAGGCACTGGGACTGTTCGTCGCGACGACCTGAAATTGAAAGGAACTGCTAATGCTGGCCGTTGCATTAAGGGATCCGCTTCTTCCAACCGTGATTCGATTGTTGCCGGAATCGGCCACGTAAACGTTGCCGGAGAAATCGACAGAAAGGGCTGATGGTGAGCTGAAACGGGCAGCTGACCCCACGCCGTCGGCGCCTCCAACCCTACCTGCGGTCCCACCAATCGTGCTCACCACCCACCCGCCCCCTGCGGGAGTGATTTTACGGATGGTATTGTTCGACGTATCGGCGACGTAGATCGAGCCACCGGCATCGACAGCAACTCCATTCGGGTTAAAAAACCGTGCGACTCCACCAGCGCCGTCAACGGATCCAGATGAGGTTGGTGAGCCAGAGCCGGCGATGTTGGATACAACTCCAGTCGCGGTGATTCTGCGAATGGTATGATTGTTTGTGTCAGCGACATAGAGCCGGCCAGTAGCATCGGATGCAATTCCATTGGGAAACCTGAATCGGGCTGCACTGCCAGTGCCATTGGTCGCTCCAATTTGTGTTGCACTGCCTGCAAGGGTGCTCGTCGTCCAGTTGGCCCCCGAGAGCGTGAGCTTCCGCACCGTTGAATTACTCAGATCCGCTACGTAGAGCGCTCCCCCGGCGTCGGAAGCAATCCCAGAGAGTCCGTTGAACCTTGCGCTGATTCCATCCGTGGAGCCATAGTTCCAAGCTGTTCCGGCGATCGTTGTGACCACTCCATCAGTGGTCACTCTCCGAATGGTCGCAGAGAGGGTGTCAGCCACGTAAAGGCTTCCATCCGGGGCGAGCGTGACGCCTTTGGGATTGCTGAACCTTGCTGCCGAACCTGTACCGTTCGTCCATTCCATGGAGCCTGCCGTGCCAGCTAGAGTAGTTACCACCCCTGCTTGGGTGATACGACGAATGGTGTGATTCGAGGAATCGGAGACATAGATCGTACCGTCGTTGGCCACAGCAATTCCCGAAGGCGATGAAAATCTGGCGTTGCGGCCAGTGCCATTTGTGGAGCCCGGAGCGGGCAATCTACCGGCTAGCGTGGTGACTACCCCACTCGGTGTCACCCTCCGGATGAGAGCATTCCCAGAGTCAGCGACGAAGATATTTCCCGATCCATCACTGGTGAGACCTCGCGGCGTTTGGAATCGCGCGGCAGGCCCGGTGGCGTTGGTGGTCCCCGTCTGCCCTGCTGTCCCTGCCAGTGTCGAACTCGTCCAAGTAGATCCTGAAAGGGTCAATTTCCGAATTGTATGGTTTGAACCTTCTGAAACGTATAGTGTGTCAGACCCAACGGCAACGATATCCCAAGGAGTTGTGAAGCGTGCGGTGATGGCGGTGCCATCCGTGGACCCAACCGAGCCTGCGCTGCCTGCGATCGTTGTAACCACGCCCGTTTGAGTCACCTGCCGAATCGTGTGGTTATTTCCGTCAGCTACAAACAGGTCACCCGCCGGATTGATGGTGATCCCATTTGGGCTGTTGAAGCGGGCGGTGCCGCCCGTCCCATTTGCTGAACCCGAGGCCCCGCTACTCCCTGCCAGGATTGAGACAATTCCTCCAGGTGTGACCTTTCGAATCACGTGATTGCGTTGATCCGCAACATAGACAGTTCCGCTTGCATCAACAGCGATACCGACAGGAGTTCCCACCCCGGTGGCCAAAGTGCTTACGACGCCGTCCGGAGTGATCTTGCGAATGGATTGCCCACTGTCCCCAACGTAGATGTTAATGCTCGAATCCACGGCAATACTCATGACCAGATTGAACCTGGCTGCGCTGCCCGTTCCATCGGTCGAACCGGAAACCCCCGCTAAACCGGCAAGAGTCGTGACAACACCCTGCGGGGTGATTTTTCGAACGGTGAAGTTTCCAAAGTCGGCCACATAGGTATTCCCTGCTGCGTCCCGTGCTACGTCATAGGGGTTGTTAAACCGCGCCTCACTGCTCAGACCGTCATCGCTGCCCACCCCTCCATGCTGACCCGCCAAACTGGTCCACGTATATTCGGAACCGTTGGAGATGACAGGTGTTTGGGAGTGAGCAGGATAGACGAAGTGTAAGAGCCCAACAAGAGTTAGGAGACGGACGAACAGTAATTTCTTGAATATGGGTTTCATCTGGAATATGTTCAAACTTTTTACCAAACTTGGCATCACTGGACCGGAGGATTGCTACCCGGAGTCCTGCTTCGGGAGCGAGGATAAGCGGGGCCACCAACACTCCAGTCGGCGGCCCCGCCTAGGGTCCGGAGTAAACCCACTAACTCCAGAAATGTTTAACGGCGGCGGCGCAGCAAAGCGAGCAATCCGAGGCCGCCAAGCAGGGCGGCACTGGGCTCGGGGATGATGGATACCTGGATGTTGTCGTAGGTGGCGGGCGCCGCTGAGCCTCCCCCCTGTCTTAGGAAGACGGTGTCGAAGGTATCGTAAACGGTGGTGGTGGTGCCTGTGACCCTGAAATGCTCGGTGATGCCGCTGGTTAGGGTGAGCAGGGTGTCCATGCCAGTCGACGTGCGGGTCACCTCGAAAAGAACCTGGTAAACCGTGTTGTTCACCGTGTTGAAATTCGTGTTGTTAGCTGGCGAAGTGATGTCGGCCACGGTGACGGTGGGATTGGAGGCATTACCCGTGCCACTGGTTGGGCCTAACGTAACCGTAGTGCCTGAACCATTCTCCCTGCGGGCGACGTTTCCGGAGTTATTGCTGTCTCGCACGAAGGTTGTGTAACCCTGCCACGCACCCAGCGTGTCGAGATTTCCCCAGCCGTGGGCGGCAATGGGGTTGGTCACGTCGTAGAGGCCGAAGCGGATGATGCTGGCCGGGCCGCTCTGGGAGTAGTCCAAAGTGAGACGGATCGTTTGGCCTACCGTGATTGTCTGCGCGGTGAACGAGCGGCCTATGACTTCTTCCATCCCGGAACCATTCTCGGTGAAGACCAGGGCATTTCCTGTGTTGGCCAAGGTGCCGTTGTTCTGTGGGTTCACGCCGCTTTCTCTGCCGCGGTACCACGCTCCCGTTCCGGAAGCGGAGAAGTCATCCGTAAAGATCACGGCGGCGTGGAGGAGTGGGGAACCGGCCAACAGGGATGCGGCCAGAGTTGTTTTTACTAATTTTGGTTTCATATTGCTTAGAGGAGATTCGTTTTGATTATGTCTGCATTTTTGTGAGGAAGTTGGAATCCCATGAACGATTTTCGGTTCTTAAGGATGAAGTTCTAAACTCATAGGGCTGTGACCCTCAGGCGGGCGAATTTCCTAGTGTCGGGTGCCTGTGGGATGCTGATGGTGATGGTGTCGGTACCGGTGACTGGCGTATCCTTTGCGACGCTAACGCCGGGAGTCGTTGAGCCTGCGGTATCCGCACCCACCGTGTAGGTATCGGGCCATGCGGTTAGGTTGGTGCCCACTTCGATGACCACGGCGGTGGAGCCGTCGATGGAATCCTGGTCGCGCTGGAAGGTGAAGAGCAGGTTGCCGCCGGATGTACTGGGGCTCGGCAGTTTGGCGAGATCGTTGGAGCTGATGGTGCCGCCGAGGACATACTCGACCGCGTTGCTCACGCCGTCGCCATCCTGGTCCTCGTCGGGATCTGTGGTTGGCGCGTTGGTGGAGGACCAAAGGGCATAACCCGACAGGCTGCCGCCGACGTTGAGGACCAACTGATTTCCCGAGACGGAGAGCGATGCGGTCCCATTCGTCCCCGAACCATTGACGGTCAGGGTGCCGGGAGTGCCGGTGACGAGGGCGCTGCCGGACTTGGCCACTAGGAGATAGTTCCCGGGAGCGAGCCGGGATGTCGTGGTGACGGTGACGGGCGCACCATTCAATCTCAGCTCACCCGCAGTGGCACCTGCAACGGTGAGCGGGGCGTTGGTGGCACTGCTGCCATTGGATCCGCCGTAGCTGGTGAAGAGCAGACCGCCAGACGAGAGTGTGAGGTTCTTTCCTGATGCGGTGGTGATCGTGCGGGTGGCGGTATTGCCACCCCCAGTGGATCTCAGCGATTGAGCTTCTCCAAGGCCGAGCGGGGTGGTGAGAGTTGAGACATCAAGTCCGGCACCGGCATTCAGGATAATCCTGGGCGTGTTGGCGAGGGAGGCTCCGCCGTCCAATTTGAGGGTACCTTCATTGATGTTGGTAAAACCGGTGTAGGTGTTGGCATTGGTCAGGACCCAGGTGCCCGGGTCGTTCTTGTTGAAGGTCACGACACCGTTGCCGCCGCCTGCGTCATTGTTGCCAATCAGAAGCGAGAAGGTATTCGCTCCGGTATTGGTGCCCGCAAGCGTGAAAGAGCGGGCCTGATTGATAGCGCCCGCGTGGAGAATGGAGCCGGTGTTTGTGAAGCTGACAGGACCTGTTCCACTCGCATCCAGGATCACTCCACCTGCGCCCCTGATGGTGAAGAGACGATCCGTACTCGCGGGCGTTGGCCCGCCGATATAGCGCAGCGTGGGGGAGGCGTTGCTATCGAACACCAAATTCGCCGCCGCGTTCGAGGACTGACCAATGCTGCTTGGCGAACCGCCGTTGGCGAGGCTGTCCACGGCGAGCACGCTATTCACGAAGTTCTGCGTAGTGCCGGTGTAGGTCTTGTTCCCCTTGAGGAACCAAGTTCCCGTGCCTCTTTTGGTAACGGAAGTCGCGCCGCCACCACTATCGACGATGTTGCCGTGGAATTCACCATTGCCTGAACCTTCGAACTGAATGACTTTGGCACCGCTACCCGTAGCGGTGAGGTCGGAGGTGAAGATCAAGCTACCACTACCAGTGACATTGTTTCGGATCAATCCGCCGAGGGTGGTTCCCGAAAGGTTGATGATCCGGTTGGTGGTCTCACCGGCACCTTCGTAAACCAAGCCGCCCGCGGAGGTTCCAGTGCTGATGTTGATCGTGGTCCCGGCTCCAAGGTTGCTGGTCGTGCTTCCCTGATTGCCGATGTTGGAGACAGTCAGAAATCCTCCTGAGATGGAGACATTACCACTGAAGGTATTGGTGTTGGACAAGACCCAAACGCCGGAAGCGCCGTTCTTGGTCAACGACACCACCGAATCGACGCCATCCGCGATGACCCCGGCGAATTCGTTGCGCAGGGTTGACCCTCCGCCGAGTTCAAATCTCTTGTTACCCGTGCCGGATACGGCCAGATTTGAAGTGAGCTTCAACAGGGCGGGGTTCGAGTTGGCAGTGATGACTCCAGCACCTGTCGTTCCTGCCAAAGAGAAAATGCGATTGGAGGTTTCACCCGCACCGCGATAGTCCAGCGTGCCAGTACTAGCCGCGCTTCCAAGAAACACCGTCGTCCCGGCACCCATCACGCTGGTCGTGCTGCCTTGGTCCCCGAGGATCTTCGTCGTGTCATTGACACGAACTATTCCATTGGCGACTGTAACGGCTCCAGTAAACGTATTGGTTCCGGATAGCGCTAGAATTCCGTTGAACCCTCCGTTAAGCGTAAGGCCAATTCCAGCATTTGCCTCTGTGATGTTCCCGGAGATCGTCGTCGTGGCGGTATGGGTGACGGACTGGGTGGAAGCGGCGGCCGCTCCCAGCTCAATGTTCGCGCTGATGGTGGCACTGCGGTTTCCCGCGATGAATCCAGTCGTATTGGTGAGGGTGAGCTTGTTGGCGGTGTTGTTGGAGCTAAGAGTATAGTTGGTGGCGGGGGTGGTGACTGGGTTGGTAAAGGACAGGCCTTGGATGGTCGTGCTGGCCGTCAACTCCGGCTGGGTCACCGGGGCGGTACTAAAAGACGCTACATCCTCCGTGCCGGGGGCCACGAGATCCGTCCAACTGTTGCCGTCATTGAAATCCGTGGCGGTATTGTTCCAAGTGATGCTGGCAGCGTGGGCGGATGCAGCCAGTCCGAAAATGGCGAATTGGGTTGCGGCGCGTGTGTTGAAGGCAAATTTTGGTTTCATGGGATTAGATGGAGTTGGATTCTTTTGGGGTAGATTGCTGGGGATTTGGAGTTTTCTGGAAGGCAAGGAATGGTGAGCCACAAGCAAGAAAATGAATCTACATTCAGGATGCCTGAATGTGGGTCTCAGTGGTATTTCCGCAGGATCAGAGGAACGTAACAAAAAAATGCATCACGTGGATTTGATTGTCCGCAGTTGGTTTCGAGCTCAGTCGAAGGGCGATCCGGATCCTGGGGAAGAGGAAGAATGAGGTTGCTCCCCTCACCGCTTGCTCAAGCATTATCTTTCGTCCGATCTCGTGGTGTTCAGGGCTTTAGGGTGGCGTGGCGTCCGAGATAGCCGAAGCCGTGGGATGCCTTAATGGTGCTGCCGGGCTTGAATTGCAGGGTCTTGTCGCCTGCGCGGGCGGCCGTGGCCGGTTGGAGTTGGATTCGTCCGGTGAAAGTTGCGGAGTTGGGTGAGTCTTCACTGACGGTGACGCGTTCCTCATCCCCTACCCCGCTGAATACGGTGATGCTGCCGGCTTCGGCCTTGCCGTAATCGAAATTGAGCGGGGCGGTGAGGCGGATGACGAGTTGGTCGCCCTTTTTCGCGAGTTCCACTTTCGACTCGCTCCAAGCGAGGTAGGAGAGAGTGATATTGTAGCAGACGTTGAACTGGATCCAGCCCTCGGTCCATCCGATGTCTCCGACTTCGGGATGGTAGGGGTAATGGGCGTTTTTCGGCGAACCGTCGATGACGAAACGGGCGTTCGCCAACCGTCCGATGCCGCCTGGATAGAACCTGAACCAGCCGTGCTCGACGCCCTCGACCTCGCGCGGTGCATCGAAGGAAAAGTGCCTACCGACGGGATTGCGTCCGTACATGGCATCGAGGTGCGACCAGACCAACTGGTCGAGGCGGACCTTAGTGGCGGAGTCGGTGATGAATTCACGGGCGGCGAGCATGGGGGCGGGCAGGCCAATGACGTTGCCGGGTTCGTTCCATTTCTGAGGGGTATCGCCCATGGGGGTCCAGTTGTCCGGCTCGTCACCGAGCTTGCGGAAGTCCCACATGTTGTCGGAGCGGCGGACGAGCACCCTGGCCCAGTCATTGAGCTGGGCGGCGAGGCCTCTGGGCGCGCGATCCGGGTATTCGCGGAGAAAATGGGCGAGTCCGGTAACGGTGAGGAACTCGCTCATGCGCTGTCCCTTAGTGACCAGAGGGTCGTTCCAATCGAGTTTCTTGATCATCCACTCTACTTGCGTGTAGGCGGCATCGAAATAGAGGTCCACATCCGGGCGGTTTTCGCGCTTCGCGACCTCATGCATCATGAGATTCGGCTCGACCGAGAAACCGGGAGGTAGTTCTCCTTTTGTGGAACCGATTTTGGTTTTGAGGGCGAGCAGGTTGTGCTCCGGGCTTTCGTCGTAGGGGTAACTGCGGTCTTTGTCCGGCTCTGCCCATGTCCGGAAGGCATAATCGTGGACGACCTGATAGTTTTGTTCCGGAAGATATGCTTTCAGCATCGGCCACGCATAAAGGAAATAGGCGAGTTGGGCTTTGAGATGTTCGTGGGCGAGGTTCTGGGTAACGATCACGTCCGCACCCCAATGGATGAGTTTGACGATGTCCGGAGCGTCCTCGGAATAAGGTTCGAGCGCGCCCCAGAGGGTTTTGTCCTTGGGTGCCTCATACTTCACCTGGCGAGGCATGCGCTCGTAGGCGGAGGGATTGGAGAGGTATTGGGGCACGAGCGAATGCAGTACCCAGCTAAAATGGTGGTCATCCCGCCAGCCAAAGGAGCCTTGGCAGACCGCACGGTCGTTGCCGACGTGGTGGCGGCTGTCGATCATGAAGTCCATGGCATCCTGATAGGAAATGCGTTCCAGCCAAAACGGGCCGATGCGGAACGGGACGGAAGTGATACCACCGGCTTCGACGACGTATTCGGCATCCCCTGCGGGATCGAACGAGGAAAAATCCCCGATGTGATTCTTGATCGTGCCCTTGGCAAGAGGGGCTCCACCCTTGGCGGGGCGGACAATGAAGGCAGTGCCATCAACGAGGGTGGGCGCGGTGAAACGCTTTGGTTTCCCGAGATTGAAGCCACTTTGGTTCAGATAGATTTCAGGGATTTCCTGCTGCAGAGAGGAACCCGCCATGGCGGCCGGACCGGCGGCTTTCGGGAGCGGCGGGAGATCGCCGACTTCGGCGGGCCAGACGACGATTTCCTTCACGCGCGCCTTGTTCTGGTGGCTGGCGGTGATCCAGAGGCGGAGCTTGTCGGTCTCCACGGCGACGGTTTGGTCAAAGGCTATGGCGAGGGCGCTCGATTTGTTGTTGGAGACATCGGCGGAGGGGATATCGATCCATTTGCCATCACTCCAGAACTGGATCTTGAAAGCGGAAATCACGTCCTGCGTGCCAAAGCCGGTGAAGAGATGGACGCCTGCGAGTTTGCGCTTTTCCCCCAGATCCAGCGCGAGCCAGGAGGGCGAGGTGGATGCCTCGCTGACCCAGCGCGAATCATCGCCGACCTTGCCGTCGATGGCCATGGAGGCCGGATTCTGTGGGAGCTGCGAACTGGCTTTGGCAGTCTTTGGATTGAGAGGCGTGGCAGCGGTCGCGGCTGTGGCGAGAGCGATGAAGGTGGCGAGTTGGGTGGATTTCATGGCGTGGCATCCAGTTCGAGCACGGCCAAGCCCGCCGGAGGAAGCTCGAGGGAGACCAGTCCGTCGATCATTTCGACCGGGCGCAACTCACCCGTGGCACTTCTAAGCTTCAGGTTTTCCGCCGTTTTGGCATGGGCGCTTCCGAAGGCCGCAGCATTGGCCGCAACCTGCGTCTCGACTGGATGTGCGCTATTGTTGAGCAATACGACGAAGGTCTTGGTCCCGTTCGTCGCTCGAGCCAGCACGTAGTCCACTGCGGGCGACCCGGTATCCAACTCGCCCCAGCGGAGTGCAGCCGGTTCTCCGAAGATTTTTCCTGCAGCGAAACCGTAGCTCGCATGTGGGCCCACCTTGGGTGTGAAAAATCCGCGTGGAAAGGAGATCGCTCCGGCCGAGCGCATTTCAGCCTCGGCCAGCAGGTAGTCCGTGATCCAGCCGATCTGCCACCACGCATGGTGCGGAAACCGACCGGGACCGTCGTTCATCGCCTTCCAATAATAAGATGCGACACTTGTCTTCGGATCCACAAAGGCGTCGCGTGCCCAGACGGCCGCGCGAGAGAGATCGCGGAAGAGCGGCTCGCCGGTAAGCCGGTGCAGGCGCAAAAACAGTCCGGCGTGACTCGCGAGCAGAATCGGCCCGCTGTGATTGACCGATCCCAGCGCCGTACCGTGCTCGTAGCTAAGGCCCTGCTGGTTGATTTCCCAGTCGGCGCGCGCGGCCTTCTTCACCGTCTTCAGCGCGGTGGACGCCATCGGATGGGTAAAGACCGAAGTGAGATAGAAGCGCCCGGCCGCGATGCCCGCTTCGCGGTATCGCTGGTCCCCTGTGGCCTCGTGAAGATCGAGCATAGCTTGTGAGATCTGCGCGGTCGCGAAATCGGGCGCGAACCGTGCGTCGCCGCAAACACCAAGAAACTTACCTGGCGAGACCGCATGCTGGATCAACCAGTCAGCACCGCGGCGAGCCGCTTCGAGATACTTCGCATCACCGAGAATCCGGTGCGCAACCAGCAAGCCGTAAAACGTGGGCCGCAGATCGCTGAGATCCGTGAACAAGGGCTTCTGGGTCGTGCGGTCATAGGCAACATCCCAACGGCCGTCGGCGTGCTGCCAGGCAAGCAGTCGCTCCGCGCCGAGGCGGAGACGCGCGCGCAACTCATCGTCTCCGGGTGCGAAGAGCAGGATATTGCCGAGATCCAGCATCGAATAATAAGTGAGTGCCGTCGGCTCGACATAATCGCCCCACTCTTCCGTGAAGCGCCGGCTCTTGGTGAGATAGTATTGACCGACGGCCGCGCCTTGGAAAAACCCAGGCTCATTCTGCTGCTGCACGAGCTTGAACGCGCGGGCGAACGGCAGCCGCCCTTCCACGAGACGAGGATCGCGACTGAGATTCGCGAGCATCCACATGGCACCGTAGTCGGAATTCTTGATCGCGTCCTTGTCCGAACCGAGCACAGGCCCGTAGTAGGCCTGCGCACCCAGAGTGACGCCACCGAATTCCTCGGTGCTCCAGAGGGAGGTCTTGTCATCGGCGACATAACCGTGCATCGCGACTAAGCGATCACTCAGCGAGCCGGTGGGCCGTTTGAGGGTAAGGAAATCATTCAGCCGATAGACATTGTAAATCGCGTGCCGTATCACGGCCAGCCAATCGTCGGCGCGGAGCGCAAACCGCACACTGAACGTGCGTGTCTCACCTGCCACAAGTTGCGAACCGGCCTCGCCGAGTACGGGATGATACAGCGTCGGCGCGAGTAAGCCGGCCCGATTCATGTGCGAAAGCCCGAGTTTCCACGTGCGGCGCGTGTCGCGGTCAAACGCCCAGGGATCGGCACCGGTGCCAGGCTCCGCAATGACCCCGACGCTCCCGCCGTCTTTCACAGAGAGGACGGAAGCCAGTGTCGAAGCGACGCGTTCACGCGCCAACACCGGCCGATCCGGGAGACCGTGGCCATAGCCAGCCGCGGCGACAAACTCCGATTCAATGGTGGCACCCTGAAAGCAGCCCGGCACAACGGCCCAGCAAAGCTCGGCGGGAGTCACGGTCGTCAGCGTAGGCGTCGCGATGGAAAACCAGCCGTCCTTTTTGGCGGTGAGCTTCATCGTGACACGCACGTCACCGGGAAATGCCGGGTCGAGCGACCATGTCGCACTAAGGTCCGACGTGTCATCGGAGTTGCTGAACGTCCATCCGCCATCGGCGGAGCGTTTAGCCGCCTTGGGAAAAAACGCGCGGGCTTCTCCGGCAAGATTCAATGCGACCGGGCTCGTCGCTTCCCGCCAGCTCAACATGTGGTCGTGATAGACCGGCTCTGGAAACGTGCCCCCGGGGCCGCGCCACGGAATCGCCACCGGAGCGGTCGCCGGGGCCGTCGCCGAATAGAGAATGGTGTACTCGCCGGAGGGAGTTCCGAGCCTGAGCTCTCCGGTCGATGTGCGAACCACGACTTCGCCAAGTTGCCAGCCTGCGGAAGTTTGCTTCCAACCGATCCGCGCACCCGCATCTTCAAGAATCGGACTAACCGGGGCTGCGGAGAGCAAGCCGCACTTAAAACAGATCAGAGCGGCAAAGATCGGACCTGAGCCTGTAGTTTGGTAAAAATGCATATTTGGAAGCAATGACGAAGGTGAATGAGTTCTCAGGTTCTGTAGCGACAATGCGCCTGTTCTTTATGAATCTCCGGGAATGGCTCTTCAGGGTTTATGCGCATGAGGAGCAAAGGAGAGCCATTCTCTAATTAGAACGTCGCTCTTCAGGGTTGATGGCAGTTGCGAAATCAAGGCTTTGTCGTTTCGGGCTCGGCAGGCGGGACGTCGAAGAAGCGGCAGATCTTGATCGGCTTGTAATCATGGGCTCCATCGAACATGAAGATATAGTTCCGTCGTCCGGGCCGATGCCCCCATTGGCTTGAATAAACCGGTTTGACCCTGCCGTCCTTCACGATGGCCATAGCGATGTCGATTTCCCCAACTTCCTTCCGCCAAGAGGCGTCCGACATCAAGGCATCTTCGCCGGATTTCACCGCCAATTTCTTTTCGCCGAAGATCACCGAAATCAGCGATCGCGAAAAGTTAAAAAAACGATAATCCCCTTCGCCGATACGGGCTCTTCCGATATCATATGCGACCAATTTGACAGTGGAATCGCCGCTTTTGAGGCAAGCCAGCAACACGCGGTCCGAATTGGCCGGTAGCGTGACCCATGCATGCGGGGCTGGCAGCGGAGGCTTCAATGAAAACTCCGCTTCAGAGGTTCGGAGTTCGAAGCGTGGCGAGCCCTTGTATTTCAGTGGTTCACCGATACCGGTGGGATTTGCTTGGAACTGGGAGACGCTTTTGCCGTTGTTAAAGAACAAGCCTGCCACCGAGTCATTGAGCGCGATGGTGACAATCTCGGTATTGACGACGGGCTCCTGAGAGAGTCCTGGAGTGGCAAGTAATCCAAGCAAGAGTCCTAGGAGTTTTTTCATGGGATGATGGTTCATATCTCGGAGCTGGAAAGCCAACGGAAGGAAACGATATTATAACGACGACCGAGTTTCTTGTTCGATTCCGAGACCAACTCGGTTGGGATTTTGTAGGCCTCATCTACCGGATCCAAGTAGTCGCTACCACGCTGGACATAGGCTTCACACCAAGCTCGAGCAATCGTTTTTCCACTTGCATCCAGAGCCTCGCCGCAGGTGCGAATCTTAAAGTAATCGGAGCGCACCTGAAGGATCGGCGCAAGCGACTGGAGCACATCGCCCTGCATCAGATAGGATGCACTTCCGACAGACTGGTTCTCATTGGTCACAGCAGCAGAGAACTGCGCACCGGGGGGTTGAACGGCGGCGTTTCCAACCGTGCTGGGCAAACCTGTATTGATGGTGCGATCCAGAGCCGCTTGTAGGGCACCTTTGAGCTGGTGTTGGGTGTTAGTGGCACTCGGGTTACGGTTTACGAATTCCGCCATTGAACGAAACGGCCCGCGCTCCCTTACTTCGGTGACGATCTGCTCGGCGAGCTGATCCAGTTCGTTGTCCGAAAGGTTGCGCCAGCCCTGCCAGAAAGGATCGTCGTCTCCCGCCCCCCCCCTTTCATAAGCTCTATCAGTAACGACGTGTCCAAATCGATTGAAGCGTATCCCGCCTGGGTTTTGCCATGAGGCCGCCCCGGTTTGCGGATTGATCACGGGCAGTTCGGACGCCCCCATAGAGGAGAGCACTGCTTTCCAGGCGACTTTAGAAGTCGAGTTCACGTTGAACGCACCTTTTACTTGGATCCGCGCGGCGATTGCCTCCGGCGCGCGATCCATGCCATCGGATAGTATCTCGTCGATTTTTGCATCGCCTGGGAGAGGTGCGAACACCATACGCGGATTGGGGAGGTTGCTTTCCCCGGACGAAAGCTTTCTGATATCAAAAAACGAGTCGAATGAGGATCCGGAACCACCGATGTAGTCCAAGCCTAGAGTGGAAAAGAAATAGGCGTCCCACAGCCTTTTATTGATATCATACGAGACATCGGTGACATTGAATCCATTGATACCGTTGAAGTTCGGATTACTGGTGGCTCCAAGCGGGATCCTTGGATTGGCGTAGGAATTTCCGACCACGAAACCCGGCTCGAAATTGTAGCGGGCAAGCTGAGCGTGCTGGAACTGGCCGAGGGAAACCAGCGGCGAGCGCGGCACATCATAAGTGATCACGTGAGTCCTGCCTCCAGCCAAGGTGTTGGCCGCACCACCGAAGCCCTGGTATCTGCCTCCGGCGGGATTCGCTTCCGGCTCGGAGGGAGCGGACCCAGCTTCGCTCAAAAGACCACGGTTGCCGCCCCGACCATCTCCCACCACTCGGGGCTTACCTGGCGCATTCCATGCCCCCACCCAGGGCGACGCAGTATGCCAACCTGTTGCCCCCCCGCTGGAGACTCTCGATCCATCCCACAACGAATTGCTCACAAGCGCACGCGGATTCGAATCTGTCCAACCTCTCAATCGCTGATTCTCGTCGGGCGCTTCGATCTGGTTGGTCGTGCGGAGGAAGAAAGACCAGGTGGCGATGTTGGGTGTCACTCTGTCACCGGCCAAATCTTCAATGCGATAAGTGGTTTTAGCTGTATTGAGTGGACCGCCCATGAAACCTGAAACAACTGGCTCTGGTACTCTAAATGGAGCATTCGCCGACGGATCGGAACCACCGCTCCAAATCTCAGTTGATCTCAACAGTATATCGTTGCCAGATTTTAGTGTAAACCAAGATGAGGAAGCACGGAGCAAGTCTAGCGAGGGAAACTTCGTTCTAATATCATTACTTTGTGTATCCTGCAGAACGATGTCGCCGAACCAAGCACGGTATCCAGCAGGCACCAAGCGAGTATTGCCCGCTTCGTCTTTCAGATCGACAATGAAGGAGCCCTTTTCGCTCCAGCCTGGTCTAAGTGTGTAGGTCTGTCCCGCGCGCATTTGAACTCGGTCCAAAACAGAAAAAAGCCTAAACTCGCCAGGCTGAAGATCGATGGGCGGAGTTTCAAGTCGCAGCCATCTACCTGTGCCAGAAGCTTCAGGAGTCGGCAGAACACTACTACCTGTCGTCCACTCTTCGCGAAGCCAGAGCCTCGTAAGCCGGCCATCAGTAAAGCCTCCTGTGCCAGTGGGTCTGGCGTAATTGAAGCGAAGATATGGATAGAGTGCCCAGTCGAAACTATAGCTAGCGGCGCGAATACTTATGTTATATGGGTTCCAGAGTCCTACCACCGGCTGGATACCGACTTGTGCCTTATACATAGGCGTTGGCGTGGGTGGATTCGTTGGTGGAAGGAGTTCCGAATTCAGACGGAAGCCCATTTGAAAAAGCGAGAGCACGGGGGTGACCGGGCTGTTAGTTTGCTGCACATCTCGACGGAAGTTACCTTGGTCATGCCTAGTGTAGGGAAGCCATGTTCTGAATCGCAGGTCCGACTCCACCAGTGGATCCGCACCAAGCAGAGGTACTTGTTGTCCGTTAACTCGTTGCCAGTGCATGGCGTAGTTCCAGAGATTTCCAAAGTTCGGCCCCGCTAGCACGCTGCCGCTTCTACTGATCGCGTCACTGAGGTAAAACTTGGTGGGAGTATTGACCCCAAATCGATAGACCGGAGCACCGTTCACGGTGGTTCTGGTTGGAGTGACACCAAAGTAAACTTGCCCGAATTTCCTAGTGAGTTGGGAGGTGTCAAAAATGAGAGAGAGATCCGCTTTCATGCCGCCGGTGACAACGTTGACTGGCAAACCATAGCCTCCGGAAGTAACATCATTGAAATACTCGGTTGCAAGCATCCTATTGGCTGTGGCTAGGGATGCTGTCTGCAAAGAAATCAAAGTTGCCTTATCAATCGTTCCATCCGGAGAGGGAGCTAAGCCGGACCAATTGCTTCCAAGCTTTGCAAAACCGCCTTCGAGTGGTGATTGCGATTGGGCCAGGCGGTCGCGATCCGTGGTGGGAGTGATTTTCGGCTTGGCGAGATCCACCCGGGCTTTGGTGCCCTCGTCACCAATCCACCAGGCGTAGCGGCCCCTATTGCTTCCCTGAGTGACATTGACCAAGGGGGCAAGCAGTTCGGTGGTCGCCGTGGGAGAGGTATTGAATGTGCCGAGCCTGAGCGCATTTCCTTGATTGAGTTGGGTGGATTTCGTCAAGATCCTGGCGGGATCTGGAACTTCGCCGCTCACAAGCCAGTTGATTTTGGAAGCCTTGGCATCGGGGGGCAGGGTGGCGGGACTGACATCGACCGCACCGGTCCAGCTCGGATTCGCGGATCCAGCACCCGATGTTAGGCCTGATGTCAATGTGACACGTTGATCGGGGCCCGTCGACTTCTGTAATTCCCCGATCGCAATCATCAATGCCATCCGGGCATTTGCCCGCGCGGTGGACTGCGCACTTTGGGCCGCAGAACTGCGTAGGCTGATGCTACTCAACGAAAGTAGGCCGATAGCAAGGATGGTCAGCAGGATCATCAGCGACAGGGTGACAACAAGCGCGAAGCCCTTATTCTTTCCGCAGGCGACCGGGCTTTGAGTTGAACGGGGTTTCATCGAATTAAAGAGGATAGTTAATGGAGATCAAGGATGCGAGTAGAGGAATGCACAAACACCCTTCTTAAGCACTCCATCTTTGCATATTTCCGCAGTGAGAGCCAAACGTAACGCCCTACTGAATATTTCTTGATTTTACAGATCAGGGCTGACAAGCTGCTGTGGATCGTATCCTACTGGTGTTGTGGAGAAATCACACTACGCGACAAAATTTAAGATATCTTAACAAATGACGGCCCAGGGTG
>CALMKO010000214.1 GCA_937867415.1 uncultured Verrucomicrobiota bacterium | reverse complement strand
GTGCGGTCGGCTATGATACCCTGCTGCGGGTGAACCGCCTCTACAACCACTACCGCGCTTGGCGGGGCAAGGAATACTTCTCCTTGAGCAAACGGGTGAAGGCCAAGGTCAAGTCAGCGGTTAGCTTTGTGGACCGCTACGAGGAGTTGCTTCAGGAACTCGCGCGTCACCGCAAGTGCGACGGCATCATCTGCGGGCACATCCACACCCCGGAAGACAAACAAGTCGGAGAAATCCATTACCTCAACTCCGGCGACTGGGTCGAAAGTCTGACAGCCATCATTGAGCACAACGACGGCAGGATGGAGCTGATCAAGTATGATGAGTTCATGGAAGCCCTCGAGCTAACAAGCTCCACTGCCTGCCTGGCCTGATCCTACTTGAACAAGGTATCAACCCCCATCGCGGACTTGCGGAGGAATTTCGGCATGTTACCGGGATCACGCCGGCGTAACAGACGGTAGGCAAAACCTGCAAGATAGAGAGTAAACACGCGGTCCACCCAGCGATACCCCCGCTTGCGGCGTAACAACAACCGCGAGGCGAGCGAGAGGGTGCGTCTTTTCAAGGGGAAGGGTTCAAATGATACCTTGATCCGGTAACGCGCCCGCCCGTCCTTGGGCCAGTTCAATTTATAGGCCGCCTTGGCCTCCTTGATTTGCGCGACCAGCGCCTCATCAAACGGTAGAAAATAATAGCGCCTCGCTAACAGAATAAGCCCGAAAGAATCCCTCATGTGCTCGATATCCTCGACCGGAAGCTCCGCCTCGCGCGCCAGAACGATCATCCTCGGGAACAACAGCCCTGCCCGCTCGCCAGCTGCCACGGCCTCTTGAGGATCGGTCACAAACTGCCCCATGATCTTCCGCACCCCATGATTGATGAAAAGAGAATCCCAGTAAACATGCAGCAACGGCGGAACCCTCACCCGCCTGAAGAACAACTTCTGGCGGGCAAACTCACCGATATAGTAGATCTCCCGGATCACGGTGTCCGCATGGACTAACAATTCAAGCGCCGCCTGTGCCCGCTCGGAACCGAAGGCCGAATCCAAGGCCGTGGCCGGAGCTCTCCGGTATTTGAAAACCGCGATGGCGGCGGCGGCATTCAGACGAATCCAGAGATCCCGCCCATCCTGCTCCAGAAAAGCCCGCCGGTGAAAGCGATGCCAGCCACCCGTCTGGCACCACACGGAAATTCCAGCCATGTTCTCCACCCGCGCGAGATCCTTGGCAAAGCGCTCGCAATCCCAGCCGATGAACGATGGATACTCCCCCGCTCCTTCATATTCCCGGCGCGCCTGTAGCTCTAACATCTTCCTCTGCTTCACCCCGAAAAAGGCGCGGTTCAATGGCAAAAACCGAAAAAAGTCACTCTCGCCGTGCTTCATCGAGACGATGAGGTTCGGCGAGTGGATTCCATCCAGCGTTTTCTCGAGCGTCCCGCGGTGCCAGATCAGGTCCCCGATCCGGTGGGCGCCCACCGTCCAGGTCCGAAAAATCAGATCCTTGCCGCGTTTTTCGAACTCGGGCAGCAAGGCGCGCAGCAGCCGATTCGCCTCGCCCGCGTTGCGCAGATGCAAGCGCGTCCGGATCGGGTCCGTTACGTCATTTCCATCGCTTTCCCCGACTCGTAGGATCAAGCCGGCGAGCTGGGGGAAATCATTCAGAATCCCGCGGACCAACCCGACGTAGTAACATTCCAACTCCGCGGGATGATCGCCAAGCGCCAGCGCAAGCGCGGGTGTCAACGGCAGCACATCCGTTGTTAGATATACCTTCAGATTGAATTCCAGATTGAGGATGTCGAAGAAGCGGGTGAATTTCCCCCTTAACAAAGCGATCCTGTCGGCCACCTCCGGCTCATGCAGCGGATGGGGCGCAAGGTGCGCCAGATCATCCAGAGTGACCGCGTTGTATCCTTGTGCTGAGACCTGCCGGGCGAAGCCGCGCAGCTCGCCCTCGATGGCCAGCCAGTCCTCCGGGCTGGCATCCACCAGATGCATGAAGGGAATCTTCGACCAATTCACCCGGCTCCGCACATAGCCCCGGAAGAACGGGCCGATCGCATCAATCAAGAATAACTCCATGGGTGAGGTGTAAGACTCACCCGAGGAGCTCTCATCCGCCAGCAACCGCCGGTGACGGAAACGTCACCGCACCCGCTCTAACAACCATGCAAGCAGTCCGCTGATCGGGAGGCGCTCCTGCTCCATCGAGTCCCGGTGGCGGATGGTGACGGTGTCTTTCAATTCATCGCCCTGCTCGCCAAGCGTTTCGAAATCCACGGTGACACAGAAGGGCGTGCCGACCTCGTCCTGGCGGCGGTAGCGGCGCCCCAGAGCTCCGCCGTCGTCGTAAAAGACCGTCATCCAAGGCTGGAGGGTCTTCTGGATTTCCTTGCAGATGCGGACTTGTTCCTCGTTCTTTTTCAGCAAGGGGAAAATCCCCACCTTGATGGGAGCCATGCGGGGGACGAAACGCAGCACGGTGCGGAGGTCCTCCTTGCCCTTTTCGTCCGTCAGCACCTCCTCGTCAAACGCTTCACAAATCAGGGCCAGCACGGTGCGATCGCAACCGGCGGAGGGCTCGACGACGTGCGGCAGGAATTTCTCCTTCGTCTCTTCATCGAAATAAAGCTGCGATTTGCCGGATCCCTTTTCATGCACGCCCAGATCGTAGTCCGTGCGGTAAGCGACCCCCTCCAACTCCTGAACCCCGAACGGGAACTCGTATTCGATATCGTAAGTTTTTTTCGAGTAGAACGCGCGCTCACCATCCGGGATATCGAGGATGTGGAGTTTCTCACGCGGGATACCGATTTCACCATAGAACTTGAGCCGCTCTTCCAGCCACTCATCGGTGAGGCGCAGGCCGTCGTCCGGGTGGCAGAAGTATTCGATCTCCATTTGCTCGAACTCGCGCGAGCGGAAAGTGAAGTTCCGCGGGTTGATCTCGTTGCGGAAGGATTTCCCGCACTGCGCGATGCCGAAGGGGAGCTTCACGCGGTTCGAGTCGAGGACGTTTTTGTATTGGCAGAAAATCGACTGAGCGGTCTCCGGGCGGAGATAGGCGATTTGATCGCCGGTGGCGCCGAAGTTGGTTTGCAGCATCAGGTTAAACTGGCGAGGCTCGGTGAGGAGTGAGCCGTTTTCCGGGTTGAACTGGGTGGTGCCCACGACTTCCTCCCGGCGCTCTTCGATGAGCTCGAGCTCCTTGGGAGAGATTTTTTGATCCGGCATGAGCGCGCCGTAGAATTTCCGTGCCACCTTGTGGGACTCCAAGGGGTCCTTACCCGTGGCGACCAGCACCGCGAACCCGCGGTCGATGCTCCAATTGGTGCCAGGATGCTTCGCGCCCGTGAAATAAACCGCGGTGCCATCCTGGGCAGGAATCTGATCCGCCCGCAGACGGGCTTTGGAAAGCAGGCAATCACACATCGGATCCGAGAAACCGCCGACATGGCC
Source organism: uncultured Verrucomicrobiota bacterium (assembly GCA_937867415.1). GTDB lineage: Bacteria > Verrucomicrobiota > Verrucomicrobiia > Verrucomicrobiales > Akkermansiaceae > Luteolibacter. The sequence goes on along the minus strand of CALMKO010000214.1, from coordinate 19,388 downwards.
GGATGAAACGAGCACCTGTTCCATCGTCAAAATCGCACCGTCCATCCCGAGCACGTCATCGCGTTCCTGGACGGTTTTCCGCCACCAGAATTCCTTGAGATTCCGCTTCAACTCCGCGCCGAGCGGGCCGTAGTCCCAGCATCCGTTGAGGCCGCCGTAGATTTCTCCGGCTTGAAAAATGAAGCCGCGGCGTTTGCACAGCGACACGATTTTTTCCATGCGGGCGGGATCGGTGACATCTTTATTGGCCATAGTTGAGAAGGTTGGGGGCGAAGGGAAGCAGGCCGCAGCGCTGGCTGCAAGACAGGATTGAGGCCGAATGAAATAGATTTGCCCGTCGGGAGTGAACTTTCAAACTCGGGGCTTCCGCGCGGCATGGATCGCGCTATGCTCCAGCAATGCTGCACCGCCTCTCACTCATGATCTTCGCCTCAGTCATCGCCGCCCTGTGCGGCTGCGGGGAGAAAAGCCCCAGCCCGGGGAAAGGTCCGGTCCTGCGCGTGGGCATGGATCTCAGCTACCCGCCTTTCGAAATGCAGGATCAATCGGGCACTCCCGACGGCGTCAGCGTGCGGCTGGCGGAGGCTCTCGCCCAGAAACTCGCACGACCCTTGAAGATCGTCCCCATGGAGTTCTCCGGCCTCATTCCGGCACTCAAGACGGGAAATGTGGATTTGATCCTTTCATCGATGACGGCGACCGATGAGCGCCGGCAGTCGATCCAGTTTTCGGAGCCCTATGCCTTTACCGGCCTGGCTTTGTTGGTGGGAAAGGATTCCGAGATCCAATCGATCAGCGACCTGAAATCCCCCGGTCGCACCGTCACCGCCAAGGCCAGCACCACCGGGGAAACCTGGGCGATCAAAAACCTACCCGGCGCGAAGCGGGTCGTGTTTGAAGATCAAACCGCCTGCGTGCTCGAAGTCGCGCAAGGTCGCGCGGATGCCTTTATCTACGATCAACTGAGTATCTATCAATACGCCGAGGCCAACCGTGGAACGACCCGCGGGTTGCTGAAACCTTTCGTGGAAGAGTCCTGGGCCATCGGAATCGCCAAGGGCAATGAAGGTCTGTTAGAGCAAGTGAATGCATTTCTCGAAGATTTCCGCAAACAAGATGGTTTTGGAAAACTCGGTGAGCAGTATTTAAAGAAGGAGAAGAAGTTCCTGGAGGACGCCGGGATTCCGTTCATTCTGAGGTAATATCCATTTATTTCCCATGCATCGCCGCCATCTTCTCGCCAACGGGATCATCGCCATTTTACTAGTGGTGGTATTCGGCGGGTTGTGCACCACTGTGTTCGCGCTATTAGGCGCGCAGACGGACTGGAGCAAGGCGTGGGAATACCGCGAGACCCTCTGGCGCGGCTGGCTGATGACATTGGGGATCTCGATCGCGGCCTTGATCGGGAGCATTTTCTGCGGGCTGCTATTCATGCTTGGCCAGCGTTCGCCGTGGGTGGTCGTGCGCTGGACGTGCCGGGCTTTTCTCGAATTCGTGAGGGATACGCCGCTGTTGGTGCATTTGTTGTTCGGATACTTCGTAATTTTCGCGCCGTTGATGGCGCGGCCATTGGGCGAGCATGGATTTGATGACAAGTTGATCATCGGGATCTTGTTGCTGTCGGTCTTTGAAGGAGCGTATCTGGGAGAGATCCTGCGCGGCGGTGTGGATAGCATTCCCCGGACGCAGTGGGAATCCGCCCGGGCGGTGGGATTCAGCCGGGTTCAGGTTTACCGCTATGTGATCTTCCCTCAGGCGCTACGCCGGGTGTTGCCGGCGATGGCGGGGCTGTTCGTCTCACTGATTAAAGATTCCTCGCTGCTGAATGTCATCGGCGTGGCGGAGTATTTCTATAACACGAAAAACTTTATTTCCCGCTCCTATGCCGGGCTGGAAGGTTATGTGCCGCTCGCGGTTGGCTATCTATTACTCACCTTGCCCGTCGCGTGGTTGGCGCATTGGTTAGAAACACGCTTCCGCCATGAAACTTGAAGTTACCGGATTGATCAAATGCTACGGCAAGACCCGGGCGGCAGACGGGCTCTCGCTTTTCGTGGAGGCGGCTCGGGTGCTGGTCTTGATCGGCCCGTCCGGCGGCGGCAAGAGCACCTTGTTGCGGATGCTCGGCGGCTTGGAAGTTCCCGATGAGGGCAGCGTGGTCATCAACGGCCGGAGATTGGGCGTGGACGAGCAAGCGCTTCAGGCGTATCGACGGAGGAACGGATTTCTCTTTCAGCAGTTCAATCTGTTTCCGCACCTTACCGCGCGGCGGAATATCGAACTTCCGTTAGAAAAGGTCCATGGCCATCCACCCGCCGAGGCCACCGAGATGGCCACTCAGGCACTGGCACGCTTCAGCCTGCTGGACCATGCCGACAAGCTGCCGGCGCAATTGTCCGGCGGGCAGCAACAGCGGGTCGGCATCGCCCGGGCGGTGGCCCGCAAGCCCGAGGTGCTGTTTCTCGACGAACCCACATCCGCGCTGGACCCGGAAATGACGGCGGAAGTGTTAGAGCTGATCCAGGAACTCGCGGAGGCTGGCCAGGACATCATCCTGAGCACCCACGAAATGGGTTTCGCCCGCGCCGTGGCCGATCAGGTCGCCTTCGTGGCGGGCGGAAAAATCGAGGAAATGGGACCGCCAGCCGATTTATTCGGCGCATCCCGCTCGCCACTCTGCCAGCGCTTCCTGTCGCGGGTGATGCGGTATTGATCCGTTTCCGAAACTTGGGCTGGTTTTTGGTTGGGGGATTCGTTAAGTCTCCTTAATTAAATGGATTTCAGTTTAGATCCTTACAATCTGTTGGCAGGCTTCATTTTCGGGACGCTTGGCTCCGGGGCGTTCATGTATGGACGCCGGCTGGATCTCTGGCAGCCGCGCGCCATCGGGGTTTTATTGATGGTTTACCCGTATTTTTTCACGAATGCCTGGCTGCTCTGGGGCATCGGAATCGGCCTTCTGGTCGCGCTTTGGTTCTACCACCACGAATGATGGAATCGAATTTCACTTGGCAGAACGTCCTTTTTTCACGTTAGTCTGCGCGCGCCCATGCCAACCGAAGCGATTCTTTCCACCGCACGTCAGTATCTGGGTGTGGACCCGACCGTAAAAATCACCCTCTTGCCGATCAAACGCGGTGCCTCGGGCCGGACGATCGTGCGGGTGAAGACGCCGAATCATGAGCCGTTCATCGGGATCCATTGGAATGAGGAACGCGAGGACAACTCTCAGTTCATTCCCGTGGCCCACTTTCTCAAACAGGCGAAACTACGCGTGCCTGCGATCATCCACGAACGCGCAAGACATCGCGTGGTGCTGGTCGAGGATTTGGGAGATGTGGATCTGCACTCGCTCAAGGACCGTCCATTTGCCGAGCGGCTGCCACTTTACCGCTCGGCTTTTGAGCAGGTGGACAAGTTGTTCTACGCCAAACCGGCCAAGGATTTTCATCTGATGCCACCGTTTGACGCGGCACTTTACGGCTGGGAACAGGAATACTTTTTCGAGTTCATGGTGGAGGACTTTCTCGGCATGGATGCGGGCCCACTGCGTGCGAATCCGGTTTTCAAAGACCTCGCAGACCGCCTCGGAACCGTGGCACGGCATCTCGTGCACCGGGATTTCCAATCGCAGAATCTACTCATCAAGGATGACCAGGTGTGGCTCATCGACTTCCAAGGGCTCCGCCGGGGACGCCAGGAATACGATTTGGCATCGCTCATCTTTGATCCCTACCTCGATCACAGCCCTGCCGAGCGCGAGCAACTTCTTGCTTTGTGGGAGGAAATCGCCGATGAAAGACCGCTGGAGACCCTGTTCCATGAGTGCGCCGCCCAACGCCTCATGCAAGCCCTTGGAGCCTACGGAAATATCGTCAAAAATCGCGGCGACGAATGGTATCGGCCCTACATCGCCGTCGCTGGCCGACTCCTCGGCGAGGTCACAGCAGGAACCGCGCTGGAGGCACCGCTGGCCCCCGTCCTCGCGGAGATTCGCAAACTGCATCCGTGAACGGCATTTTCCAACGTCGGCTCATCGTCCTGCTTGCGTCGGCAACAATGACCCTCGCCGCATGGAAATGGCTCCCGGGGTCAACGCTGGACCGAGCGGCTTTCACAGCCGTGGCCGGAGGCTTTTTCAATCCCCCTTGGTTCGTGTCCGGTCAAGGAAGCCACGTCGACCCATGGCGGCTCAAGGTATTCTCATCCGCCGCACATGCTGACCCGAAACAAGCCCCTTTGGTCGTCTCTCTTGAGGACGATCCCGATGGCTTTTTCCAAAGCTCACCCCATGCCCCCATCGATCTCGCCGTCATCCTGAAAAACTTCAAGCGCCTGGGCAAAACCAAGGCCGCCACCGCCGTCGTGCTGGCATGGGAGGAGGCGGATCCCATCGGCCTCGCCGCACTCGAGAAGGCCATGGCGGGCTTCGACTCCATGGTGGTAGCCGCCCCCTTGTCGAGGGGCGCGGTCTCCTCGACCATGCCTCCCGCATTCCGCCGGGGCTCGATTCCTACCACCGACATCGATGGTGATGCTGCGCTTTTGCCGATTGTAAATCGCATCCCCCTCCCAGGCGTCATCCTCGGCGGGGAGAACACCATCGCGGGATTCTCGGTGTTAGACTCGGAGAATCCCCAGAATCTGACTCCATTGATCGCAAAGTGGGAGGATCGGGTGGTTTTTTCATTCCCCCTTCTCGCTGTTCTACAGCGCCTGAATTGTCCTGTCTCCGACGTGGTGATCAAGCTGGGGGAGTCGGTCAAACTCGGCGCTACCGGGCGGATCATCCCAATCGATTCCTATGGCCGCCTTTCACTACCCATGAAGAAATCCGGCTCATCTCTGGCAATCCCCGCCGAGTCGGTGGTCGATGGGGATGAAAGTCTTTTCCCGACCGAGTCACCGGACACCATCATTCTACGGGATGACCGCACCAATCTTGAGCCAGCCACCAGGAGGTTCTCGATGACGCTATCAACCCTGATTTCCACGATCGCCTCGGATCAAGGTCTGGCAAACGAGACGACGTATCCGAGATTGCCATGGATGGTTGAACTGCTGTCATTGATGGTGGCGATTTCAATTCTTGGGCTGGTGCCGAACCACCTGCTCAATCCCAGCGTGTGGTTCCTCAGCGGTCTTTGCCTCGCCGCACCATGGATTGCGTTGGGAATGGCCTCCATCTGGCTGCCAGGACTTGCCTTGCTCGTCGCGATTTCCAGCACGCGCTTGCTGAGAACCCTCGCACGCCCCACAGTTCCCGGACCAGCATTGGTGATTGTCGAAGAGCCCATGAAAGAGGAAGATCCTCTCCCCGAATCCTCTTTACCGCCAGAGCCCGCACCCACACCCAGCAAGGCAAAACGAGCACTCGCCAAAAAAGCAGGCGCTAAAAAAACCGCCAAAAAAGTCGCCCAAAAAACCGCCGCCACCAAGACCGCCTCCACCAAGACCGCCACTCCCCGCGCCTCACGAACCAAGAAACCAGCCACTGATTCCTCACATGGACCCGATTGAAAAAGCCAACTCGCTCATTGAAGCCCTTCCCTACCTGCAAGCGTTCCGCGGGAAAACCTTCCTGATCAAAATGGGCGGCTCGGCCATGGAGGACCCGGACCTCGTGGCCAAGGTGATGCGTGACATCGTCTTCCTCGAAGTCGCTGGCATCAACCCCATCGTCGTCCACGGTGGAGGTAAAGCCATTTCCGCAGCCATGGAAGCTGCCGGACTCGAAGCAAAATTCGTCGGCGGCTTCCGCGTCACCACAGACGAAGCCATCGACATCGTCGCACGGGTTCTATCCGAGGAAATCAACCCGAACCTCGTCCGCATGATCCGCAACTTCGGTGGCAAAGCGGTAGGCATCCCTGGCAATGACGTCTTCCTCGGCGAGAAAATCAAAGGCACCGATCCCGAGGGAAAACGCATCGACATCGGTCGCGTCGGCGAAGTCGTCGGCTGCCAAATGGCGCACATGGATGCCGCCCACAACGCCGGCATCGTCCCGGTCATCTCACCGCTCGCCGCAGAACTGGCGACCGGGCGCCCGCTCAACATCAACGCTGATCTAGCAGCTGCCGCCCTCGCCAAAGAACTGCGCGTTGCCAAACTGGTCTACCTGTCCGACGTCCCCGGACTGCTCTCCGACCCCAAAGACCCCTCGACTCTGATCAAGTCCGTTACCCGTCAGGAAGCCGACGCCATGATCGCGGATGGCACCATCTCAGGCGGCATGATTCCTAAAATCCGCAGCGCGGTCGATGCCTTGAACGCCGGGGTTCGCAAGGTCCACTTCGTAGATGGCCGCCTCCCCCACGCACTGCTGCTAGAAATCTTCACCGATGGCGGAGTCGGCACTGAAGTCGTTAGGTAAAGTGACCTCAAGCGTTCAAGCGTTCGCGTAAATCCGCCGTCCACAATTGGGCGACGATCGCTTCCTGGGCAGCCTCCATTTTCGCGCGCTCATCAGGCTCCGCGTCTTCGTGCCCCGCGAGGTGCAGCAAGCCGTGCACGATATAGCGCAGGATCTCCCGCGCCAGCGGCTCATCATACTCCGCTGCCTGCCGCTCGGCCACCTCGGCACCGATGACGATCTCACCATGATGGAACGTAATCACATCCGTAGGCCCCTCGATATCCATGAAATCCCGGTGCACCTGATCACTGGTGGCATCATCCACGATTGCGATTTCCAAGGTCGCCAATAAAGACAAGGGCGAGTCCTCCTCGCTGGCATGGACTAGGGCCAGCCTTGCAGCCTCCTGCGAGACGATCTCAAACGCAGTGAGCCAGGACTCGCGAATCTCCGTCGCCTCCTGATTGTTACCGATAATGACTTCCAGCGACATGATTTGATAGAAAGAAGGTGCTCAGGCGCGCTTCGGCATGGGGATGACCCGGCCACCGTGGCTGGCATCGTTTGCCAGTCGCTTCGTTGCCGAGGTCACCGGCTCGTCCCCTTTCGGGTAGTCAATCCGACTGTGCAGCATACTCCGCAAGGTGCCTGCAAAGCTGTCCTTCACGATCGCGAGCTCGCGAAGCGTCAATGGGCAATCATCCAGCTGGCCGTCATTGATTTTGGCTCGCACCAGTTCATCCACCATCGCACGAATCTTCGCGGGAGTGGGTTTCTTAAGCGACCGCGATGCGCTTTCGATCGTATCGGCCAAGGCGATGATCCCGCTCTCACGCGAACTCGCACGCGGCCCCGGGTAACGAAAGCTCTTCTCATCCACTGCGGGTAGATCCTCCGGATTTTCCAAACGCTTATCCACCTTCTCCATTTCAGCCTTCTTCTGCTCCTGGGCACGCCTGTAGAAATAGTAAACCAGCGAGTCACCATGATGCTCCTGAATCACATCGATGATCCGCGGGTTGAGCTTGTGTTTCACCGCAAGGTCGATGCCATCCTTGACGTGGGCCACGATGATCAACGAACTCATGGTCGGCGTCAGGGGATTGTGAGGATTCTCCATTCCCTCATGCTGATTCTCGATGAAATACCCCGGCTTCCGCAGCTTGCCAACATCGTGAAAGTAGGAACACACCCGGCACATCGGCGCGTTCGCACCAATCTTCTCCGCCGCCGCTTCCGCGAGCGCAGCCACCACCAAGCTGTGATGGAAGGTGCCCGGTGCTTCAAGCTGCATCTGGCGGAGCAGTTTATGATTCAAGTCGCTCAACTCCAGCCAGCTGATATCAGTTGTTAGATTGAAGGCGCCCTCGAAAAAAGGCAGCAGTCCGCTGATGAGCAGCGCGGTCATCACCGCCGTTCCAAATGCCGCCGCACCTCCCACCCCGAGAAGGCGCAGGTTCTCCATCGCGTCAGGGCCGAAACACCCTGAGAGACTCAAGCGACCCAGAACAATTCCAACCACCAGCGTCACCGCTCCCACATAAATTCCCGACTGCAACAATTGCAGCCTTTTCCGCACCTGATATGCAAGCAACACACTGATCAATCCGGCAACCAGACTGAAAAGCATATAATTCAGGCTGTCCGGCTTCGGAACGATCAGGCAGCCGATCAAGGTGACATACACCGCTGAAAAGGAGGCAACCGCCCTACCTAACAGAATTCCATGCAACATCGGAGCCAGGGCGAAGGGGACCACGAAGAATCGGAACACCTCCGGGATCGTGCCGACTTCGACCAAGCCCATCACCGCACGCACCATCACCAGATGAAGCAACACCCCGCCCAGCACCAACACCACGCGGCTGTTCCTGCGACAGCGGCTCTGCAAACTCACTTGAAACAGAACCACGGCAGTCACCGCGATGATGAATCCGAACAACGCCCCCTTCAGCGGATCATCTGCGAAGGACGTGTTCGGCGAGGCCTTGAGCACCATGACTCCGGTAGCGACGGCAAACGTCGCGTAAAGGGCGAGCTTCACCCAGAAACTATCCTCGAGCGCGAGCACCACCGCATTCTCGCTGTGCACTCGACGTTTCTTTCCCGACGAAAGTCCCAACTGGGCCAAGCGCCAGCGTTTGATGGCATCCAAAAATCCCACAACAGTTCCAGGTTTGCAAATTACGCAGCCGCCATTGAGTTGGACGCGCTGCCTCCCAGCCAGTCTAGATGTGCCAGCTCACTTTGGCAACCCTACAAATCAACACCCGTGAGTCATCCAGATGGCAGCGACAGAGTTGTCCCACCGGCTAGTTGTGCTTATCGGCTTTCTCCCCCTGCCCTTCAACGACCCGAACCACGGCTCGAATGACAGACTCATCTCCGCAGAGAAAATCCAACCCCGTAAAAAAGAGACTTGCGCTCGTGAGAGCTTTTGAGTAATCCCCTTTCGCAAGCACTCTCTGTGAGGTGGGCAATTTGATTGTTCCACTCCTTGACAAGCTCAGACTCACGGCACCCGCCGCTCAATGATTTTCTTGGAACGATTCAATTTTGACCGCGTAACCTATCTCCCAAATAGGTCGCTACCGTTTGTATCCGATCTATGATCCGACACATGGTCTTACGTTCCAAACCCCTCTTCGCACCAGCCTCGTGCGCCGGCTTCGTCCGTTCGCGCAGCGGTGTGTCGCATCTACTCACCGGAGGACAAAACCATCGCTAAGCCACAAAGAGATCCAAATAGGGGTCGTTTCCGCGATATGACGCGGATTAACGACCGAATCCGCGCCCCGAGAGTCCGCGTCGTCATGGCCACCGGCGAACAGCTGGGCGTCATGAGCTCGCGCGACGCCCTCGCCAAGGCCCAATCGCTCGGACTCGACCTCGTCGAAATCGCAGGACAAGTAGACCCACCGGTCTGCAAGATCGTCGATTACGGGAAATACAAATACGAGCAGGCCAAGCTGAAAAAGCAGAAGTCAAAAAGCGCTACCCGCATGAAGGAAGTGAAGTTCCGGGTAGGAACCGGCCAGCACGACTACAATATCAAGTTGGGACGTGCCGAGGGATTTCTCGAAGGGAATCACAAATGCCGCTTCGTGCTCCAGTTCCGTGGCCGCGAAAACGCGCACAAGGACCTCGGTTTCGTGGTTCTCAACCGCATCATTGAGGACCTCAAAACCATGGCTCAGGTGGACCAGCCACCGCGGCTCAACGGCCGAGCCGTCGCCATGATCCTCTCACCCCTCCCCGCCCACCAACGCAAGCGGAAATTCCACCTCTTCCACGGCGAGCTCATGGAAGAGGACGACTTCGAAACCGACGACGCCCTCGACGAAGAGATCCCAGACGATGATTTCGTTCCCGATGAGGCCATCGGCGAGGTGAATTCATCCGCACCAGTCGAGGCTGACAAAGACATCAATTAGCACGGATTTTCCCGGGGTCTCAAGGCCATCTTGACTCACCTCGGGAAGATTTCCCATCCCAGGTCCGCTTCAATTTCCGGGCTTTCCTTCCATGCTCTATCTATTCGACATCGACGGCACCCTCGTGGATACAGGTGGGGCGGGAATGACTGCCCTGACCGAGGCGACCCGGGAGGTATTCGGACACGCGGGGCCGGACCTCGATCTGGCCGGCAGCACGGATCTTGGACTCATTGCCAACATCCATGCCTATTTTGAAATCGAACCTACCGACGAGCGGATCGAAGCTTATTTCCAAGTCTATCATCAGCGCCTCGCGTGGAATCTTACCTATGGCAATTTTCCCGGACGCGTTTACCATGGCGTTCAAACCATTCTCGATGAGTTAAGCTCCCGCCCCGGAATCACCCTTGGCTTGCTCACCGGAAACACCGCAGCAGGTGCCGCCACCAAAATGCGCCATTTCCAACTGGCGGAATACTTTGCCTTTGGCGCTTACGGGTCGGACCACGCCGATCGTAACCTCCTGGGCCCTATCGCACTGAAACGGGCGAGCACTTTCGCTGGCCGCGATTTCTCAGCGAACGAAACCCTCGTCATCGGCGACACCCCCAAAGACATCGCTTGCGCCCACGCCATTGGCGCCAAGTGCCTCGCCGTTGCCACAGGACAATTTTCCGCTGCCGCACTTGCAGCCCATGGCGCAGATTACGTCGTGGAATCACTCGCCGATGCCTCGGCTTGGATCTGAGATCCCGCAGACCATCCACATCCCGCGCCTCTGCCGGTATCGAACCGGCTTGCAAGGCGACATGGTGCATCGAAACTGCGTCCGAGTGGAAGGACTGCCCCGAGCAAAGGGCAAAGTGCGCACGGAACCGCCATGGTCCGGCCTAGTGCGAAAATAAATTGGCCAGACCGCTCCATCCCATCCAACGCTCGAAACGACGTGAATGATCGATTCAGTTGGAAAAGTCTAAAATTCTCAAGGATTATTCCATGGCGATTCCATCGGCGTGATGTATGTTTTTACCGTATCTTCGATTGATTCATCGGATTTCACGGTAATCCATCACCTCCGACGAATTCTGGAATAGATCTCCGCCCGCCCAGCAATGTCGGTTTTTTCTAAAAATCAATCCAACCCATCAAAATACCATCATGAAACCCAGCTCCTGTAACCGCTTCGTCGTTGCCACCGCGCTCGCCTTTACCTCATTCACCGTCGGGGCGTCGGCGGATACCGTCACTTTTCCTCTAAGTCCCGCAGCGGACGCCCGGATCTTCGATGTCGATTGGGGCAGGGATAACAACGATGGCGCGGGCGGAGACATCGGCATCTATTATAGTCGCGACCGCAGTGTGCTTCGCTTCGATTTCAGCCAACTCCCAGCCGGCGCTACCATCAGCTCGGCCAATCTCAACTTGACTGTCAGCGGCACCTTCGGCGGCAACCCGAACGGAGAGAGCATGAACGCCTACCGCCTGACACAGGCGTGGACCGAAGGTGGCGTGACCTGGAACAGATACGACGGCACCACCGCATGGGCCACCGCCGGCGGCGATTACGATGGCACCGTGCGTGCCACTTCCACCGCCAACGCTGGAGTCGGACAGACGGTCACTTGGGACGTGACCACCTTGGCACAGGAGTGGGCGAACAACACCTCCCCGAACCAAGGTCTGATCATCATCAACAGCGGCAGCACCAACGGACTGCACTTTGCTTCCAAAGAAAGCGGCAACGGGACCTACCGCCCCTATCTTGCCACCACCATCACCACACCCACCGCTCCACCCAGCGGCTCTTGGACTTGGAACGGCGGTGATGGCGTCGGCGGTCCTGTGGATGGTTCCGGAACTTGGACGGATGTCGGTAAATGGTGGAACGGTGCCGCCGTCGCAACATGGGCTGATGGCAACGACGCCATCTTCGGAGCGGGCGGCACGGCCGGCACCGTGACCGTATCGGGCACTGTCGCTCCGAAAAGCCTGTGGTTCCAAGCCACCGGCTCCGGCAACTACAGCCTCACCGGCGGCACCATCGATCTCGGTGGAGCATTTCGGGTCGTCCAGACAAACGTCAACGCTTCTATCATATCGTCCCTAACCAACGGCGGCTTGATCAAACAAGGTGGCGGCACGCTTTCACTCACCAGCACCGGCACGAGTGGCACCCCCGTGAACACCTTCACCGCAGGGACCGTGATTAGCGGAGGAACCCTTGAAATTTACGGCCGCTCCGCTGACAACGGTGGCTTCACCAGCCTCGGCACCGGCCCGGTAACCATCAACACGGGTGCCACGCTGGTTTCAGCCAGCGACTGGACCACCGGCAACGAGTGGAACGGCGGCAATGTCGGCACCATCACCGTGAATGCAGGTGGCACCTGGACCATCAATGGTGCTGGAAATACCGTGCGAAGCGGTCTGCTTCTCAACGGCGGAACCGTCAATGGCAGCGGTGCCAGTCCAGACTGGGGCGGCATGTATCTCAAAAACACATCAGTAACCGTCGGTGGTGCAGCGACCTCCAGTATTTCTGTGGACACCGTCCTGAACGCCACCACCGGCATCACCGTTGGCTCTGGCAGCCAACTCAACTACAGCGGCAAGCTCCATAACCAAATTGGTTCGACCGGCGGCATCACCAAAAACGGCGACGGCACGCTGAATCTATCCGGCAACAATACCTATACCGGCACCACCACCACGCAGGGAGGCCTGCTCGAAATCAGCGGTGGGAACAGCTCGATTGGCCCAGTCTCTTCGCAAGGTGGTCTCCTCAGCGTCACGGGTGGCACTCATACGCTAGGAGCCGCCACCACCAATAGCGGAAACATGACCTTCGGAGGTAATGCCGTGGCGACCGTGGCCTCCTACAGCGCCAATGCCAACTGGAACACCCTCACGATTCAGGATGCCGCAGACGTCACCTTCACCGGAGGAATCACCCTGACCAACCTGTCCACCGCCTACCGTTTCAATGGCGGAACCGTCCGCACTCCGTCCATCCGGGGCAGCCAGGTGGTGTGGGAGTCAAGCAACAGCGGCGTGTTCTTCAATGGCACGGAAATCATCGCCACTCAGAACAACCCGGATTTCCTGACCATGAACGGCTGGGAAAGCTGGAGTGTTGCATGGATCCAGCCGGGTGCAGGTGCCATCATCAACACCGCTGGCTTCGACATCGGCATCCAACGCGCCCTCTGTGATCGCGATGGCTCCGGCCAGCTCACCAAGAAAGGTCTGGGCAAGCTCACGCTTCACCGAGTTGAAAGTCCTCCGGGCCGCTTCACCGGCGGCACCACCGTCGATCAAGGCATACTAGAACTCATCGGCGGCGCGGGTGGCAATGGCGTGCTACGCGGTGCGCTGACCGTGAACCCAGGCGCAGCGGTCACCCTTCCCCCTGGTGGTGACGGGACCGGTTTCGGATCCAACGGAGGGGCCAAGCTCGACTCCCTCACCATCAACTCCGGCACTGTGAATGCGGACAGTTCCCTTCTCTGGGGAATCACCGTCAACATGACCGGCGGCACTCTGGACGGCTCGTTCCAGTGGAACTTTGTCAGCGTCAATACCGCTGAAAGCCCCAACACCGCCACCATTTCCGGCGCCATCAATCTCCGCTCGGATAATAGCTTCACCAACTCCACCTTCACCGTGGAAGACGGTGCGGCCGCGACCGACTTGCTGGTCAGCTCCAACATCACGGAATCCGCCAGCGGCCTTGGCATCATCAAGGAAGGTTCCGGCAGAATGCAACTTACCGGCACCAACAGCTACAGCGGCGAAACCGCGGTCAATGGCGGCACGCTCTCGCTCGGCTCCGCCTTCCTCGCCGACACCTCCGCCGTCACCATCGTCGGTGGGGCAACCTTGGATCTGCCCCACGGTGCCCAGGACACGGTTGACACGCTGTTCCTCGACGGTAATCAGGCTGATGCCGGTGTATGGGGTAGCTTGAGTTCGAGCGCGCCGAACAAGACCGCCCTCATCACCGGCACCGGCACCCTCAACGTGCTCTCCGGCCCTCCGGTTGCCGACGCCTACCTGGCCTGGATCGATACCTACTACCCCGGCGCAACCAACCCGCTGATCATCGGTGGGATGGCTGATCCCGACAACGACGGCATCGCCAACCTCGTCGAATATGTTCTGAAAGACGGCGATCCCTCCATATCCAGCACCGGCATCCTGCCGACCTTGAATGCGTCCGGAGCGAACTTTGTCTTCACGTTCTTCAGCCGGGCCGCCGCGACAGGCGTCACCCAAGTCTTCGAATCCAGCACAACGCTCGGTGCCGGTTCTTGGACATCGCTCGCCATTCCCGGCGGCGCGGGAGTCGCAGTCACCCCGAACACCCCTAGTCCTGGAATCGACCAAGTCGTCATCACCGTGCCGAAGGTTGGCAACACCAAGCTGTTCGGCCGCCTGCAAGTCGTGAAATAATCGCAAACACCGGCAGGGACGTCGTTCTTCGGCGTCCCTGCCAATCCGTTTATCCATCAACGATCCATTTGATCCAAAACCACCATTCTCACCCCGTTCGCCCAAAACCATGAAACAAAAATCCAATCCGTTTCTGAATTCCATTCTTATTACCGGCAGTGCAGCCTTGCTCGCAGGCCATGCCCATTCAGCACCACTCGTTTGGTCAGACACCGGGAACTACAGTGCGGGCTGGACCGCCTGGACCACCTGGACGAACGGATGGAATGGCAACTCCACCCCCTACGTGAACGGCAGTGATGTGGTTTTCAATGGCGGCGGCGGTTCCAATGTGGCCGTGTGGGAGACCCAGAACTTAAATGTCGGGAGCATGTCCTTTTCCGAAAAAGACTACTTCATCGGCACGACTCCCGGCACTGAGTACACCGCATCGCTGACTCTGACGAACGGCAATATGGACGTAGCTTCCGGCACCACCACCACGTTTGTGAACAACGCTGGATCCGGGCGATTCGCTCTCTATGGTTCCAATGGAATCACGAAAACCGGAGGGGGAACGTTGTTTTTAAACAGCCCCAGCGATATCACCGGAGCCATCGCGGTCAGCGCCGGAACATTGAGACTCGCGGGTGGGGACTGGGTCACTGGCAACCCTTGGGGCGGCGGCGGTATGACCGGTGCCATCACCGTCGGTAACGGTGCCACCCTTTCCACTTCGGCGGGTGTAACGGAAATCAAGAACGGGCTTACGCTGAACGGTGGCACGGTCAGTTCTCTCGGGAATACTTATGGCACAGGCAACGGAAGCTGGGGCAACCTGCTCCTGAGCTCGAATATCTCCGCTGGAAATGCCGCGACATCGACCATCTCCTCGGAACTCCGCCTCAACGATAACCGCTCCATCGGTGTCGCCAGCGACAGCACCCTCAACGTGACAGGCGGCATCGCCATCAGTCCGTTTGGAGGGACCTACGGCATCACCAAGACCGGCGATGGAACTCTCGCTCTCAGCGGGAACAACACCTACAATGGCAGCACCACGGTCAGCGCGGGCACGTTGAATTTTTCCGGAACCAACTCGATTGGAACGGTGAACGCCAACGGTGGCAGCACGATTTTCTCCGGCGGAAACACCACGATCAACGGCAATCTCAACTTGAACGTGGAAGGGATTTCCGGGCTTTCCTTTACGGGCGGCGTGGTCACTATGAACCAGTTGAATTTCACCGTCACTGGCAATCCCGGCGAGGCGTTTACGATTTCCGGCACGGCCGAGGTGCGCGTCAATGGCGGGGTAACAAGCCAGAGCTGGCGTGGTTCCAGCGGGATGTTCCTGAATGGCGGTACCCTCATCACCCCGTGGATCGCCAGCAACAGCACCACCACACCTTGGCTCAATGATCGCGGCTACATTCACTTCAATGGCACCAAGATCGTAGCTACCCAGGATGAGGGCAATTTCATCCGGCTTGCAGGCGGTGCCAATTATGGCAATGAAAACTTCGCCAATCTGGACGCCACCACCGCTTTCGACACGGCCGGGCACAATGTCGGCATCGGCGTCGAACTCAGAGGCATCGGCGGCTTGACCAAAGACGGCAGTGGTTCGCTGACCCTCAATAGCTCCAGCACCTACACGGGCGCGACCACGGTCTCCGCAGGCGCCTTGCTGGTCAATGGAGCGCTCGGCAACACCGCCGTCAGCGTCGGTTCTTCCGGGACGATCGGCGGCAGCGGCTCGATTGCCGGAAGCCTGAACTTCGGCGCAGGTGCCAACCTCACTGTCAACTTGGCGGATCCGCTCGCCATCACTGGACCGGTCACCTTCGCCGACTTCAATTTTACCGACGTTGTCGGTTGGGACTACGCATCGGCTGCAAATGGCATCTACACCTTGTTAGCCGGTAGCAATATCGACCTCAGCAGCGGAGTTTCCAACGTCGGGCTTGGCAATGCCTTGGACCTGGGTGGTGGGAGGTTCGCTTATTTCCAAGAAGGCAGCCTGCAAGTCGTTGTCATCCCCGAGCCCCGCGCCGCGATGCTCGGGCTCGTCGGTATGCTCGTCCTGCTGCGCCGGAGAAAGTGATTTTTCCGCCTGCGATGTATAAAAATTTCAGCACTCATCAATTCATCCCTATTTGGCCTCTGGAGGGAGGCAATCCCAGGGCGGGGTTCGGTAGGGTTTACCGGACCCCGCCCGACTTCTTGCCTCGTTCGATTTGAGGGAAGGGGCGGGCGGAGTTGATCTCTCAACGTGTGTTCCAAGCCTCATTCATGATACTCTTCACCACCACGAACGCTCGCTTCCGACACCATTTAATCGCGACATCGATCGCCCTCCTTCTGCTACTTGCCATGCTCGGTGTAGGCGGAACCCTGGATCAGGATCGGCTCGCATGGTATCGTTTCAACGAAACCAGCGGCACCACCGCCGCAAACTCCGCGGGACCCGCCGCCTCCGCGTCCCTCGTCAACGGGCCCGTCTGGACCTCAGGGGCGCTTTCGTTCGACGGCGTAAACGACCATGTGCAAACGCCCGTCACCAATGGAACCTCGCGCACCCTCGCGGCCTGGATTTATCCCCGCAGTTCCGATCCTGTCGGGGGCTTGATCGAGAGTGTTTTCGACTGCGATGTCCCCGGCAACTTCGGCTCGGGCTGGGGACTGAACAACCTCTTCATCTACGTGATTCTGGACGATACGATTTGGAACTCGGGCGTCATGATCACGCGAAACCAATGGCAGCACGTCTGCGTTACGTTCAACTCATCCACCGTGCGTGTCTATCTCGATGGCGTCCTCAAGGGCTCACGCAGCTACACCCAAGGCCCGGTAAGCACCACGGCTACCTATAAGATCGGCCGCAGCAATGCGAACAATCTGTTCTTCCACGGTGACATCCGCGACGCGAAAATCTATTCGCGCATCGTCACCGACCTCGAGGTGCTCACCATCCAATCCACGGAAGCCGTGGCACCAGACACCGCACCCACCGGCCTCGCCGCAGCGGCCGGCGCGGGCTGCGTCAGCCTTTCCTGGCAGGCTCCAAATGACGGGGAAACCTGGTTCACTGTCCAACGCTCGCTCACTCCGGGTGGCCCCTATTCGCTGCTCGCCAGCAATGTGCTTGGAACCCGCTTCGCAGATGTCACCGCGGCCGAAGGCACGCCCTACTATTATGTCGTGGCTGCTGGGAACATCCAAGGCACCGGACCGAACAGCGCGGAAGCCAGCGCCACGCCCACTCCGGCCACCACCTATTACATCGACCCTGCCGGGGATGACTCTAACAACGGCACCAGCCTTTCCACCCCGTGGAAAAGCATTTTCAAAGTCAACTCCACCACCTTCAAAGGCGGCGATCAGATCCTCTTCAAACGCGGCGGCACCTGGACCGGCACGCTTTCTCCCCAAGGCTCCGGCACCATCGCCGCGCAAATCACCCTGGGTTCCTATGGCATCGGTGCCAAGCCGCTGATCAATGGCGCGGGTGCTGGCGCTGCAATCGCCATCCACAGCCAATCGTATTGGACCATTGACGGCTTCGAGGTCACCAACCAAGCCGGCGGCGCCGGCGGCAACCGCTGTGGCATCCGTGTCGGCGGCGGTGGCGATGGCAGCACGATCCGCAGGATCCGCATACTCAACAACGACGTGCATGACATCCACGCCACCCCCAACGTCAACGACGGTGCCCGCAACTGGGGTGGCATCTTCGTCTGGATCGATGAGCCGGGTAAAGCCGACGACGTCCTCATCCAAGGCAACACCGTCACCGAAACCCAAGGCCAGGGAATTTCCTTCTGGGGCGAATTTGACAACAACTATTTCGACCACACGTCGATGAATTATAACAATTGCAGCCCGAACGTGGTGGTCCGTGGCAACCGGGTCTGGCGCACATCGGGCGATGGCATTCTGCTCCTGGGTACCGACAACGAATTGGCAGAATACAACCAAGTAGGCTACGCCGGTATCTTGAGCGGCAATGGCAACAACATCGCCGCCGCTTGGCCGACCCGCCACCGTGACGGCATTTGGCAATACAACCACGTGCACCACACCAAATGGCTGAATGCCAACGACAGCACCGCCTTCGACAACGACGGCTATGTCTATGGCACCACCATTTTCCAATACAACTACACCCACGACAACGAGGGTGGATTTAACATGGAATACTACTGGACCTGGGACTACGGCCTAACAGTATCCCGCTACAACCTCTCGGTGAACGACGGTCGCAATGGCAATTTTGCGCGGGTCTATTTCAGCAATCGCCCCGGCAGCTTGCTCTACAACAACGTCTTCTACAACCCCGGCATGCTGCTCGACGTGAGCAACGGCGGAGCCAACACTACCAACTTTCATAACAACATCTTCGTTGGTTCTTCTCGCACCGCCTCATTCGATTCGCAGGGCGTCTTTTTCAACAACCATTTTTTCGGCGACGTGACGGCCACGGACACCGCCAACGGCAATGTGACGCAGAACCCTAGGTTCGTGAACCCCAACATCATTCACAATCTGACGGGATTCATCCTGCAAGCCAACTCGCCATGCCGCAATGCAGGTCAGGTCATGAGCAACAATGGCGGCAAGGACTTCTGGGGAGTCGCCCTGCCCACCACTGCGCCGCACCGTGGTGCTTCGCAGATCAACAATAGCAGCGGCTACACCTCCATCCCGAGTTATGTGAAAGTTTCCGGCCCGTTTTCCGTGATGGTTCCCTTCAGCGGTGGTAGCGCCGCAACCTTCACCGCCAACGTGCATGACCAGAACTTCCGCCCGATGACTGCGCCGCCCGTCACATGGTCGCTCAGCCCAAGCGTCGCGGGATGTTCGATCAGTTCGACGGGCGTGGTCACGCTCAGCAACGCCGCAGCCGGTCAGCGCTTCGCCGTCACCGCTACCAGCGGCACCGGCAGCCATACGTTCTCGTTCTCCACCACCGCTCCGGTCTGGACCAACAGCGCGGGCACCGGAATCTGGAACACCACGGACGCCAACTGGAGCGGTGTCACTTGGGTGGACGGCGGAGATGCCACCTTCTCCCATAGCTCGGCCGCAGAGACCATCACCATCTCCGGCACCCGCAGCGCGGATGATGTCAAAATCGGCAACCGCACCAACAATGC
>CALMKO010000213.1 GCA_937867415.1 uncultured Verrucomicrobiota bacterium | reverse complement strand
CTTGATCATGTTGTTAGAGCCCCGCTAACCCGAAAATTTGTCGTGTAATGTGATTCCAGATCTGAAACGCCGCGTTGCGGAACGGTGCCAACTCGCGTGTGAGCGCGGCAACGGCACGCTCGTCGGCCGGTGCGGCGAGGTGGATTTTCTGTAAAAAACTTTCCTGGGAAAAGATGACGATTTCCAAACACATCCCGAGCTGGTCAGCATCGGCAAGAATGGACTTGAGCGTGGCAAGTGGGGCCGGTCGCAGCGCCCCGTCGGCATCATAAAGTGTGCTTTGAGGTGAGGCGTCGACGAAGCCAAGCCCGCTGTCCCACTGACACCAGACGCGCAAGACGTTGATCCCGTAGCCCTGAAATTTCCTGAGCCATTTCAACCGTGCCTCGGCGCTCGCATTGAAGGCCGGATTGTAGATCGCATTGAAGAAACTGACTCCGGTGTAGGGAAACGGCCTGTCATCGAGAGTGAAGTGCGAGGCGTTGATGGCAAGGCGATGCCTCGTCGCTACCGGGTTGGATTGCGCCTGAGCTAGGGGTGCTGTCGCAAAGATTATTAGCATCCAGAAAAGCTGCCATATCCGATTGAACGTGGTTTGGTCATTGTCTGCATCCATGATTGTCATCGTTATTCAAATTGCGTCCAAACCGAAAAGCTAGCGGATGGGCACGAATGGATTTATCGTTTACCTCTCAGGCGTCGGTCCAGCTGGGCCTGATAGATATTCTGAGGTCGCAGCTTCAGCGGATCGATCACTTCGGACCAGCATAGTTCATTTGCCGCAGGCGGGCCGTCGGCCGCTTGCAGGCCAACGAGATTCAAGGTCGCGGGGCCGAACCCGGTTTGGAATGACTGAGGCTTTTGTGCCCGAATATTCCAGAATGTTCCACGTGCCCCGCAGTGCCTTCCGAGATCCCCGCCGCCGCTTTGCCACATGCGCGTGCCGGCGCCGAGATCGATGTCAGTGAAGACGTTCTCGTATGGAGCGCGCTTGTGGTGATCCAGACTGAGATCCAGTCCGCTCCCTGACATCGCGACGTTGCCAGCACCGCCTTCGACAGTAACATCGTGGATGAACTTTTGTTGGAAATCAAAATTGGAAAACAGGTTGTCATGCCCCGTTAGACTCATCCCATGGTGACCGAAGAATCCGCGGTTTGCGGTGACACCCATGGTCTGGAAGCGAATGCGATCGATGGTGCAAAATTTTGCGGCCGCGAAGATGCCGCTGTCGGAGTTGGTGATGACGAGGTTGCGAGCCCAGCAATTTGAAACTCCCACGAAAGTCACAGCATTGTATCCCAGCTCCATGAGGTGTCCGGCATAAGTTCTCTCAGGAAATTTGAAGCCGATGTTTTCGATTCCGCATTCGGTGACGGAGGGGGTGTAGATTGAAACATTGGGCGTCCATTCGGGTCTGAGGTCGATTCGCAAGGGCCTTTCCAAGGTCAGGACCTTGCCGGAGATTCCAATCACGCGGGAAACGAACTCAGTGCGGTGCTTCGATGGCTTGATGTTGTTGGTTGAACCTGCGTCGTCGGAGTAAAGGTGATCCAGCAGCGACTTATTTGCTTCATCAACGACATTGATTTGGATCCACGAGCCTGGGAGGAGCGAGCTTGGTGGGCTCTCTGTAAGTTGAACTTGAGTATCGCCACGTTGTGCTGTTGCTGCCACTGGTCCAAGTGAGACACCGCTCTTTCTACCGGAGAATTTAACGATGCCGCCGGACCAGGAATAGTTGGATGAGCGGCTACCGCTGGCGGTTGCGCCCCAGTCGGGTAGGATGTCATTGAGTGGCATGGGGCAGAGCAGGATGGATTCCTCCGAGCCTTCGCCGCGGAGGACGATCCCGGGCTTGTTGATCTCCAGGATTTTGGTGATGCGGTAGGTTCCTTTCGGGATTATCACCGCGCCTTTGGCGGTTTTTGCAATCGCTTCCAAGAAGGCGTTGGAGTCATCAGTGACACCGTCGCCCTTCGCCCCGAAGTCTTTCACATTCGCAGCTTCGGGAATAGTGGGGATGGGTCTTTCGCCACAGGCGTAGCCAGCGAACGAAATGTCCGGAAGTTGCCCCGCAGGTTTCCATAGTTCGCCGTCATTTCCCCAAAGTTGTGAGATTTCCTCACCATTCAGAGCACTCTTCGACAGGAAAACTGTCGCTGCCATCACTAACACTGACAAACGATTCATTGATAATTGATTGCTAGAACTTTGCTTCTGGGATGAAGGCCGTTGAAAGATGCGTTGGGCCGGACCGGAGGGCGGCGAAAAGGGGATTGATGTACCTTCATCGCATACTTTTTAACGTGCTTCCCGGCGCTTGAGCATGGCCTGATCAGGCCATTTATCAGCTGATTCGGGGGCGAGGACAAGGTGGATCTCCGAAAAGTGGGAAATCGACAGTTTCCCACTTGTGTTTCCTGCGGATCGATGGCAGTATGCGCACATGGCAACATCAGTCACCATCCGGCCGGATACGAAGGGACGCATCGCCTTGGGCAAACTTGCCCGTGGTGTCAGCAGCTTTCATGCAACCACGGACGAGAGGGGGCGGATCATCCTGGAACCATTCACGGAAATCCCCGCGAGTGAAAAGTGGCTGTTCGACAACAAGCCCGCGCTGGCTGCCGTCAAGAAGGGGTTGAGCGAGGCAGCTGCAGGCCGCGTCAAGTCGCGCGGTAGCTTCGCCCGGTTCGCCAACGATAAAATCGATTGATCCGTGACCTACGAACTGCTTTTCACGGATCAGGCGGATGCGGATCTCGACTCACTGGAGGCGGACAGCAGTCTGGCGAAGCGACTCAGGGCGGTGAGAAAAGCACTGGCATTTCTGGAAACCAACCCCCGTCATCCGGGCCTGAATACCCACAAATTCAGCTCGCTCAAGGGACCGGGAGGCGAAGAAGTTTTTGAGGCCTACGCGGAAAACAAGACTCCTGCCGCGTGGCGGATTTTCTGGTATTACGGTCCGGACAAGAAGCAAATCACGATTATCGCCATCACACCTCATCCCTGAGCAGGTTTCCGGTGGACTCAGCGCACTCGTTGATTCCTTCGTGAAAATCCGTTCCTCCCGGAGCGTCTCTTCACGGGGTATGTCACTTTTCACCTGAGGTCTGCGCAGTGGACTTGGCCAAGGTGAGCGCCGCCTCCCGCAAGTGAGCGGGTGCCTTGGACGCAGCCAGGCTCTTCAGCAGTCGTTTTGCGACATCGGCCTGCCCGTTGCGAATGAGCGCCGCTGAAGCCGCGAGGTTGGCGTGGGCGATTTCCAACAGGGCGGCCTCACTCCGCGCCCCGTCCACTCCGGAGAACATCGCCAGCGCCCGTTGGGCTTGCGCATCTGCTAGATTACTAACGACGACGATACGACCGATTGCGGCGATCGCGCCGGCTTGTGGACTGCGGGCGGGGTCGTCCGCCAGATCCATCAATGCTCCGAGTGCGGCCTTTTCCTGGCGCACGGCCAGGGAATCCACCACCCCGGCAAGCAGGTGGCCCTTGAGAGTAGGCAGAGTCTCAAGCAGCGCGGCGCCTGCCGTAGGCGAAGGGATGTTCTCGAGCGCGTAGCGGGCGAAATCGGACAGCTTGTCATCGGCTAACAACTTCGCCAGCGCGGAAACGGAATCCGCAGTGCCGATGGCGGCGAGGCGCTGGCAGGCACGCGCTTTGAGTTCGAACGAAGCGTCGGAATCGAGTGATTCGACAAGTTCAGCAGGGGATGATTTTTCAGGGATCATGGCTGATTTTGGTTTTATGCATGCCACGGCGCGCGGCGGGCACGGCTGCGGAGACGGTTGGCTTCGTCATCATTGACAAACGACTCGGTGGCGGGGTCGAAGGTGAGTTTCCTGCCGAGGACGAAGGACATGGCTGCGGCGTGGCAAGCAATGTGGGAACTGCGCATGACCCTGGAATTCGCTGTGGGTGAATTTCGCGACTTGATGCAGTCCAGGAAATTCCTGATGTGAGCAGAGGGATCACCGCCCGGCACGGGATCAATGACAAGCCCATCCAATAACGAGGGTGGATTGGCGACGATCTTTCCGAAAGATCCTGCCTCCACCCAGCCTTTTTCCCCTTCGAAGCGGACGGGGCAGCTCCCGAGGTCGAGCCACTCACCCTCAGCCTTGAAGCCGCCCAGGCGCATCACGAGCTTCGCACCGTTTGCATAGCGGGCGTGAATGGTCTGGCCGTCGGGCGTGAACTCGACGGGTGTCGTGCCATCCATGTCGAGCGCCCACTGGCAGAGGTCCACGGTATGAGCACCCCAATCCAAGAGTTTCGCGCCGG
Organism: uncultured Verrucomicrobiota bacterium; assembly: GCA_937867415.1. Taxonomy (GTDB): domain Bacteria; phylum Verrucomicrobiota; class Verrucomicrobiia; order Verrucomicrobiales; family Akkermansiaceae; genus Luteolibacter. The sequence continues at coordinate 6,220 of CALMKO010000213.1, read as the reverse complement.
AATCGAAATCACGATGGCCACGCCATTGGCCGCGCACATAGGCTTGATTGTATGGCCGCCACGGCACCGGGCCAAGCCAACGATCCCAATCAACCTCCTCCTGCGCGGGGTCCGGTTCCGCCGGCAGCCAATCATACCTTTCCTCAAGATTGAAAATTCCGGCGTGGACGGTGTGGATTCGCCCGAGGCGTCCGCTGCGGGCGAGTTCCACCGCATGGCGGAAATTCGGGACATTGCGCCGCTGGGTGCCGGCTTGGAAAACCCGGCCATAGAGCCGGACGGCTTCGTCGAGTTCCCTGCACTCGGCGATGGTGATCGCGCAGGGTTTTTCCGAGTAAACGTCCTTGCCTGCCTTTACCGCGAGAATGCTGGCCACGGCGTGCCAGCGATCACCGGTGGCGATGAGCAGGGCATCGATGTCATCCCGCCCGATCAGCTCCAACATGTCGCCGGTGCTTTGGCAGTCTTGATTGTTGTATGCGCGGTCCACCATCATTTTGGCAGTTCGGCGGTTTGACTTTTGCACGTCGCAAACGGTGATGAACTTCGCATCCGGCTGTTTGAGGAATGCGGTCAGCACCTCTCGGCCGCGCGGGCCGATGCCGATCATCCCCATGTTGATGCGGTTGCTCGGAGCCACGTGACCATCACGGCCCAGCGCACTGGCTGGGATGATGGCAGGCATTCCAAGCACCAGTGCTGTCTTCTTGATGAACTCTCGCCGGGTGGGGTTGTGGGTCATGAGGGTCATGGAGTGTTTGGGGTTTTGTAGGATATAGAAAAATTATAATTCTTGGAAGGGCGCTTTGAAGTTGATCGCACTTTAAAATGGCTCGGTCTGTTAACAATTAGCATTGCGATGATTAATCCGAATATAGCCTGATCGGACTATATTCTCGTGAACACGAGATTTAAGAAGCGGCGGTGAATTCATGCATTGAACGGCGGATGAACAAGCGAGCCAAACTACAACCGGCCACGCTCGTGATCGCAGGAAAGAAAAGTGAGCCAACACCCGCTCTCTACACGACGGGAGGAACGTCAACCCACGCCCCGGCCTGGTGGGATTTCCAACTCAGTTCCGCGAGTTGCACGCCCTTGGCGCCTTCGCGCAGGGTCCAGGGGAAGGGTTCGTCGTTGACGACGTGTTTGAGAAACAGCTCCCACTGGATTTTGAAGGCATTTTCAAAATTCAGTTGGTCCGGCACCTCGGTCCAGCGGTCGTAGTAATTGACTGGACTGTCGATATCCGGATTCCAGATCGGGCGCGGCGTGACACTCTGGTGCTGCGCCCAGCACTTGCGCAGGCCGACGATGGCGGAGCCCTCGGTGCCATCGACCTGCATCGTGAGAAGGTCGTCGCGACGGACACGCACGTTCCAGGAGGAATTGAACTGGCAGGTGATGCCATTTTCGGTCTCGAAAAGCGCGTAAGCCGAGTCGTCTGCGGTGCATTTGAAAGCCTCGCCACTTTCATCGCGGCGCTGCTCGATGTGAGTGGCCGCCTTGCAGAAAACACGGGTGACCTTGCCGAAAAGATTGTCGATCACGTAGCGCCAGTGGCAGTGCATATCAACGATAATGCCACCGCCGTCTTCGCTGCGGTAGTTCCAACTGGGCCGTTGGATCGGCTGCCCTTTGTGCTCGCCGGTGAAGACCCAGTAGCCGAACTCACCGCGGACGCTCAGGATTTTACCGAAGAACCCCTGCTCCTTGAGTAGTTGATATTTCCGCAAACCGGGCAGCCACAACTTGTCTTGCACCGCGCCGTTTTTGACCCTGGCATTCTCGGCCACCACGGCGATGCGCAATGCTTCATCGAACGATGCGGCGGTGGGTTTCTCACAATAGACGTGCTTGCCCGCGGCGATTGCCTTTTCCAAAAACCCAATGCGGAACGGCGTGCCGGAAGCATCAAAGAAAATTTCGTTGTGCGGGTCTGCCAGCGCGGCATCCAGATCGGTGGTGAAGCGCTCAACCCCGTGCTTTGAGGCAAGCGCGCGGACCTTATCCGCATTGCGGCCAGTGAGGATCGGGTCGGGGATCACCAGCGTGTCGCCGCACATCACGCCGCCTTGATCACGGATCGCGAGGATGGAACGCACGAGGTGCTGGTTGGTGCCCATGCGTCCCGTGACGCCGTTGAGGATGATGCCGATTTTTTTGGTGTTCATGCTGGTTCGTGTTAGATTGTCGCGCAGCTGGCGATGATTTTTTCGAGGAAGTCGTGCTGATTTTCCGCCCAATATTTCCTGGAAAAAATTTCCACTTCGGTGAGTCCGGTGAAGCCACTGGCACGCACCATTTCAGCGATCCGCGCTGAGGCGCTCACGCCCTCGCCGGGCAAGCCACGGTCAAGCAGAATGTGGTCGAAGTCCGGCTTAAACTCGCAGACGTGGAAGGCGAACAACCGCTTGGCGGCGGCGCATGTCTGAATCTGTGCCTCCAGCCCGCTTTCCCACCAGACATGAAAAACATCGAGCGCCACCCCGACAAGCGGGTGATTCACGGATTCGGCCAGCTCGTTGGCATCGCGCATGGAGGCAACGGCCGAGCGGTCGCCTGCATACATCGGATGGAGCGGCTCGATCGCCAACTGGATTCCCGCGCTTTCGGCCTGTGGCAGCAGCGCGGCAATGCCATCAAGGATTTGATCGAGATTCTCCTCAGGGGTTTGGCCGACCGTCGCACCGCAGACAAGCACGACCATGGGCAGTCCGAGCGCCTCAGCCTCGCGCAACGCTTCCCGGTTTACCTCAATCGCGGTCTCGCGGGTCGGCAGATCCTTGCCGGTGAAAAAGCCTCCGCGAACCAGATTAACAGGCTTCAGTCCGCTGTCTTGAAGGTGCTTCCTCACTTTAGCAAGATCGTGACCGGCGACTGTTTCCCGCCAGATTGACACCCCGCCGATGCCACGCCGTGCGTAGTTTTCGAGGCACTCATGGATCGACCATGGCTTATTGGTGAATGTGTGGACAGCGAGTTGGTCAGGACTCATGACGGGGCAAACGAAGCATCATATTTTTTTCTTGCAAGATAAAATTGCGCCTTTTAATTATCTCCAAGGAAATGTCTTCCACATTATTTGAAACTCTCGATTTCTCCGTGATTCGCGATCTTCGCAAACGCGAAGGACTGACGCTGGGCGAGTTATCCCTCCGCTGCGGGATTTCCAATTCCGTCCTATCCAAGCTCGAGCGCAATCAAAACGCGGTCGAGCTGGAGACCCTTTACCGCATCGCCCGGGCCTTCGGACTCTCCGCTTCCGACTTGTTATCCCTGGCGGAATCGGTCACCGCGCACCGGAAATCGACCGTCCGCTACCGCTCCGGCCCATTCGATTTTGAAAAGCTGTCCTTTCAGGGAATTGATTGTTTTCGCGCCACCGCCAAGGCGGGCGACTCGCTCGCGCGCCCGGAAGCCCATGGCGATGAAAACGAAATCTGCTGGGTGCTCCGTGGCAGGATCGCCATCTCACTCCCCCGCGAGCGCCACGAACTCGCCGCGGGCGAGGCCCTCAAGTTCGACGCGATGCTCGAGCACACCTACGAGATCCTCGAAGACGCCGAACTCACCATCATCCACCTGACCAAACAACACCGATTTTAAGCTATCCCCACCATCAGAATGCAATGATCCATCTCGACTCCGCTCCCACTCTAGCAGACCTCCACGCCCCGCTTCAGCAGTTTTTCTCGCTGGCGAAGGACAAGATCGAAGCCATCGACCGCGAATACGATGAATCGAAAGGCTCGCCCGTCTTCACCGTCGGCGGCAAATACACGACCCGCGGCTGGACCGAGTGGACCGAAGGCTTCCGCTATGGCATCGCCATCCTCCACTTCGATGCCACAGGTGACCCCTCCAGCCTCGCCAGCGGCCGGGAGCGCACCGTCCGGAAAATGGCCTCACACGTCTCCCACATCGGGGTCCACGACCACGGCTTCAACAATCTTTCGACTTACGGCAATCTTCGCCGCTTGATGCAAGAGGGCCGCCTGCCCTCTAACGAATGGGAGAAAAATTTCTATGAGCTGGCAATCAAGGTTTCCGGCGCGGTCCAGGCCGCCCGTTGGACCGTGCGGCAGGGCGGCGGATTCATCCACTCCTTCAACGGCCCGCACTCGCTGTTCGTCGATACCATCCGTTCCTGCCGCATTCTGATGGAGGCCCACCGCCTCGGCCACGTGCTGATGAGCGAGGGTGACAAGGCTGTTTCCCTGCTCGACCGCGCTCTCCAGCACATCGAATCGACGGCACTCTTTTCCGTCTTCTATGGCGAAGGTCGTGACAGCTACGACGTCCGCGGCCGCACCGCCCACGAATGTGTTTTCAACACCAAGGATGGTGCCTACCGTTGCCCGAATTCGCAGCAGGGTTACACCGGCTTCAGCACCTGGACCCGCGGCCAAGCTTGGGCAACGCTCGGTTTCGCGGAGGAACTTGAGCTGCTAGACGTCATGGACGATGCCGAATTCGAACCCCACGGCGGCAAGGCCAAATGGGAAGCGCTGATGCGCAAGGCCGCCAGCGCCACCGCCGACAACTTTTTGGCGAACACTCCGACCGACGGCATTTCCTACTGGGACCAAGGCGCGCCGAAGCTCCACCTGCTCGGCGACTACCTGGACCGCCCGGCCGATCCCTTCAACGCTTACGAGCCGGTGGACAGCACCGCGTCCGCAATCACGGCCCAAGGATTGTTCCGCCTCGCCCGCTACCTCGCCACCAAGGGCGATCACGCGAACGCCGCACGCTACGAAAAAGCAGGTCTCGTCACCGCGAAGACGCTTTTCAGCGAACCCTATCTTTCCACTAACAGCAGCCACCACGGATTGCTGCTCCACTCCATCTATCATCAGCCCAATGGCTGGGATCACCGCCCCGATCCCGCAAAAGCACCCTACGGTGAATCCAGCATGTGGGGCGATTATCACGCGATGGAACTTGCCGTTTACCTCCAGCGTTTGATCGCACAGAAACCCTATCTAACTTTCTTTTCATGAAAACCGCCCTCATCACCGGCGGCTCCCGCGGCATCGGCCTTGGCTGCGCGAAAGCCCTCGCCGCCTCCGGTCACGCCATCGCCATCAACGGCATCCGCCCCGAAAGTGATGTATCCTCCGTGCTTGCCGAGCTTCGCGGCAGCGGCGCTCCGGAAGTGATCTACTGCCAGGGCGACGTCGGAACTTCTGATGGCCGCGCCGCGATCCTCTCCACCCTGCGGGCGCATTTCCCTCGCCTGAACGTATTGGTCAACAATGCGGGCGTGGCCCCGGCCGAGCGCAAGGATGTGTTGGAAACCACCGAGGAATCATTCCAACGGCTGATGCGGATCAATCTCGAAGGCCCCTACTTTCTCACCCAAGCCGTGGCGAACTGGATGATCGAAAGTCGTCAGTCCGATCCCGGTTTCGACGCCTGCATCGTCAACGTCAACTCGATCTCAGCGACGGTGGTTTCCGTGAATCGCGGAGAGTATTGTGTCTCAAAAGCGGGTTTGGGGATGGTCACCCAGCTGTTCGCCGCTCGTCTCGGCGAATTCAATATTCCAGTCTATGAAGTCCGCCCGGGCGTGACCAAGACCGACATGACCTCCGGCGTCACCGACAAGTATGACCGCCTGATCGCCAAGGGTCTCTGCGTCACACCTCGTTGGGGATTTCCGGAAGACGTGGGAAAAGCCGTCGCGAGCCTCGCCGGCGGCAATTTCCCCTACTCCACCGGCCAGATCATCATGGTGGATGGCGGCTTGACCATCCCCCGCCTCTGAGCGTCCAACTCCCGCGCGAACGCGGCATCCACCCGCTTTCAATCTTCAGGCAACTGCTCGCCCTTGGTTTCCGGTAGGAACGGCAACACCACCACCCCCAGCAGGAAAATCACGCACATGATCGAAGCGGAATCGCGAAAGGCATCGATTTTGGCAGTTGCCTTCACCGCGTCGATCACCGCAGTGGAGGCATCAGCACCAGCGAGATCGACCGCTTTCGCTTCAGCCTTCCTCGCCAGATTCGCGGCCAGCACACCGAGCGTGAAAGGGCCGGTCGCCGCGAGATAGCGTCCCACATTATAGCAAAAGGACACCCCCGTGGAACGGAGCCGGGTTGGGAACAGCTCGGGTAGATAGATTGAAAAACCCGCGAAGACCGACAACTGGAAAAAGCCCATGAGCGGAGACATCCAGAGAATATCCTGGGTGCTGTTCAGCTTCTGAAAC
>CALMKO010000212.1 GCA_937867415.1 uncultured Verrucomicrobiota bacterium | reverse complement strand
CCCACGTAAAGAAGCTTCATGTGATGTGCGGTTTTCGCCTCGGAAGCGTCGATTTGACCGAGTCCGACAAGGATCACGGAGCGGAACTCCAGGCCCTTGCTGCTTTGCACCGAGAGGATGTTGACCTGGGGTTTCCGGGGATCGTAGGCCCGCTTTCCGCGGCGGTCGGCCATGAGCAGATGCGGGATGCCGAGCGCTTGGAGCTGATGGGCGATGCGTTTCCCGTGGTCCGGCTTCATGCAGATCACGGCGATGTCGCCGAGGAAGTCGCCGCGCTCGTGCCAGGCCTTGAGGCATTTCACGGCGTAGGAGATCTCGTCGCCGATGCTGGCAAACTGACGGAAGGCCGGGCCGGGGCCGGATGCTCCGCCGGTTTCGGGTTGGATCATCGGGATGTGGTCGTCGTCCGCCGCTTTCGCGTCCATGAACTTGCTGGCGAACTCACAGGCGAATTTGAGGATCCCGCGGGTGTTGCGGTAATTGAGCCGGAGAATGGTCAATTCCGGAACAGTCGGGATTTCCGGTGAAAGTCTCCGTGTTGATCGTCTTAGGAGCGATTTGTCGCGGGAATTCCGTTTTAAATTTGACAAGAGATTGGTTTTGGTCAGACTTTGGCCATGCTACTGCAATTTTCCGTTTCCAATTTCCGAGCGCTCCGGGGTTTGCAGACGTTGAATCTGGCCGCGAGCAATTACGACAAATCGCTGGCTGAGAACACGCTGAGTCCCGAGCTTCCCGGACTGAAGGGAAAGCGGTGGCTTAAGGGCGTCGCGCTCTATGGAGCCAATGCCAGCGGCAAGAGCACAGTCGTCGAGGCGATGAAGGCGCTCTCGGACTGGGTGGGGCAATCCGCCAAAACCACGGATCCTGAGGAGCCGATCATGTTTGTCGATCCCTTCGCCTTGGATGCAACATCTGCGGAAGAGCCCACCGCTTTTGCCATCGTCTTTGCCGTGGACAGGGTTCGTTTCGAATACCGCGTCGCTGCGTCGAAGGCACTAGTGATTCACGAATCGCTCCGTGCGTGGCCGCTGGGTAAGGAGCAAATCTGGTTTGAACGGGACTGGAACCCGGAGAGAGGCACGCATGATTTTTCCCCTGACAATCCAACAGGTCTTCCCAGAAATCGTGACATCGAACAGCGGACCTTGAAGAACATGCTCTATCTCTCCAAAGCAGTTGCCGAAAACCGCAAGGAAGTTGAAGCGCCATTCCGCTGGCTTGTCAGCCGGATCAGATTCATGGACCTAAGTCAGCGTGCGATGTTTGGTCCCAAATCCACCCTCAATCAATTCGACGGCAAGAATGACGTCCTAAAAGAAAAAATCATGAGGGTGCTGAGGTATGCCGACTTGGGAATTGTGGATGCAGCCGTAGTTGAGAAGGAGCTTACTGGAAATGCACAAAGCCTATTGAATTCCATCCGGGCCGAGATGCGCATTTCGTTGGATTCGGATGCCCAAGCTCCCTCCCGGATGGTAGAGCCGAGACTCTATCACCAAGGTGCGGGTGATTCGAAAGTTCCTTTGGAATGGAAACGGGAATCGGCAGGCACCCACCGCTTGTTCGCCTTGATCGGACCTTGGCTTGATATTCTTGAAAACGGCTACACAATCTGTATTGACGAGATTGAGACGAGCATGCACCCGATCATGGTTCGTGAATTACTCAAACTGATTTTCAACGAGAGGGAGAACACGTGCGGTGCCCAGATCATTTTCACCACCCACAACCCCTTATTCCTTGATGGCACCCTGCTTCGCCGTGACCAAGTTTGGTTCACTGACAAGGATGATGAAGGAGCCTCGCATCTCTACCCTCTGACGGAGTATCAGCCCCGCCAGGACGAATCACTCATTAGGGGCTATATGGCCGGCCGTTATGGTGCTGTGCCCTTCGTGCCCCGTGGCCTGTTGGGGACATTTGCACCCCTGGAGGAAGTGGCACCTGTGAAGGAGGGGCTGGATGGCTGATAATCTTCCACGGTACAAGGCCCGTGAGCTGAGCCTTGAACGCAAGGCCGCAGCCGCGCTGCGTCCTGCATGCTCATCTCCAGGCGATTCCTTTCTTATCGTTACCGAAGGGACAGTAACGGAGCCAGTGTATTTCGAGTTGCTCCGTGAGTCGCTGCAACTATCAACTGTGACTGTAAAAGTCATACCAGGTCAGCATTCGGATCCCCGATATGTCATCCAGTCGGCGGCCAAGGAAGTAAAGGCGCTCGCCCGCCGGGTGAAGAAGAAAAAGGTCGCAGTTACAGAACTTGAGAAGTTCGACCAGGTCTGGGCGGTCATCGATACCGACGTCGCGACACGACAGGGATTCTGGAACGATGTCGTCCAGAAGGCAAGGGACCTCAATGTGAACCTCGCCCACTCGACCCCTTGTTTCGAGTATTGGCTATTGCTTCACCTGCGTATGACCACCCGTGGTGATCTGATCGACGGAGACACCACCAAAAGTGCCTTTCGCGCCGAACTTGGACGCGACTACTCCACGAATAGGGAGACGACCGAAGAAGCCTTGAAGGCTCTGCTTCCGAATTGGCCTACTGCTGTGAAAAACGCGCAACAGGTGCGGCATCATCACGAAACCGGGGGGACCCCTTCACCGGCGAATCCATCGACGGAGGCAGACCGGATTGTCTGTGCACTGAACGATTCGCTGCCAGCCCATCTTCGGAGAATTCCATGCCGGGATGTCTGAATCAGAACATCAACGCTCGGCTCAGGCGACGGCACAAATTGGTCCCGCCATACTCGCGAGCCGCTCCGTAAACTCATTCCTGTCGGAAGCCGTAGAAAGTTTGGTAGTTTTCAGTATTCAGTTTTCAGGGAAGAGATGCGCATGGCCCGGGTTAGGAGAGAGGCAGAAGACTTCAAGACACAAGACTTGAATAGGAAGGCAAGAGTATCTGTAGCGAGGGGCGCGGTGTGGTGGGCTGGCGTTCTTTGCTGATGGATCAGGCGACCTTGTAGAGAACCTTATCGGTTTCGGTGAAGTCGAGGAGGCCAGCTTGGATGAAGGACTCGATGGCGTTTTCGATGAACTCCGGCTCGGCTTTATGTTCGAAGGCGGAGCTGATTTTGTTGACGAGTGTCTTGCGGGTCGATGGGCGGCTGTTGGTCGCGCTTGCGAGTTCTGCCTTGATGCGGGCGACGCGTTCTTCCGGGGTTCGAAGGGCCGGGATTTCTGCCAGTGATGCGTGGCGTGCGATGAGCTTTGTTTCACTCTTGAGGTGGCGCAGGACCGAATCGAAGTCGGTGTCCTTGGAAATGATGTGGAAGTATCCCTCAGGATCTGCCGCGATCATGCGTCCGAGTTCCAAGGTGAGCACGAAGTCGAGCGCGTTTTTACCGACCACGGGTGTCTGGATGACTCGCAGTTGATAGGGGTGATTTTGAGCGAAGAGGAAGAGCGAGGTGGGAAGGCTTTTTTGACCGGCACCGAGGATCATGAAGACGCGCACGTCCTTGCCGGTGATACGAGTGAGATCCGACTCGCAGACGTTTTCGTAGTCGATGAAGATGTATTGAGTGCGGGGCTTGGCGGTGCTCCGTGTCGGGGCGGCCGGTGATGTTGACGGGTTCATGCGTTGCGGGTGTTGAGTGACTTGATGTGATCGCAGGCGGCGGTCTTGCGGTCGGTGGATTGGCAGAGGGATTCGAGGCGGGCGTTTGCAATTCCGCTAGCGGCCGGGTCAAGGATGGGGGAGTTGTGATTTTTGATCCATCCAAGCAGGTCGCGGTTGAGGACGTTGCCGGGCATGGTTGATTTGAATTCGGCCCCGCCGATGAAGAAGACGAGGGAATGAAAGTGGTTCGCTGGAAGGCCGAGGAATTGCATCAGAGCCTTCACATGGAGATGGTTTTGATGAAGCGGGTTTTGAAAGCGGTTCTTGGTGCGGTAGATCTGTTGGGTCCATTGCGGTTGTTTTTCCGAGCCAAAGATCCAGCCCTTGTAGTTCTTTGTTTCGATCACGAAGATGCCGAAGGGTGAAACAACGACGTGATCGAGCTGGGTGGTGCCCTGTCCATCAGGGCGAGGTAGATAGAGGTCGTGAAACTGCCGGTAGAGTTGATGATCCAGCCGATTCAAGCCCCGGCAGACCATCCACTCCCCGAACCAGCCCTTGAACGAGGCGGAACCGAGGAATTTGACCAGGACGAAAATACCCAGTAACAAGGCGAAGATCGGCCAATTGGATAGAAGCGGATTGAGGAGGTGTTGGAATGACACGAGGTCATTCTACCTGATAGAGATGGATTTGGAACCGGGGATTCTTCCGCGATGGCGTATGGTGCTTATGGCCGTATCTGGAAGTGGCGGCAATTCTCATGCCCGTGTTAGAAGCAGCCGTGGACGGAGAAGGGTTGATTGTCGATTGATGATTTTTGATTTTTGATTGGGAGAGAGCGAGACTGGAGTTTGAAGTGATCAGTGAGCAGTGGGAAGAGGCAGAAAAGGAGCAGGGAGACGCGATCCACGATCCACGATCCACGATCTTCGATCTTCGATCCCTCTGATTGATGAATGAGGATTTTTGATTTTTGAATGGGAGTGAGCGGGGCGCGGAGGATACGGACCTTTGAGGTAAAACCCCGCTTCTCAAAGATTGATTGATTTGGTGCCCATAAAACGCTAGTTTTCATTCGTCCGCAGGATACAGGCGGGTTTTGAAATACGATCCACCATGCACCAGCCCGAAGAGAAAAGCTTGTTGGAAGAGCGTGCTGCTGAGAAACGAGCAGCGCGCGAGGAGGATCTTGCTCGTCTGGAAAGTGGAGTGAGTCCGGAATTGCTGCAGCGCGAGAATTCGATTTTCCCGAAGTCATTTTTTGCGAACGCCCGCATCTCCAATCTCAAGCAAGCGGTGGGCCGGTGATGACAGCTGCTACCCGACCTGAAGATTACCTCGGGGTTCTTCAAAGTCTGACGGACGCCGGGTGTTCCTATTTTCTCGAAGGTGGCCAAGCGGTCAATTTCTGGGCGGAATACTTCACGCTTCGTGAAGGTGGGGTGGCCGAACTGCAGAAATATCAGCCGTTTACCTCGAAGGACTGCGACCTATGGGTGAGCATGGCGGCGTTCGAACATTTTCAGGCGAAAACCGATGGGAAACTCAAAAAAGGAACGTCGCCAGCCGATGGCCAGTTGGCGATCTTCACGACTTATGGCGAGCCCCCTTTGAAAATCGATCTCATGACGGGCGTTTTCGGCATTCCACCCGCCCACATCGGGAGACTCGAAAAAAGAGCGCTCGAAGTGAGAGGGGTTCGATTGCTGGATCCGTTGTTTTTGTTCAAAGGCAAGTGCCACAATTTGGTAAAACTTCCCCAAGGCGGAAGGCAGGACATGAAGCATTTGATGATGCTCAGTTTGATTCTTCCTGCCTATTTGGAAGAGTTGTTGGAGGCTGTCAAAACCGGAGACATCGACGAGCGGCAGTTTCTCAACGAGATCAAATTGTTGCTGCAAATAGGTAAGGAAATCTGGGTGCGG
>CALMKO010000211.1 GCA_937867415.1 uncultured Verrucomicrobiota bacterium | reverse complement strand
TCGCCCCGGAAGCCCGCCCCGCTCTCTCGCTCGGAGCCGCCCTCGCCCGCGACTCGAACGGCTGGCTCGTCGCCCTCCTCCCCAGCGAGTGGGCGCTCAAAACCTTCAGCGACAAAAACGAGGACTGGATCATCTCCGAGCAGCCCTTCCCGCCGCCGGTCAGCGCCCGCTGAGACCCGTCCCGACCTGCGGAAAGCCCCGCCATCTTTGCCGATTCTTAGCAATCGGCTTGCCAATCGTGCCTTCTTGAGCCTAGTCCCTCACCCCACAGCCGCTTAACGGCCCTTTATTACCATGGGAAAAACACTCATCATCGCGGAAAAACCCAGCGTCATGACCGACCTCAGCAAGGCCCTCACCAAGGTGCTTGGCAAGTTCGAGAAAAACGGATCGGGCCGCGATATCTTCTTTGAAAACGACAGCGCCGTCATCACCTCCGCCGTCGGCCACCTCGTCGAGCTCCGCATGCCCATGGGGCCCAATGGCAAAAAACTCCCTTGGAACTTCGGCGTCCTCCCCGCCATCCCCGACAAGTTCGACCTCGATCCCATCCCTGATTCCGAGGCCCGCCTCAAGCAGGTGCTCAAGCTCGCCAAGCGCAAGGACATCTCTGAAATCGTCAACGCCTGCGACGCCGGCCGCGAAGGTGAACTCATTTTCCGCTACATCATGGAAATCGGCGGCATTGAAAAACCCGTCAAGCGCCTCTGGATGCAGTCCATGACCAACGACTCCATCCTCGAGGCCTGGAAAAACCTCCGCTCCGGCGAGTCCATGAAGCCGCTCGCGGATGCCGCCAAGTGCCGCTCCGAGTCGGACTGGCTCGTCGGCCTCAACGCCACCCGCGCCCTCACCTGCTTCAACTCCCGCCACGGCGGCTTCAACATCACCGCCGCAGGCCGCGTCCAGACGCCCACGCTCGCCATCCTCGCCCAGCGCGAGGCCGAGATCCAAGCCTTCAAGCCCACCCCCTACTTCGAGGTCCACGCCACCTTCGCCGTCGAGGCCGGGCTCTACCTCGGAAAATGGATCGACGAATCCTGGAAAAAGGACGAATCCGCCCCGCTTTCCAAGCCCGAGCGCATCTGGGACCAGCTCACCGCCGAGGCCATCGTCGCCCGCTGCACTGGCAAGACCGGCCAGGTCACCGAGGAGAAAAAGGCGCAATCCCAGATTTCCCCGCAGCTCTACGACCTCACCACCCTCCAGCGGGAAGCTCCGTTTTCCGCCAAGGGCACCCTCCAGATCGCCCAGGCGCTTTATGAGAAGCACAAGATGATCACCTACCCCCGGACCGACTCCCGCTACCTCCCTGAGGACTACACCGGCAGCGTCCGCGATACCATGGCAGACATCGGCAACAGCGACCTCGACGTCTCGAAATACGCCAAAGCCGTGCTCAAAGGCAGCGACGAAAAAGGCCCCCGTCTCCACAAATCCCGCCGCGTCTTCGACTCCAAGAAGGTCTCAGACCACTTCGCCATCATCCCCACCGGGAAATTTTCCAAACTCTCCGAAGCCGAGCAAAAGCTCTACGACATGATCGTCAAGCGCTTCATCGCCGTCTTCTACCCCTCCGCCGAGTTCGAGCAAACGACCCGCCTCACCCGCATCCAGCAGGACACCTTCAAAACTGAAGGCCGCATCCTCGTCAAACCCGGCTGGCTCGAAGTCTATGGCCGCCGCCCTGGCGTCGCCGCGGGCAAAGATGAACTCTGCCCCGTCCGCTCCGGTGAAAGCGCCGAAGTCGAGGAAATCCAACTCCTCGCCGAGGAGACCAAGCCCCCCGCCCGCATGACCGAGTCCACCCTGCTCTCCGCCATGGAAGGGGCCGGCAAGCTCATCGACGACGAGGCCCTCCGCGAAGCCATGGCCGAGCGCGGCCTCGGCACCCCCGCCACCCGCGCCGCCACCATTGAGGGACTCATCTCCCAGAAATACCTCGCCCGCGAGGGCCGCGAGCTCTTCGTCTCCGGCTCCGGCATGAGACTCATCGAACTCGTCCGCGAGATGGAGATCGAGGGGCTCTACTCGCCCAAGCTCACCGGCGACTGGGAATTCAAACTCCGTCAGATGGAGCAGGGAAATCTCAAACGCAGCGACTTCATGAAGGAGATCATCGCCTACACCAGCGAGATCTGCACCAAAGCCCGCAACGCCGCCGACCTCGCCAAAAGCGAGGTTTTCCCCGACCTCAAAGTCACCTGCCCGATGTGCGGTGCCGCCAGCCTCAAGCAAACCGAGGCCACCTACGAGTGCCGCGAGCCCGAGTGCAAGTTCAAGGCCAAGAAGCACATCGCCGGCCGCCTCCTCACCGAGCCGGAAGCCATCCAACTCTTCACCACCAAACTCGTTGGCCCCCTCACCGGCTTCCGTTCCAAGTTCAACAAGCCCTTCGACGCTGCCCTCGAAATGGACGCCAAGTTCAAGATCAACTTCGTTTTCGAGGGCGAGGACCGCGACGCCCCACCCGAACTCACCGAGGAGCAACTCATCGGCGAAGCCAAGACCGAAGAGGGCAAAACCTACCCCGTTTACGCCACCGACAAGGCCTACCACGTCCCCGGCATCGTCACCAAAAAAGACCCCCACGGCATCCGGATTGGAAAGTCCATCCTCCAATGTGAGATCCCTGGCGACCAGGTGCTCAAGCTCATCTCCACCGGCAAGACCGACGTCCTCAAAGGCTTCGTCTCCAACCGCACCAAGCGCAAGTTCGACGCCCACCTCACCTTCGAGCCCAAGGACGGCAAGATCGGCTTCGACTTCCCGCCCCGCCCCGCCAAAAAAGCCGCCGCGAAAAAGACCGCAAAAACCAAAGACGCGTAAGCCTCAAAAAAGCCCCGAAAAATGCCAAAAAGGTAGCGCGCTACCGCCGGGAGCGCACGCGAATGGAGCGCGAAAGTTCAGCCCAAGCCGAGTCCTTCCGGCCCGCTTTGGGCCCAGCTTTCGCCCTACTTGATCAACGGCCATGCCGCGATGACAAACCAGCTCCTGCCCAGCCTCTTCATCCTAGAATCCGCAGTTGAAGAGAGGATAGAAGTCGCAAGGTGGGTGATGTAACGGACGCTTGGGTGGCCTGAGTGGGGGCAAACAGCAACCATGGGGGGCGCTTATCCATGCTCAGGCTCAACTGCGGCGAAGTTCGACTCAGCCACTCTTCCAGTCTCTGGTAAGCCTCTTCGAGAAAGCTTGCCAGCTTGCCGCCAACCGCCAGTTTGATGATTTTGCGCCTGTCGCTGAGCACCAGCTTCGCAGGGATGAACCACAACTCATCGCGGCTCTTGATCGCCTCGGTGTGACTGCCCTGGTTCTTGAGCACTCTCACAAACAGGCTCCACAAATGGTAAACCAACAACAGCATGCGTGCCGAACTCCCACTCCCCGCCGCCTTTTGCGAACAGAATCCGGCGAAGCCCCACTGGTTCTTGAGTTCGTCAAAGACGTTCTCGGCATCCGCGCGTTGGCGGTAGAGTTGGACGACTTGGAAGGCGTCGGCCTCTTCGGTTGTTAGATTGGTGACGTAGGCGCTGAAGTCTTCTTCGCACT
>CALMKO010000210.1 GCA_937867415.1 uncultured Verrucomicrobiota bacterium | reverse complement strand
GTGCAGGTTCGAGTCCTGTTCCCGGCACTTTTGGTTGAGGAATTTGATTCCAACGCCGGCAGGCTCTCGGCGCCGGATTCTACCGGCGAGCCTTTGATGCCAAGAACCCCAGATACTTCCCCTGTCGCGCACACTGGGATGGGTGCGTGGGATCACCCATGGGGCGGCCTCGGACATCGGGCGGGCCTCCGCCACTTCGAGAACGGTCTTGAAAACCGGATGGGGCGCTGGTGGCCTGCCGTCGGAAGGGGGGGGATTGGAATCCACAGTGCAATCTGCGGATTCCAGGTCGGAACCAAGGCCTGGGGGGGATCCCGCGCGGCGGCTTGATTCCGGGGCCATTCAGAACCACCCGTCGAGCATCTTGTTGCCCGGGAAGGGCGCACCGGAGTGCGGGCCGAAGAACATGCGGAAGCCGATGGATGTGGTGAGCACGTCCTCGTCATTCATGCGGGCGTATTCGACGCCGGAGACGAGCTTGATCCGGTGGTCGGCGATGTAGTAGTTCAGGCCGAGGTAGGCGGCTTGATAGACATCTCCCGCCGGTAAACCGGCTGGTCTTTCATAGCGGCGCTGGGGGAGCAGGCCGTTTGACTCATCCGCGAGGGCGAGTTGGTAACGGGCGACGATCTGGAGCTTGTCCGTGAGGTAGAGTCCGGGCTGGATGTTGAGGCCTACGCCATCGCCACGGGTGCCACCGAAGCCGGCGGTGAGCTCGGTCATGAGCGAGGCAGGGCCTTTGGTCTGAATCAAGGCTCCCGAGACGGAGTCCTCGAAGCGGGTAAGGTTGGTGGCGTTTTCGTTGGTGTCACTGTGAAGGTAGCCGCCGTAGAAATACGTGGAATCAGCTCCCCAGAGTTGATCCAGATCGTAGGTGAAAGCGCTGAGGAAGGACCATCCGGAATTCAGCTCGGTGAAATAGGACCACATGTCCTGGCCGGCGGCATTCGAGAAGATTCCGGCGTAATACTCAAGTTTGCCGGATTTTCCGGAGAGGGTGACCGCAGGGGTGTAGTCGAGGCCCATCATGTTGGTGAACTGGGCTCTCTCGAGGTAGTTCATGTAGCGGCTGGAGATGTTCCGGTCGTGAGTGAAGCGGTGTTTTTGTTGCCCCACGGTGAGTTGCAGCGCGTCTGTAAAGCGCCAGCGCACCCAGAGCTCGGTGAAGCCGTTGTAGTCAGGATCGAAGTCGGAGCCGCTGATGGCCTGGGCGTGCAAGGTGAGGCGGTTGAACATCTGTGCCTGGAAGCCAAAGCGCGCCCGGCGGTCCTCCCAGGCCTCGTTTTCACCCTGGCTGCCCTCAGCGTCGTGGTATTGTCCGTGGTAGCGGCCAAGCAACCAGAACTCCTGGAGGACCGGATTTTTTTTGTCACGGTAGAGCAATCCAAGGTTTTCGAGTCGCTCGGCCAGAGTGGCTTCCGGGGAGTCCGCTTTTGGGGTCAGAAGCGATGCTGAGCCGGCCAAGGTTGGCAAAAGCGTCAGTGCGAGGAGGCCGGTGATAAGTGTTGGTGTTTTCATGGTTCGATGCGTCACAAATGCAGTCCGTGACGGAGGTGTGTGACAAAAATGTAACTTACTGGATCGGGAAATCGCATGATTGTGACAATTCCGTCACATGATTGTCACCAAAACGTCACATTACCCCCTCCTGAGGCCCTAGGGACGGGCCGGTGGGCCCGCCATCTTTCCCGTGGAGATCATGCGCGGCTGCAAGTTCCTCCGCGGTCCTCGGGCTCGATTTTCAGCAGACCACGACAGTTTCCATCCCGAGGAGTTGACCGAGTTTGCGGATTTTCCCGGCGATGTGGCCCACGCCGACGGCGCAATGGTGGGCGGGGCCTTGCACGTTCCAGTCGTTGACAAAGCGGCGTGCGCCGATCGGGAAGCGGTAGCGTGAGTTGGTGTTGCCGATTTCCAGGATCGGGCCGGGCACGGATTCGCCCTCCGCGACGAGGAACTTGAGGCGGCCATCGACGGTCTGGACCACGCTGAGCAGGGTGACGGGGCCATGTTTCACCGACATTTCCACTGACAGCCCGCGTCCGACCTTGCCGTGGAAGACATCGAGCGGGCGGACTTTGGTTTTCCCTTCGGCGATGGTGATGTGTCCGGGGCCGTCGTGGCCCATGAGGACGATGTCATCTTTCCAGTCGAGAGCGTAGTATTCCGTGAATGAACCGCCGACGCGGAAGGAGTCGAGGATCTTCATCGCTTGCACATTTTTGATTTCCATTTCACCGGCCACTGGGATCCCGCGGGCGGTGAGCAGGGAGTTGCCGAGGATGATGGAGGAGATGGCGTCTTCGTTTTCGGCATTGCCGGTGCCCATGTAGTAGTAAGCGAGCGAGCCGAGATTGTGCCGGGCGACGAGCTTGTCCAGGGCGACTGAGGTGCGGGCGGCGCGTGCCAGCTCGGGCGGCGAGCAATCCGCCTGGACTTCGAAGGTGTGCTGGAAATCCGCAACACGGGCGCTGATTTCCGCATCAGTCACCTCGCGGCGGAGGGCGGAGAGTTCATCGACTTCGACGATCTCCATGTGGCCTCCGAAGTGGGCACATTGCTGGGTGAGGTCGGAATAGATATCCAGCATGCC
>CALMKO010000209.1 GCA_937867415.1 uncultured Verrucomicrobiota bacterium | reverse complement strand
CATAGAGACGCCGCTACAGGCTTGTTCATGCGAGGTGGTTCCCGCTTTTTTCATTCGCTTCGGTGCTCATAGAGACGCTGCTACAGGCGATGACGGCACTGCGCCAGCCGGTGTGTTCTCTGCCAATGAACATCCAGTTCTGATAGCCGAGTTTGGTGGGCGTGATCGCAGGTTCTGTTCGATTGTTGTCCAACTCGATCCGGCCGGCCGTGAAGGTGCGGTAGGCTCGAAGTTCATCACTTTGGAGGTGGCCGTTGAAGGATTGCCCGCCCTTTTTGTCGATGAGGACGCTGTCGCGACAGGTGTTGAAAGTATGATGACATGACGTAAGGCGAGTTTCAGGACATTCAGAAAAAATCATCAGCCACTTGTCAGAAAAAACTTCGCAGGGTGATTTTCTCAAAGTGGCTATCCCATCCCACAGTGCGATGGTGGTTCGGTTTGGTTTCTCATGAAGTCGGCCACCTGGGAGAAAAAGGGGTCCAGAAAGGCGCGCGCGCTTGGCGGGATTTCCGATTCGGTCATTGCACGGTCCATCAATTCAAGCCAGCGATCCCGTTCCGCAATGCCGATCCGGAAGGGGATGTGCCGCATCTTCAGGCGCGGGTGGCCACGGGTTTCCAGGTAGCGGGTGGAAGCACCGAGCCGGAACAAGAGGAAATCCGCCAAGCGTTCTTCCGCGCCATCCCAATCGTCCGCCGGATACATCGGGCCTAGCAGGTCGTCCATCCGGACATGGTCGTAAAACGCCGCCACCATTCTTCGCACCCCTGCTTCTCCGCACACTGCCATCACTTCCGCTTCCGTCATGCCTCGGTCATCTCAATCGCCTGTCTGTTGAGCAAGTGCGGATTTTCCTGGAGCGGGATGGGGAGGCATGGATTTCGGCCGGGTGAGGTGATTTTGAACTTGAAGCGGCCGGAGAGGTGCTGATTGATCGAGCGCAGGTCTGGCGTGGTGCTTGCCTGCAACTTTTGAAATCCATCGATCCATGGAACGACACCCCGGAATCCGCGACCTCTCATTGTGTCCCTGCAAGAGTCGTGAGACTTATGCGGCTTGCTGCCAACCCTATCACCTCGGGAAGGTGAAGCCCGGGACTGCGGTGCAGCTGATGCGTTCCCGATACAGCGCTTATTTTTTCCGGTTGGTGGATTACTTGGTTGGTACGACTCACCCGGACACGCGCGAAAAGGACTTGAAGGCGCGCTTGGAAGCGACGATCCACGACGCCAATTGGCGATTTCTCACCATTCTGCGCTGCTCCAAGGGTGGCCCGGACGACAAGGTCGGGAAGGTGGAATTCATTGCGGAATACTACGAGGGCGATCGAGCACTCCAGCTCCAAGAGCACTCACGCTTCAAGCGCTACAAAGGAGTGTGGAAATACCTTGATGGCAAAGGTTGATCTGTGAGCGAAGGCGTGCGCCCGATCCCGATCAAGCACCGGGGAGCTCGATGAAGCCTTCGAGTTTGCGGATCCGGGTGGGGTGGCGCATTTTACGAAGGGCCTTGGCCTCGATCTGACGGATCCGCTCGCGGGTGACCTGGAATTGGCGGCCGACTTCTTCGAGGGTGCGGCTGTAGCCGTCCTTGAGGCCGAAGCGCTGCTCCAGCACCTCGCGCTCGCGCTCGGTGAGCGTGTCGAGCACGTCCTTGATCTTGTCCTTGAGCATCGAGAAGCCGGCTTCTTCCATCGGGTTGTCCGCAGCCTTGTCCTCGATGAAGTCACCGAAGGAGGTGTCGTCGGAATCGCCCACGGGAGCCTGCAGGGAGATGGGCTGCTGCGCCATTTTGAGCACGGCGCGGACGCGCTCGACGGGAAGGTGGATTTCCTCGGCGATTTCCTCGGGAGAGGGCTCGCGGCCGTATTCCTGGACCAGCTGCTTCTGCACGCGCATCAGCTTGTTGATCGTCTCGATCATGTGGACCGGGATGCGGATCGTCCGGGCTTGGTCCGCGATCGAGCGGGTGATGGCCTGGCGGATCCACCAAGTGGCGTAGGTGGAGAACTTATAGCCGCGGCGATATTCGAATTTTTCCACAGCCTTCATGAGGCCCATGTTGCCTTCCTGGATGAGGTCGAGGAATGAGAGTCCGCGGTTGGTATATTTCTTGGCGATGGAAATGACGAGTCGGAGGTTAGCCTCGACCATCTCGGTTTTCGCCTTGAGGGCTTCCTTGAGCCAGTGGCGGAGTTGTTTGTTCGCCTCCTCGTAGGTGTCGAGGGTGTGCCAGGTGCGTTGTTGGATTTCACGCATCTTGGTTTGGAACTCCTTGTCTTCGGGATCGGCCTGGAGCTTGCGGCCGTAGCGCCAGAATTTCTGCATGTAGTCGTCCACCTGGTCGCAGAAGTCCTCGACGACCTTTTGCTTGTAGTAAAAGCGGGTGAACACGCGGTTGAGCGTCTGGATGTTCTTTTGGAACTCTTCTTCGAGCTTTTTCTTGCTGCGTGGGTTCTTGGCGGAGAGCTGGCGGAAGAGTTCGTCGTTCTCGTGGTGAAGCTGTTTGAGTTGGTCGCAGAGCTTGGGCAGGCCTTTCATGTAGCGCTCGCGGGACTCGATTTTTTTGTCGAGGATGACGCGGTCGAAGCGCTCCTTGCCCTTGTTGAGCTTGTCGGCAAGGTCGAGGTAGGAATCGGTCACGAATCCGAAGAGGTGCAGGTGTTTGGCGACCTCGATTTCCGCGTCTTCGATGCGTTTGGAAATCTCGACTTCCTGTTCGCGGGTGAGCAGGGGGACCTGGCCCATCTGCTTGAGATACATCCGGACGGGGTCGTCGAGGATGTCGAGTTTTTGGTCGGCCTTGATGTCTTCTTCCTCGCCGTCGCCTTCGTCGCGCTTCTTGTCCTTGTAGCGGTCCACCTCGGAGGCGTCGATGATGTCGAACTCCATGTTGCGGAGCCGCTCCATGATGGCCTCGACGTCGTCAGGATCGACGAGGTCGTTCGGGAGGATTTCGTTGATGTCGTCGTAGGTGAGGTAGTCCTGCTCCTTGGCGAGCTTGATGAGTTCGCGGATTTTTTCCTGGATTTCCGGGGTGTCAATCCGGCGCTTGGCGCTATCGGGAGTCTTGGCGGCAGGCTTGACCTCAAGGGTGGGCTTGGTCTCGGGCGCAGGCTTGGTCTCGCTTTTCGCGGGGCTGGTGGCTGCCTTTTCGCTTGCCTTGGGCTTCGTGGTGACGACGGGTTTGGCTGGGGTCTTGACGACGGACTTCACCGGAGCTGCCTTGGCTGGAGTGGCTTTGACCGGAGCGGGCTTGGTTGAGGCAGCCTTTACCGGAGCGGCGGGCTTGGTGACGACCGGGGGCTTAACCTTGGCCTTGGGTGCGGGGACCACCACGACCGGTTTCTTGGCCTGGGGGGTCTTTACGATCACGATGGGTTTGGATTTCACCTTCTCCTTGGAGCTGGATGCCTTGGGCACGGAAACCTTGGGTTTTGCAGCGGTTTTCTTGGGAGACGGTTTGGATGAAGGCATGGAATCGTTTCGCTAGTTACGGAAAATTGGAGACACCCCACCCAGTAGCTGGGCACAACGGAAATTCGTGGGCGAGGCGGAATGAAGAGGTGAAGTGATACCGCGTCAAGACCTTTATTTTGAATTAGAATCCCTGCAAATCCTGCGTTCCGTGCAGATCGAGGGCTTGCTGGGGAAATCGCCTGCGTGAATGGCGGATTTGCAGGCTGTTGTGGCGGGTGCTTGAGTTCCTTTGGAAAATCAGTTTCAATCCTGGCGGAACGCATTAGAGTTTCCCAGCACCATGATCACTCTCACACCCAAAGCCTCTGTAGAGCTCGGCAAGCTTCTCGCCAGCCGTGCGGATTCACCCCAAGCCGGACTACGGCTCGCCGTGCGCCGCGGCGGCTGCGCCGGTTGGCAGTATGAAATGAAAGTGGCTGATCCGGAAGCGGGTGATGAAGTGGTGGAATCCGGCAGCGCCCGCGTGATCGTGGCGGCGGACAGCTTTGACCGGCTGCGCGGCTGTGAGATCGATTATTCCGACGATCTAACAGACGCGGGTTTCAAAATCCACAATCCAAAGGCTTCGCGCTCGTGTGGTTGCGGCACATCCTTCGAGACTGACGAAGATCCTCCGGGGGCACATGCCGTGGCGGATGGGGAGGCTTGTGGGACTCCTTGAAAACTCACCCAAGTCACCGTGCCCCGCGTTGTTGAAGAATTGCCTCCCCGTCGGCCTGCCTATTTCTGGTGGTTGCTGGCCAATGCGCTGGCGCTTTGTTTCGCGGTGGTCAGCTGGTTTGTGTGTCTCTATGTGTTTGGCAATCCCGAGGTGCCGCGCAACTATGAGATTCTTGGCAGGTTGCAGCGCTTGCCGGTTCTCAAGCGCTACACGGTGCTGGATGTGCCCAATGGAAATGCATGGGCTCCCAAGGAGCTTTATTCGCGCTATTTCGGCCTAACCGAGGAGGAGCGGGTTCGCGCGAACTCGCTATTGATGAGAAACTATCTCACGAATTTTGATCGCCCCTTGCTGCTGACCTACGTCGAGGGGGACTATCAGGTCCAGCAGGTGCGGAAGTTGGTGGCGGAGGATTTTTTCCACCCGGGCATCGCGATCCGCGCGCAGGCCTTGCTCAAGCCTGACGATTTCACCAAGGCCATGCCGTATCCGGTATTCATCGAGTATATCTTCCCGACCGCGCAGGCGGAAGCTGCCGGGTATTTCAAGGCGGGTGACATACTTACGGTGAAGAAGAATCCGAATTGCGCGGCGGTGGTGCATATTTCGAAGCTGATTCATGAAGATGAGCCGACGCTTTTACTGACGGTGATACCGATCGCGTATGGTTCCTATCAAGTCGGCGCGTCCAAGGTTTTTCAAATCGAACCACCCGAAAGGCTGCGGCCGGCGGCGGGTTTTCCGGTGTTCAAGGATTAGTTTGCTGCCGGGCGCTCGAAGACCATGAAGTGCTGCCATGGGAGGTGGCGGCGGTTTGAAACGAGTTTGAATCCAGCGGTCTCGAATTCCAGCCGTGCCTGGGTCTCGGTCATTTTATGGAGCGGTTTGATGGGGACCTGCGGATCTTCCGCGCGGAATTCTAACAAAAACACCCTGCCGCCGGGTTTCAAGCAATCGAGCAGTGACTTCAGCATCTCTGCAGGGTTGGAAAACTCATGATAGGAATCCACAAGCAGGGCGGCGTTCAGCGAGGCCGGCGGAAGCCGCAGATCGTCGGTTTTACCCAAGTGAGGCAGGACGTTGGTGATCTGGAGTTCGTTGGCCCGCTGCTTGAGGAACTCGAACATCTCCGGTTGGATATCCACGGCGATCACCTTGCCGCGCGGTACCATCGGGGCGATTCGGAAAGAGTAATACCCTGACCCTGCGCCGATGTCTGCAATGACTGCGTCCGGTTCCAGATCGAGGGCTTGGATCGCCCGGCTCGGAGCTTCCTCACGTTCCCGGTCGGTGCGTTCCAACCAACCGATCGCGGGGTGTCCCATGACTTTGGCAATTTCGCGGCCGTGGAAAAATTTTCCGATCCCATCGGCAGAGGCCGGACGGTGGGTGTAGAAATCATCAGGCGTTTTCGAGGCCTCGCCAACTGGAGCGGGGGAGGGGG
>CALMKO010000208.1 GCA_937867415.1 uncultured Verrucomicrobiota bacterium | reverse complement strand
GGGGGGAAACTCGATTTTTGCCGGCCCATTCAAGTCTCGGGGGGGCGACTTATTTTGGGGGGTGTTGTGTTGCGTCGCTGTCCGCACCTCGGGGGGAAGGGTTGCTCGCGGCGACAGGAAAAGGAATAGCCCAGATTCGGCCACTGGGGAACTACGTGATCGCGGAAAGCTTGAACTTTATCGACGCCGGCCAGACCATCGCGGGCGTGTCGCCTCCGCCATCCTCCAAGCCACCCGCAGGAATCGCCTTGTTTGATCTGGACGGCACCTTGCTCGCGTGGGATTGCCAGTTGCTGTTCCGGCATTTTGTGATTCGCCAGGAGCCGTGGCGCGGGCTGTTTTTACCGGTGTTTTTGGCATTTTTACCCTTGGCGAGCTTGTTGGGCGCGGGCGGAATGAAGCGGGTTTTCCTCTGCTATCTCTGGCGGATCGACCGCGCGTCCTTGGCGGAGTATGCGCGTGGGTTTGCGGCTTCCGTGATGCCGCAGATTTACCGGGAGACGGCAGGGATGTTAGAAGAACACCGTGCAGCGGGGGATCTGTTGATCCTGGCTTCTGCCAGCCCCGAGTTTTATGTTTCGGAAATCGGCAGGGAGCTTGGGTTCGACTTGACGCTGGGCACAGCGGTCGAGTTTGGTACGTTTTTCCCCGACTTGGAGAACCACAAGGGCGCGGCGAAGGTCACGCGCTTGCAGCAGACGCTGCCGGCGGACTATTTTAGAGACGGGAAACTCGTTGGCTGCCACGGCTACACCGACAGCACGGCGGACCTACCGATGCTTGCGCTGTGTGAGCGGGCGACGGTTGTCAATCCATCGCCCGGCTTGACCGAGTTGGCGGAAAAGTCCGGCTGGACGATCATCCGGCCGGCACGACCTTGGAAATCCCGGATAGGCTTCGCGCTCAGGGTGGTCGCGCTGCTATGCGGACTGAGTCGCGGGGACTGGCCGCAGCGGTAGAACTTACGCGGCGATTTTCCATTTGCGCATCAGCAATTCCCGAAGGATCACCCATCACTACCACCCGATGCACTCCACAGAAGCCACCGTGATCCGCCTGACCCGCCTGACGGAGACCAGTCTGATCGTGCATTGGTTTTCAGAAAGCCATGGCTTGGTAAAAACGGTGGCCAAGGGTGCGAGACGTCCCAAAAGCCCTTTCGCGGGGCAGATCGACTTGTTTTTCGGCGGTGAAATCGCATTCGCCTTGGCCCGCAGCGGCGAGCTTCATTCGCTGCGCGAGGTATCCATTCGGAATTGGCGTGAGGGCCTGCGGCGGAGTTACACCAGCACCTTGCTGGCCTCTTACTGCTGCCAATTGCTGGAATCCGCGGTCGAGCCTGAACATCCTGAGCCTGGACTCCACCAATTGCTGATCCGTGCGCTCGACCACTTTGAGGCCAAACCACCGACGTTGCGGGCGCTTTACCATTTTGAGACCGAACTCGCCAAGCTTCTTGGCATTTTCCAGGCGTCGTGCCCTGCCGAGGTTTCCTTGAGGGATGCTCTCGGCACACTACCTGCTGCCCGCAGGGATCTGCTCGAAAGACTTTCCCCCGCGAGTGATTTCCGCTCGTCAGCCGAGTAAAATTCCCGATACTCCACTTGTAACCAAGAATTATGGACTCTCCCACCGCAACCCTGATCGGCATTCTTCAAGATCGCGTGGAATCATTACGCGCAGCAGGAAATCTCAGTGAAGCGCTGCATGCCGCATCCGCTGCGGTGGAAAAATCCCAACAAACCTTGGCGCCGAACCTCGATAGCATCGATGCCTTTGCCTCCGCTCTGGAACTCCGCGGGGACCTCCACCGGGAGCTCGGAAACTTCGACCTCGCCCGCGAGGACTACTGGCAGGCGATCGATCAACTCCAGGATCGACCGGACCGCTTCGATCAGATCGGACGCCTTCATGCCGGCCTCGGCGCGGCCTACGACGGACTGGGGCAGGAGGAACGTGCGGTGAGCAATTGGCAAAAGGCGATCGGTTTCTTCGAGAAAAACGAGCCCCCGCTGCTGCTGGATATCGCGGCGATGGCCAACAATCTGGGCTTCATCGCCAAGGCTGCGGGTGATCTCGACACGGCGGAATCCCACTTCCTCAGAGCCTTGGAAATCGTCCACTCCCACTACGGTCAGGAGCACGAGCAAACAGCCACGGTCTCCAGCAATCTAGGCGCGCTCTATCAGGCAGCCGGCTACCATGAACAGTCGCGGGAAATGCACATGATCGCCCTTGAGGCCCGCCGCAAGCTCCTGGGTGAGGAACACCCGGACACGGCGCAGTCCCACAACAATCTCGCGCTCGCCCTGCTCACCACCGGTGACCGGGCATGGGCACGCAGGCACTTTGAAAAAGCCCTCACCGGCTTCGAGTCCTTGGGGGCCGAGTATTCCTCCGATCTCGATGCCGTAGCTTCCAACTACTGCGACTTCCTCCGCGATGAAGGAGAGGGCACGCTCGCGGAAGTCATCGCCGGGCGGGTCCGAGAAGTCATCGGTGCCAACGCCACGCTGTGAGGGCCCGCGCGGGATCAATCCGCGACGAGTGCCAGCGGGCGGGACGCTGGATTTTTGAAATCGAGCACCTCGAAGTCGCCCTCGGCCACGATGGTGATTTCCGACTCTGCGGTGAACTGCCCGATCTCCCGGCAAGTGATGCGAGTGGCGGTGAAGTGGCTCAAGGTGCTTTCCAGATTCTCCGGGGAAATCGCCAGCAAGAACCCATAACTCGGAGAGCTCACCAGCCAGCGTTCCATTTCCACATCCATCGGGCAGGGCAGGCTTTCCAAGTCCAGCAACACGCCGACTTGCGAGAAATGGCAGAGCATCAGAAGCGCGCCGATGATGCCCCCGTGACTGATGTTCTTGCCCGCGCGGCAGAGACCTTTCTCTGCCAGTGAGGGAAGCATTTCCAGGTCCGTCTGAAGCCGCTGCGAAGGAGTGATCGTACTGGAATTCCAAAATACCCGCCCGTCCCGATAACCGCCGTGCAGGTCGATGGCGATGACCAGGTGATCGCCCGGTTTCGCATCAAAACGATTCATCAAGCGGTGGCTCGCATGACCGGTCACCGCCACGCTGAGTGAAGCACCTCCCCCACCCGAGCGCACCGTATGCCCCCCGACGATGGCGACTCCGTAGACTTGTGCCGCCGCTTGCATTCCCTGCCAGATACGAGTGGCGATTTTTTCCGAAGGGCTACAAGTCACATCCGTGATGGCAAGCGCCCGCCCGCCCATGGCTGCGATGCCCGATAGATTCACCATCACTGCCGCATACCCCGCGAACCATGGATCATCCTCGACGAGCGAGTCGCGCAGTCCTTCCGCCGAGAAAATCAGGTATCCCACACCCGCAGGATTCGGGATCACCGCACAATCCTCACCTAGCCACACATTTCCAGAAATCTCCAAGCCCTGACCGCCCGCCTCCAGACTCTTCGCCTTCTCAACGACCGTCGGGTGGGTCGAAAGGTAGTCGGCGAGCGTGGGTAGGTTCATCATCCGGGCTGGCAGGAAAGATCAACTCATGCCAAGTTCCCGAAAAAAGACCTAAGACGGGAAATTTATCCCAAGCCCTCGCCCGATCTTCACATCTAGCTCCTCACCTGGCCGTTTCCACGCACCCGGTATTGGTAACTCGTCAGCTCACGCAGCCCCATGGGTCCGCGGGCGTGGAGCTTGTCGGTGGAAATACCGATTTCCGCACCAAAGCCAAATTCCCCGCCGTCTGCAAAACGGGTGGAAACATTGTGAAACACACACGCGGAATCCACCTCACGCAGGAAGCGCTCCGCCACCGCCTCGTCCCGGGTCACGATGACGTCGGTATGGTGCGAGCCGTAGTGATTGATGTGCGCCACCGCCTCTTCTAGCGAGTCCACCAGTTTGATGGAAAGCACCAGATCCAGATACTCCATGCCCCAGTCTTCCTCGGTGGCCGGGATGGCGTCGGGTAAAATTCCCAAAGTCCGCGCACACCCGCGCAGCTCGACCCCCTTCGCCCGCAAGGCCGCAGCGACTTTCGGAAGAAAGCCAGCGGCGATCTCCCGCTGCACCAACAGCGTTTCCAGCGCATTGCACACCCCGCACTTGTGGGTCTTGGAATTGAGGGTGAGATCCACCGCCATTTCCTGGTCTGCACCGGCCTCGACGAAGAGGTGGCAGATCCCGTCATAATGCTTGATCACCGGCATCCGCGCCAGCGACACCACCGTCTCGATCAGACCCTTGCCACCGCGCGGAATGATCAGGTCCAGCCACCGGTCCATGCCTGACATCACCGCGACACTCTCCCGGTCGGTAAAGGGGATCAACTGGATCGCATGATCCGGCGCACCGGCCTCGCCAAGCGCGGCGGCGATCGCTCGGTTCGAGTGGATCGCCTCGCTACCCCCGCGCAAAATTGTGGCATTTCCGGTTTTAAAACAAAGCACCGCAGCGTCGGCCGTCACGTTCGGGCGACTTTCATAAATGATCCCGATGGTTCCGATCGGCACCCGGATCTGCTCGATGCGGATGCCATTCGGCCGCTCCCATGCATCCAAGACCTGCCCGACAGGATCTTCCAGCGTCGCCACTTGGTCGATGCCTGCCGCCATCGCCTCGATGCGTTTTTCATCAAGCATCAGCCGGTCGAGCATGGCGCTGGAGAGGCCCTTTTCGCGCCCCGCCGCCAGATCCAGCGCATTGGCAGCGAGCAACTCAGGAACCCGCTTGCGGACCGCCCCGGCCATCGCGCGCAAGATCGCGTTTTTCTCATCGCTGGAAAGTTGGGCGAGCGCGTAGGCAGCCGCACGGGCCTGACGGCCCATCTGGTGGATGGTTTCCTGAATCGTTGACATGACTGGAAGGCAGCAGGTCTTTCCAACGAATCGCCCCCTGCAAGCAAGGATGAAATTTTCCATGCCCACGCCCGGTCTCGCCATGAGGGACGGTTGCGGGACGGGTTTTGCAGCACTGGAAGAATTTTGAACCGCCAAGACGCCAGGAGCGCCAAGTTTAAAGAAAGAGCTGCCAGTAAACGATGTTCACCCATCCCAAACTTTTCTCCCTAGGCGTCTTGGCGGTGAAATCATCTTCAGTGGCTGAGGTTTTTCAGATGGGCCTCCCTCATGGGGGAGCCCTGCATGGCCCCACCGCGTCTCCCGCCATTTCTCAATCCAGACTTGGCACGCCCGATTCCCAAGACATGATCCGCGAAGTTCTTTCCTGATCACCGGTCACTGATCACTTCCTACTTTTCCCCATGTCTCCTGAACAACAACTCACCCAGCTCACCGCCGGCACCGCCAAGGTCCTTTCCGAGAAGGAACTCCTCGAAAAACTCCGCCTCGGTCGCCCCCTGCGCATCAAGCTCGGCGTAGATCCCACCGCTCCTGACATCCACCTCGGCCACACGGTCGCCCTGGAAAAGCTCCGCCAGTTCCAGCTCCTCGGCCACCAGGCCGTGCTCCTCATCGGCGACTTCACCGCCACCGTCGGAGATCCCACCGGCCGCTCGTCCACACGCCCTCCCCTCACCCGCGACGAGGTGCTCGTCAACGCCGCCACCTACACCGACCAGGCCTTCAAAATCCTCGACCGCTCGAGAACCGAAATCGTTTACAACGGCGACTGGTTCCGGAAAATGACCTACGAGGAGATCCTCAAGCTCAACGGCCGCGTCACCCTCCAACAAATGCTCCAGCGCGAGGACTTCCGCACCCGCCTCGATGCCGGCCAGGAAATCCGCCTCCACGAACTCCAATACCCGATCATGCAAGGCTGGGACTCAGTCGAAATCCGCGCCGACGTCGAAATCGGCGGCACCGACCAGCTCTTCAACATCCTCGTCGGCCGGGACCTCCAGAAAGAAGAAGGACAGCCCCAACAAGTCGTCATGGTCATGCCCTTGTTAGAAGGCCTCGACGGCGTCCGCAAAATGTCCAAATCCTACGGCAACTACGTCGGCGTGAGCGATGCCCCCCACGAAATGTTTGGCAAGCTCATGAGCGTCTCCGACGAGCTGATGGACCGCTACTACCTGCTCCTGTTAGGCGAAGCCCGCGATCCCGCCGGCCACCCGATGGATGCCAAGAAGTCCCTCGCCGAGAAAATCACCAGCCGCTACCACGGCCCCGAAGCCGGCCCTGCCGCCCGCGCGGACTGGGACACCCGCTTCTCCAAAAAAGACCTCGCCGCAGCCGAGTTGCCAGAAATTTCAATCGCGGACCTCCCTGCCGACCTCACCGTCCTCAGCCTCACCGCCCACGCCTTCCAAGCCGCCTACGGCCTGGAAAAATCCAATGGCGAGCTGAAGAAGCAATTCATCACCACAGGCTCCGTCCAGCTCAACGGCGGGAAACTCACCGACCCCACCGCCGCCATCGCCATCTCCCCTAGCGACGTCCTCAAGCTGTCGAAAAAACACGCGGTCCGCTACACCGCGTAAGCCCCTCCCCTACTGCGGGCGGCGGACGTGAAAGCGTGCGAAGCGCTTCTCGCTCGCGGACACCGGCGAGAGATCCCGCAGGATCACGCGCGCCGGACTGTCTTCCATCACGCTATCGATTCCACTCCCGCCCGGCACCGGCGCAGCGGGGCTCCATGTGGATCGATCCTTGGAAAACGGACCGCTGAACCATCCATTCCCCCGCCTCGGGACCTTGGGTGAACTCGGCTTCCAGACCACTCTGCGAGCCGGCGGGAACCCTACGGAAAACCACCGTCGCGGGACCCGAGGTGAATTGACTCGGCGATGTTCCCATGGCCATCTCCGTCAGGATCCGCATGGGGTTCCGCTTGGCCATTGTCAGCCCGCGCCGGAGTGAGCTTGTCCACCGGCGAACATCAGCCAATCCTACAAGCACCGCTCACCACCCCAGCCATGGAACTCCTCCTCAACGAAGCGATCTACCGACGGGTGATCGTCGAACTCCTGCCACAGACACGGCAGTTCCTCTGGATCGTCACCGCAGACATCAAGGACCTCCATGTTCCCAAGGGCCGCCGTTTTGTGCCGCTGTTGGAAATCCTGTCCGACCTGGTCGAGTCCGGGGTGGCAGTGCGCCTGATGCACGCCAAGGAGCCCGGCCCGCGCTTCCGTGAGGACTTCGACCGCTACCCCAACCTCATCAACAGCGACCTCTTCGAACGCATCCTCTGCCCGCGCATCCACACCAAGGCGATCATCATGGATGGCAAGCGCGCTTTCATCGGCTCAGCCAACCTCACCGGAGCCGGACTCGGCGCCAAAGGCGCGCACAAGCGCAACTTCGAGGCGGGCATGCTCACCGGGGACCCCGCCCACCTGCGCGAGATGATGGACTGGATCGACCGACTCTACCTCGGCGAGTTCTGCCAGAAGTGTCAGCGGCGTGCGGTTTGCCCGGACCCGATCGCGTGAATTCCAGGCCGGCCCGTTTCACTCCTCCGTCAGATCCCAGCGGTTGATCAGGCCCAGGAGCTTTTCACCGGCTTGTCCTTTTTCAGTGATCAACGCGGCTTCGAGAAGTCCGTTGCTCCGGAACTTTTCCTTCACCTCGACCATCGCCATTTTCCGGTCGACAAAAAGGAAGTTCTTCCTCCGCTCTTCGTTACCCACCAAATCCCTGACCCGCGCATCCGCGAAATCCACCAGCGACAGCGAAGTCACGATCTTACACGCGAGCCACCGGGTGATGCCGTTCTCCGTCAGCAAACCAACGAACTCATCGCCATCCATCACCGGGAACTGGGAAAAACCCGACTTGGCGACGAGCCGCATGACCTGCTCGAGCGAATCCTGCGGAGCCACCACCGCCACCTGTTTCCTGAATCGGGGATACACTCTTGGAGGATGGGTCATCCTGTCCCGGATCATCTCAAGTTTTGCGACGACCTCATCCGTTGGCGTCGCCATCTCCAGCGCGGGGAGAGTCCGGCGATGCACCAGCACATTCCTCAAGTCTGCTGAAGAACGCAGGAAATCCCCATCAGGCCCCAGCGGCAATCGTCTCTCGAATTCCTGGAGCACGGCTGTGAATCCGAGATCCCGTCCGAGCTTGGTAACTTTCCGCATCCATGCGTCGATTTCATTGTAGGCGGAAGTGAAGCGGTCAAACGCCGAAACGGAAGAGGCCGGAGACTTGCTAAGGTTTTGTCTTTCCATGGTCGAGGGCGGCAGACGGTCTCATCGTCAGCCAAGCATGTCGAGATCGGAGCGGTAGCGCAGACGAGTCTTCACGCTCCCGACGGGAGTTCACAGGAGCTCAAGCGCGGGTCACGGGTGTCTTGGGGGCGGAAACACCGCAACAAGGCCAAGCAGAAGCATGTGCAGCCGATGGGAATGCGCGGCCTAACGATCTACCCTTGATTGAATGAAACCGCAGAGGTTTCGACCGTGATTTATCGCTCGACAAATCGGCAATCTGGTATCGATTACCCCCGACATGAAGCTCTGCCTGTTTGGCTGCGCGTTGGTTTTTTGCCACGCGGGACACGCGCAGTCCCCGGAATCCGCCGAGGACCTCCGCGCACTTTTGAAAAATGCCGATGGCGACCTCTCCGCCCTGGTCAAAGGAGTGGCGGGTAAAAACGGTGGCAACCAGTTGTTCTACTTTCCCACCCGGGACGAGCCAAGCACTCCCGCCGCTTGGGGACTCAACTACGAATCCATCCATTTCAAATCCGCGGACCAGACACCGCTGCACGGTTGGTTCATCCCCGCGAAGGGAAAAAAACCGCAAGCCGCCAAGGGGACCGTGGTCTTCTCCCACGGCAACGCCGGATCCATCAGCTACCATCTCGGCTTCTGCACCTGGCTTGCAGAGGCAAGTTATAACGTCATCATCTACGACTACCGCGGCTTCGGAAAATCCGGCGGCACGGTGGACCGCCGCGGCATGATCGACGACGTAAAGGCGGCTTTTGCCTACGCGCTCAAGCGCCCTGATATCGACCGCAGCCGCATCATTTCCTACGGCCACAGCCTCGGCGGTGCCCAATCGGTCACCGCCCTCGGTGAGACCCCCGTCAAGGGCCTGCGGGCGATCGTCATCGACGGCGCATTCGCCTCCTATCAAGCGATGGCCGGCATCATCGGTGGCCAACTTGGTGCCAGCCTGATCACAGACGAGCTCTCACCCAAGGACTTTGTGCACAAGCTGACCCCTACGCCCCTGCTGGTCGTCCATGGCAGCCGTGATGAGGTGGTCCCCTTTTCGCAAGGCCGCCAGCTCTACGAAAGCGCCGCCGAGCCCAAGACCCTCTTCGAAGTGAAGTCCGGCCGCCACGGCACCGCGCTCTCCGACAACAACGGGGCCTACCGTAAAAAAATGATCGAATGGCTGGATAAAATCCTGAAAAGTTAGAGCCACCCGTCAAGACCCGCCGGCTTGCATCCCGATGATGCGCGCCCAAAACCCTTTGAACCTAAAATCCGCAGTTGGAACTGCGGATTTCGTCAGATCCATGGTGATCAAGCATACAAAGTCTAACGACTCACGTTTTGCAACATGAGGTTCACGTTATGGCGAAGGCCGGCGGAGAGATCGGCGCTTTTGACATTGTTGCCGGACATGCGGCTGATGAGGTCGCTGCGGAAGGCTTCCTTGCCTTCGGTGAATTTCTTCATCTCGGAGTCGAAGCGGACGAAGAGCTCGGTGATCATTTCATCAGTGGGGTTGAGACGGCGGACGGGAGCGGCTCCTTCCGCGGCTCCTTCCGCGGGTGCGGCCGCAGCGGGCGCGTCCGGGCGGCGGATCAGGCCGGTGTCGAGCGACTTGCTGCCGATGGTGCCTTTGATCTGAATGCCTTCAAGAACTCCCGCAGGCGAGAGCGTAAGGCCGATTTGGCAGATGGCCCCCTTGCCAGCGATGGAAAGCATGTCCACCTGCGTGGAGAGAAAGAGGGTGCCAGTGGGTGAATAGCTCACCGTGGGCGTGTGGGTCCGGTACTTGGCATCCGTGAACGAGTAAACGGCGGTGCGGTCTTTCCTCCAACCGTTCAGACGGGCGCCGAAGGCTTCCGTATCGAAGGAAACGGCGAAGGCGGTGGATGAAAGGGCGAGGGCGGTGAGAAGTGGGATGATGCTGGTTTTCATGATTGTTTTTCGTTAGAATGAGACCCGGGCACCGGTGTGCCAAATGGCGGCGTCGGTATCGAATTGCTCGCCTTGCTGGTCCTTGATGATGACTTGCTCGAAGCCGCTCATCAGCGTCATTTGGTTCTGATAGAGGTGGAGGTTCGCCCCGAGGTAGAAGGAGTGGAACTCATCGCCGAGGAAGAAGGGTGAGTCGTCAAACGCGAGATCCGAGGAGGTTCCAAGGGTGGAGACCAGAGATCCCGCTTCGTTGCTGCCGGCGTATTCGTAGCGGCCTACGAGCTGGACGGTGCCGGGAATGAGCCAGTAGGTCGGCGAGAGTGTTAGACCCCACGCGGTGCTGTCTCCCTTGCCAAACTTCAAGTCGCCGGCGAAAGAGAAGTCACCTTGGTCGATGGTGATTCCGGTGGAGACGAGGTGCCGGAAGGCAGGGTTCTGGGCGAGCAATTGGTTGCCATTGGCGGAACGGCGTCCGGCCAGGTTGTAGCGGGGGATGCTTTCCGAGTCCGCACCGTCGAGATTATGAATGTAGTCCAGGTGCCAGCGGGTGCGCATGACCGACTTGCCCGACGGCTCGACAAAGGTGCGGCTGAGGTTGAGCGCGAGGAAGCCGTTCCCCTCGATGCCGGGGATTTCCGTGCTGGCATCGCCCGAAAACCAGCCGAAGCCATAGTCGAGGGATTTTCCCGACTGATGGAACATGACCCCCAGGGATGGCCCCGGCGCGAGCATGTTGGTAAGCATGGAGCGGTCGGGATAGGGGCTGTAGGCGTCGTCGCCCGACTCGGGGCTGAAAGTGGGGCGGAATTTTCCGTATTGAACGGAGCTACCAGGAGTGATCTCCGTGTGCCCGCTGAGTTTTTCGATTCCGCGGTAGTTGTCTGCTCCGGCGAGTTCCACGCTGGCTTCGAGATCGGTGTTGCGGAAGGTGCGGAGCCTCGCCCCGAGGCGGGCGCGGCGGGTGCGGGAGTTGTCGAGTTCCACGGTCTTGGCCGCGGTGTCACCCACGGCCGCCACGTCTGCACTGCCATAGGATGCCTGCCAGTCAAAGATTCCCGAGATGGCGATCTGTTGGAGCCATGGGTTGGCGGCGTCCTCGAAGAGGATGGCGCGGGACCAAATGAGATCCGCAGGGCTGGGAGTCCACTCGGGTTCGAGGTAGATGAGATCTTCCCGGGCGACGGTTTCCTCCGAGCCTGCGGTGCCCGGGCTGGATTCGACGGGGGGGAGGCGGACGTCGGCGGCGTTCTTTTTCCCTTCCAGCACGTCGAGCGCCTCGTTGGCGTGGGCCTGCGATAGCAGGGAAACAAAAAGGAGCGGGCGGATCAGATTCATGATTTTTTCTTTTCCTTTTCTTCCTGGCGGTCGGAAGCACGCCGGACACGGCTCACGTATTGCTCAAGGCTTTCGCTCTTCTTGAGGGCAAGCGCGGCCTGTAAATTTGGCAGGGCCTCGGTGTAGCGGCGTTCCCTAACAAGCATTTGGCCGAGGGCGAGGTTCGCGGGGTAGGCCACGGACTCGGTCTTGAGTGCAAGCTGGTAATGGGTCTTGGCCTCCTGGACAAACTTGGCGCGGTTGTTCTCATCGGATTCCTCGCGGGCCTGGAGGTCAAGATGTCGGGCCACTTCCAGGAGGATTTCCCCGTTGGCAGGTTCAAGCTCTTGAAGCTTGGCCAGGCATTCACCCACCCGGTCATGTTCGTTTTTCGCCTGGGCCACCCGGACTTCAGTAAGAAGAAATGCGACCCGGTCCGCTTTGGCGGGATTGGCTCCGAGCTTGGGGCGGATTTTCCCGAGAAACTCAGCAGCACGGTCAGGAAAGCCATAGTCGCTGAGAATACGCGCGGACTTCAAGGCGCGGGTTACATCGAAGACGGTGGCCTTATCAATCGCTGCGAGGTAGGCATAAAGCGCCAATTGTGCCTCGCCTTGCTCCATGTAAAGATTGCCAAGAAGATTGAGATTCCCCTCATCGGCGATGCCTTTGAGCTGAAGGATCTCAAGGTTCACGGCGGCGTCCTTCTTGCGGTCGAGGGCGAGATACGCATTGGTCTGCTGAAGCCAAAGCTGCTTGTCATTCGGATTCTCCTCGATGAGTGTGGCAAGCAGGCTGGCGGACTCGGCGAAACGATCCTGCGCGGTGAGCGCTTGGGCGAGTCCGAGCTTCCAATCACGGGAAGAAGGTTCTAACAAATACGCCTGACGATAGGCGTTTTCCGCCGCGAGCGGATTCTGCTTCAGGAGGTGGCAGTATCCTAACAACCCGTAAGCACGGCTGGAAGACTCGCCGAGTTCGATGGCTTTTTGAAGAACCGGCAGGGCTTCGTTGGTTTGGTTTTTTGAGATATAGAGATAGGCAAGGTTGGTATGGGCACGGCGGAAGCGTGGGAAGCGGCGGATCGCTTCGAGAAACGCCCGGCGAGCTTCATCAGTACGGTCGGCCTGGAAATAGAGATTCCCCAACACAAAAACCATCGCCGGGCTGATTTCAGCGGGTGCCTTCTCCGGATCCGTGGGTTTTTCCGTCTCCTGAATGAAGCGCACCACCTCCGCCTCTGCCTCACGGAACTTCGAGGCCGAGAACATTTCGCCTACCTTTCCAAGCAGTGTCTGCTCAGCAGCACTGACCTTGGGTTCGACATCTGATAGAAATCCATAGCTTCCGACAAAATCGCGGACGAACTTCGGATCCCGGAAAAGATTCGCGGGCGGAATGATCGCTTGGGCGAACAGGCTGGGCGTACCTAGAAACAGTGAGAGGAGAATGACTTTGCGATACATGGGAAAACGGGGTTGGAAAATCAGGCTTTTTTAACTTCAAAATTGAAAGGAACGACACATACCGCCTTGACTGGCTTGCCCGCTTTCATGCCGGGCTTGAACTTCCATTTGTTCACGGCATTGATGGCAGCCTTGTCGAGTTCCGGGTGTCCGGAGGTTTGTTTGATCGTGGTCGAGATAACCCGGCCAGCATCATCAATGGTGCAAGTGATGAGGACCTTGCCACCGACTCCATTTTTGAGAAGAGACGTCGGGTAGGTAGGTTGGGTCTTGCTAACAGGTGATGGAGGAGAATCCAAATCGCCGCTGCCTAGGGAATCGCCACCATCACCGCCACCTCCGCCGCCTCTGCCGAAGCGCGGGATATCCATGACAAAGCCACCCGCACCGGATGAGGACACGAGATCACCAATGTCGATCCCAAGATCCATGTCCGAGGACTCCTCACTGGAATTCTCGGGACCTGCGGCCATTTCAAGGGGCTCCACAGATTCCTCGACCTCCTCAGGCTCGTCGAGCTCATCCTCTTCAGGCGGCGGGGGCGGTGGCGGCGGGATCGTCACATCGACGATTTGATATTCTTCCACTTTCTCTTTTTCGGGGCCTGCGGGGCCGCTGAAGATAAAGGACAAGACCCCACCAGTGATCACGACTAACAGCAGTCCAGCGATGAACCATCGCTGACGGGAGCTCTTCTGTGGAGGTGATGCTTGGAATGAAGGCATGGGTAGAAGTTACTTCTGCGCTTGGGTGGCAAGGCCAATTTTTTCAATCCCGAGACGACCCAGCACCGCCACCACAGCCATGACTTTTTGGTATTGGGCGGCACTATCTCCGCGGACGACCACCGGAAGATCCGGAGATGAGGCCTTGAGTGCACCAAGCTTCGATTCCAGTTCATCAAGCGTCACGGGGGTGAGATTCAGGGAAATGCTTCCCTCCGAGTTCACGGTAATTGCTTGAATCTTGGGCGCGCCGATATCGGAGGATGCCTTGCCGCTTGCTTTGGGCAGATCCACCTTCACCCCCTTGACACCGGCGGCGGTCATGACGATGAAGATGAGCAGCAGGACCAGATAAAGGTCCACCATGGGGGTGACGTTGATGTCGTCGTAGTTTTCTGAAGCCATGATGAATGATTGTTAGAGCTGCTTGGGAGTGTTTGCCGAAGTCTCACCTGCGCTTGGGTAGAACTCGGCCATTTTGGCAACAAACTCGTCAATGAAGACCTGGATCTCCGCCGTGGTATTCTTGATACGTCCGTTCAAATACGAATAAACGAAGAGCGCGGGAATCGCCACGATCAGACCTGCCACCGTCGCAAGTAGCGCCGAGGCGATACCGGGGGCGATGGCGTTGACATTCACTTCGCCTTCTTTTGAGATAATGGCGAAGGTGATCATCACCCCGACAACCGTTCCTAACAAACCGACGTAAGGGCCACCGGCGATGCTGATGGTAAGATAGACAAGACCATCGGTGAGCTTGTGGTGGATCTGGACAAGCCCTGCATCAAGCGAGGCGCGGATCGCCTGGATCGAGCGGGCAGTAAGCCCTTTGGATTGATCGGCATCAGACGAGAGGCGATGGCTGATTTCCTCGGAGCCAATATGATAGATTTCGTAGAAGGGTGATTTCCGGATGAGTGCCTGCGCGGCTGGGTCAGCGTTCCCGCCGAAGCTGCGAATGCTATTGTCGTCAGCGTGGTCGATGGCAGTGAGGTCGGAGGAAAGCAGGCGCCACTGACGAAGAAACTCGTGACTACCTTTATGGATGGAATTGAGGTAGAGAATCTTCTTCACCGCAACCGACCAGCCGACGGCAATCATGAGAATACAAACCCCGATGGCAATCCAGCCGTCGAACATCATGTTCTTGGCAATGTCACCGAAAAGCATCACGTGCTCCATGGCCTTGTTCTGTCCACCGGGATTCTTTACCTCCGCCTGGATGGCCTTGCCCATGGTGCCATCAAACGGCAGATCCCCCTTCCCTGCGGCGATGGTCTGCGCGATAGTTCCGTTAGACTTGTTGATTGAAACGACAGCTGGCAGCCCGGAGCCCGTGTCCGCCGGCGGAGAAATACCCTCGATGGATTTATCTGCGGCAGCAAAGAACACGGAAGGACCGGCGACGAGGATGGTGCCGGGAATCGAGCGGCCTGCGAAGCCAAGAGCCTTGCCTTCGAAGCGGTGCCCACCCGCGATCAGACCGAGGCGAGCGATACCCTTTTCGAGGATCTTCAAGCGCTCAACCATTTCGGCTTTCGGGTCGCCCGTGAGCTTGGATGCCGCTTGGTCAATCTCGGAGATACTTTGCGAGTATAGCTGATATTCCGCTGGATGAATGCGAGTGATCACAGCTTTGGCATATTGGCTCAGGACACCGGAAGTATAGGTAAATCCGCTTTTACGGGTGTCCAGATCACGCTCCAGCACTTTGATTTTAGAGGTGCGAAGTTCCTCCTCACGTTCGAGTGTTCTGAGTTCTTTAACGAGATTGAGAGCCTCGTCATCCAGGCGATTTACGTCATTATAAAGCGCACGACGGAGATCGGCGTATTCCTTCTGGGTATTTTGGAGCTCGCTCACTGCCTTCGCGAGCGAGGCTTTTGCGTTCTCCGTTGGGCTTGGGGAACTGGCGGCATGCAGCGTGTGAAGCCCGAGCAAGGCGCTGGTGATAAAGATACGGTGGATCATGGCTGGATGAGTGGAAGGTTGGTGAAGGAGATGTCTTTATCGCTGGTTGCGGTGACGAGGAGCTTTTGAATCTGCGGGGCGAGGTCGTTGCGCTCTTGGAATTTCCAACCGTCTTGCGCCGGGCGGCCTGCAAGGGCGAAGCTGTTATCCTCATTGACCGCAAAGGCGAGTCCGAGCCCGAAATAGATCACCTGCATGTTGTATTCATTGCCCTTGGCGTCTTTGTGAAGTTCCGAGTAAACCTGCACGGATTGCTGGAATTTCTCGATATCTGCGAGGAGTTCCGTAACGTTGGTGAGGCGCTTGCCGACATCGTCGGTTTGCTTGTCAGCCGCGGGTTGGAGATTCCGGTTGAGCGCTTCGATTGCGACACTGACTTTGGCAACCTTCTTGAAGGATTCAGGGAGAAGCGGCAATTTGGCTGCCAGAGCCTCTTCCATGATGCGTATTTGACGGGTGAGTTCCTCTTGCGCAGTCACGAGGCGATCACGCTCGGCTACTTTATCGAGGGATTGCTGGTCACCGCCTTCCTTGCGGGTCTTTGCAGCGGCGATTTGCTCCTTGAGGTCGGCGATTTCCTTTTCGAGGCCTTCTTTGTAGTTCTTGAGAACCTCTTGATCGCGGGACCAGTCGTTTTCTTCCTGTTGGATTTTCCGCATGGTTTCGACCCACTCGCTGACTTGGGTGCGGAGTTCTTCGGTAGGGCTTACAGGGACGGTCTGCGCGTAAAGCGGCAGGGCCGAAATGAGGGCGATGATGGGTATAAGTGGACGCATGGCGACTGGCTGGAGAGATGAAAGGGGGGCCGCCAGCATTTGCCGACGGCCCCTTTGTGACAATTTCGTCAGATTCGGAGGTGATTGCTCAATTCCGCTGACCTAGTCTGGATTATGGATTCGGTGCGTTGGAGCTGAGGTTCACACGGAAGAACTGCTTGCCGGGCGGTGTGGCCACGGTGGCAGTCGCATTGCCCGCAGGCGTCCAGGTCGTCAGGTCCGGGGAACTGAAGAGTGGCAGCGTCAGGGTTGCATTGCCACCTGGGGTGACAGGCCCGATCATCATGCCCGTGCCACGCAAATCCTGGATGGAGCTGGCGGTGTAGAGGCTGAAGGCACTCGGGTTGCTGGTCACGCTGGTTTGTCCGGCGGTGAAGTTCGAATTGAACTCCGCCGTTGTCTTGAGGCTTGGCAAGACCGTTGCGGCGTCGCTCACTGCGGGGTTCAGGCCGAGTGCGGCGTTGGCGGTTTCAAGGGCATCGGAGATTCCGTCACCATCGGTGTCGCCGCTAAGCTGGTTACCCACAGGTCCTGGAGTGATGTTTTTCTCAGCGAGGTAGGTCCAGTCGGCAAGCCAATTGCCTGTTCCGAAC
This sequence comes from uncultured Verrucomicrobiota bacterium, assembly GCA_937867415.1. Classification (GTDB taxonomy): domain Bacteria; phylum Verrucomicrobiota; class Verrucomicrobiia; order Verrucomicrobiales; family Akkermansiaceae; genus Luteolibacter. Next base: position 6,618 of record CALMKO010000208.1, on the reverse strand, counting down.
GCACCCACATAGTTCACCTCCGAGATGTCCTCAGCGAGGGCGGCAGGGATTGCGGAACGGGTGTGGGTCAGGGGAGTCGCTCCAGCCAGAGGACGCGGGTCGAGCAATCCATTGGCCGTGCGGCTGATGGAGCGCAGGATCTGGGTGCCTGCAGGAGCAAGGTTGGTCGCACCGCCAGTGGCGATGGTGTTCGAGTTGGTGGTCGAAGTACTTGTTGATGTCTTGAAAGTCCCAACACCGGTGGTGATGATGTTTCCAAAGATGCTGTTGCTAAGGGTCGGCAAGTCGCCAGTGATGAGCGACGAGTCGCCACGAAGGCTGACGCCGAAGTCCGTCATGAACCCGTTGTGCAGTTTGCCCTTGAAGGCATCCCGCAGTCGCAGGGCCATGCTGCCTGTATCAGTGACCCCTTTTCCAATCAACGTGAAGTTGTAGATGTCCGGGGTGGTGAATGGAGCATTGTTATTTGTTTGGTCGACACCGCCAGATGCTGGCGTAAATCCACCATCGAGTTCCATGCCGTTGTCACCGAACACCGCCGTGGTGGTGTTGTTTTGCAAGGCGAACCAGAACTGGTGTTTTCCTTGGTGGCCTTCGTCGATGTCGAAGCTGTCATCCTTGTTGAAGGCGGAAACGAGGTATTTGGTGTTTACCGTGCCGCCGAAGAATTCGAAGCCGTCGTCGTTGTTGGAAACCACTTCGATGTGCTCGACCGTGGTGCCACGTCCGACACCGGCGAGGGTGAGGCCGTTGATTTCGCTACCGGATGCGAACTCATAGCCGCCGAAGCGGAGGGACATGTAGCGGAGGGTTCCGGAGGAATCGTCTGCGACCCAGGCAGCCGCATTGACCGCGCCGTATTTGAGGTCGTCCACGTTGGCGACGGGGAAGCCTTCGATGACTTTCTCGAAGTTCTGGGTTCCGGCGATTTCATAGAAGTTGATGGGCGCGCGGCCGAGAACAATCACACCGCCCCAAAGGCCACCGGATTTGAGGGGAGATCCGCTGGTTGCAGGAGTTGCGCCGAAGTTCGGGTTTTCTGCGGTTCCTGTGCCGTTGCTGTTGGTGTTCTGGAGTGCAGGGAAGCCACGGGTGGCCAGTGGCAAGCTCCGCGGACCGCTTGGTCCGGTGTTACGACCATTGTTGTCGAAGCCATATACCGACGCATAAGCATCGAAGATGATGGGCTTGGTGGGCGTGCCTTCCGCGATGAGCTTGGCGGTTCTGGCGATGACGAGGGAGCCGTATTCATCATCGGCGCGATCCGAGGTGGCCTTGTTGTCACCCACGCCGAGGACCAGAGTGCCTGGCTCGATGGTGAGTGTGACACCTGGCTTCACAACGACAGGGCGGGTGATGACATAGACATTGTCCGCAGTCCATTTTTCCGAAACCGTGATGTCGGCACTCTTGATCACATTCGGTCTGGCGTTGACGGGTGCCTGGTTTTCCTGCGGAAGGTAGCCTTTCTCAGAAAGGAAGGTCCAATTGCGGATCCAAAGGCTATCACCGAAGGCACCCACATAGTTTACTTCCGAGATGTCCTCAGCGAGGGCGGCAGGGATTGCGGAACGGGTGTGAGTGAGGGGGGTCGCTCCAGCAAGAGGACGCGGGTCGAGCAATCCATTGGCCGTGCGGCTGATGGAGCGCAGGATCTGGGTGCCTGCAGGAGCAAGGTTGGTCGCACCGCCAGTGGCGATGGTGTTCGAGTTGGTGGTCGAAGTACTTGTTGATGTCTTGAAAGTCCCAACACCGGTGGTGATGATGTTTCCAAAGATGCTGTTGCTAAGGGTCGGCAAGTCGCCAGTGATGAGCGACGAGTCGCCACGAAGGCTGACGCCGAAGTCCGTCATGAACCCGTTGTGCAGTTTGCCCTTGAAGGCATCCCGCAGTCGCAGGGCCATGCTGCCTGTATCAGTGACCCCTTTTCCAATCAACGTGAAGTTGTAGATGTCCGGGGTGGTGAATGGAGCATTGTTATTTGTTTGGTCGACACCGCCAGATGCTGGCGTAAATCCACCATCGAGTTCCATGCCGTTGTCACCGAACACCGCCGTGGTGGTGTTGTTTTGCAAGGCGAACCAGAACTGGTGTTTTCCTTGGTGGCCTTCGTCGATGTCGAAGCTGTCATCCTTGTTGAAGGCGGAAACGAGGTATTTGGTGTTTACCGTGCCGCCGAAGAATTCGAAGCCGTCGTCGTTGTTGGAAACCACTTCGATGTGCTCGACCGTGGTGCCACGTCCGACACCGGCGAGGGTGAGGCCGTTGATTTCGCTACCGGATGCGAACTCATAGCCGCCGAAGCGGAGGGACATGTAGCGGAGGGTTCCGGAGGAATCGTCTGCGACCCAGGCAGCCGCATTGACCGCGCCGTATTTGAGGTCGTCCACGTTGGCGACGGGGAAGCCTTCGATGACTTTCTCGAAGTTCTGGGTTCCGGCGATTTCATAGAAGTTGATGGGCGCGCGGCCGAGAACAATCACACCGCCCCAAAGGCCACCGGATTTGAGGGGAGATCCGCTGGTTGCAGGAGTTGCGCCGAAGTTCGGGTTTTCTGCGGTTCCTGTGCCGTTGCTGTTGGTGTTCTGGAGTGCAGGGAAGCCACGGGTGGCCAGTGGCAAGCTCCGCGGACCGCTTGGTCCGGTGTTACGACCATTGTTGTCGAAGCCATATACCGACGCATAAGCATCGAAGATGATGGGCTTGGTGGGCGTGCCTTCCGCGATGAGCTTGGCGGTTCTGGCGATGACGAGGGAGCCGTATTCATCATCGGCGCGATCCGAGGTGGCCTTGTTGTCACCCACGCCGAGGACCAGAGTGCCTGGCTCGATGGTGAGTGTGACACCTGGCTTCACAACGACAGGGCGGGTGATGATATAGACATTGTCCGCAGTCCATGTTTCGGAGGCGGTGATGTCCGCGCTTTTGACGATATCGGCAGCATGAGAGCCCGCCGAGGTGATAATGGTGACAGCTGATAACAGCTGGAACATGCGTTTGCTTTTTGGTTTCATGATATAATCCTTGGTATCGGTATTTTGAGACTGAATTACCGTTAGAAATTAACCTCGCAGGAGACCGAAAAGATTCTTCCGGGCTTTCCCTGACGGAACGTAATTTCAGTTCCATCAAAGACCTGGCTTCTGGTGCTATCAAGAATATTACGAACACCCAAGGTGACCTTTCCGTCACACTCCCAAGTTCGAAAAGACTTTTGAAAAATGAAATCCAGAGTTTGAAACGCCTCTTCTACAATACCCGGGACATTGGGATCTGCGGGTGCGGCGCTAAGGAAGGATCCGGTAAAGTTATAGATCAGATTCGCGGAAACGCCCTGCTCGCTGTTCTCATAGCCGGTGAACAAATTGAAGATATGTGATGGCTGCCCGGTGAATCCTGTATTCAACGGAATACCCCTGAGAGTGTATTGCAGGGATGAATCGATATAGGTATAGTTACCACCGATTCTCCATCGATCCAGCAAGAGCGTGTTTGCCTCAAGTTCCACTCCATTGAGAACCCCTGAATCCCCGTTGATCCATGATTGCGCGTTGAGCACCGGATCAAAGGCATCCACGATCGGATTTTCGACAAACTTGGAAAACAATCCAGCGCCCACATTGGTCTTCTGACTTGCTTTCCAATCCGCACGGAGGTCGAAGTTGCTGATTGATGAGTTCACGAGGCCCGGGTTGCCGCGGGTGACATCCCCCGTGGCCTGATCGACGACAAAGGCGGGAGCGAATTCATAGAAGGTTGGCCTGGCGATCGTTCTGGACCAGCCGGCCGTCAGCATGACCGCATCATCGGTTCCCATGGGTTTGGTGATGACGACGCCGGGAAGGATCGAGTCCTCGGCCACGACCACGGGTCTTGGGTCCGCGATGATCGCAGGATTGAGTCCCGGAAGGATCTGATAAGAACGCTCTTCGCTTTCCAGCCGGGCACCGCCGGAAATCGTCCAGCCTCCCAGTGAAACATCACCGCCGATGTAGGTGGATTCAATCCGGGTCCCGGCGTCGATGTTCCGGACGGTCGAGCCGTTACCACTGAAATCGTTGATCGTGATATCATTACTTCCGAAAATCGGCTTGTCCGGGCGATCCGGAAAAAATGCTGAGTTGAAATTCTGATGAAACAGATTTCCATAGGATCCTTGATAGGTTCCCTCGCTATTCTCAATGAGAAGCCGATCATTGATGCGGTTGAAATCGTAGGTGTAAAACCGTCCTCTGACCTGTCTGTCGCGCTGGCTTTGATTATATCCAAAGCGAATCCCGACGCGGTCATCGGAATCTTCTTTGAAATAATAAGGCAATGAAACGTCCGCGCGCTGGTTCTCACCAATGTCGACTGTTTCGAGGGATTCCCTGTTGATGGTTACCACAGGGAAACCGCTCAAGAGCACAGGGTCTCCGGCACCTTCGTAGATCGGGTAATCGGGTCGGTATTGACCGGGTGCGAATGTGAAGTTCTGGATGGCGGGATCCGAGAAATCAAGGGGTGTGTAATTATAGGTTCGCGAATGCGGGCGGGCTTCGATGGCTGTTGCTTTGGAAGCCAGCCAGCTAAAGCTGCCGCCGCGCTCCTTGTCGCCGTAGAGGACGTGCCTGCCGTTGAATTGATCGACATCCAGGGATCGTTGGAGAGGCTCGAAATAGTCCGCCGCCCCGATCGGCATGGCGAATACGCGGACAATTTCGCCGGTGAGAGGATCACGTTCGTCATAGGGGTTGGCGGTGAATACCGGCTCGGCATTGATGGTTCTGGAGTTGGTGGTTCGGAAGTAGTTGTTTCCGAACGCCTCGTTATAGAACTTGGTATAGCCGATGTCATTCCGCTCTCCCAGTTCGAGGGTGGCGCCTGCCATATAGCCGAAGGTGAGTTCTCGGGTGAAGACCTCGTTCCGACGGGTGTTGATGACATTGGGATCAATGCCCGGAGTGTTCGGGTTGTTCGATCGGTATCCACGGCCGAGTGACCGGTCCTCATAGGTGTTCCGGTTATCCCGGGTGAGGGCGAAGACCGTGCCGAGGCGAATTCCATCATAGAGCTTGAAGGTATTCCCGAGGACTAATGACAGAGAAAGCGCTTGATCATCTTCTACGGCCGAGGGTCTCATCACGGCGCTTTCGTGGAGAGCGACCGAATCGACGACCGAGCCGGTGAATCCGTTGGGTTGATCGAAGCCCTCCGGCAGCGTGGGGTATTCGATTTCATCGAATTTCGTATTGGTGAAAGGGTCCCCAAGAAAGTCACCATCCGGGCGCTCGGAGAACCACCTTGTGCCGATCGAGACTTCGGCGATCGGTTTTTCAGGGAGCCTCAAGGTCTGAATCTGGACGGTTCCCCCGGCAAATTCAGCAGGAAGCTCCGGCAGGAAAAGCTTGGTGATGGCGACGGATTCGATGAGATCTGTTGGGAAAAGATCGAGTTGAACCGCTTTGCGGGTGGGGTCGGCAGAGGGGATCAAGGCCCCATTGAAGAGAGTGTTGGAGTAGCGGTCGCCAAGTCCGCGCACGACGGCATATCTTCCGCCGACGATGTTTGCGCCTGCGATTTTAGAGACAGCGGCACCTGCATCGCCGACGCCGGTGCGCGAGAAATCATCCTTGCTCAGCCCGGCACTGATGTTAGGCGAGTCAACCGCGAGATCGAGATTGAAGTCCCCTTGGCCCTCCCCTTGATATTCGCCGACGATGGTCTCCTCCTCGAGGGTGGTCTCTGCGGTGCTGTCATCGGTGGGCTTGAGGCGGAGGCCGAAGCGGGCTTCTGTGGGTTGAGCTTCGATGGCGGTGATGACGAGGGTTTCTGAAAAGTAGCCGAGTTTTGCGGCTTCGAGCGTGTAAGTGCCGGGTGGCAGGCCCTCGATGCGGAATTTGCCGGAAGCGTCCGACTCGGCCGAGCGACCGGTCCCCACGGCGTCGATGATGGCACCGGAAACGGGGTTGAGGGAGGATGAGTCCGAGACTTCACCGGCGATGATGCAATTGCCGGCTTCCAGCGGCATTCCCGGCTGCGCCTGGGGGGTGGCGGCGAGAGGAAACGGGGACTGGGTCGGCATTCCGTCTGGCAATGGAATCTCGCCGTCGAGGGGAGCTTGGCTGGGGGACCATGGGATCCCAGCCCCACTTGGATGAGGGGAGAAAGTGCTGCCCGGGCGGCGCTGCGGCAGCTTCCACGTGCTGGCGAATTCATCGTGAAAGCCTGGCGTTTTGCCAGGCTTGGGGAGGAGCTTGGGGCTTGGAATCCAATGGCTTACGGGTGGCCAGGCAAAGGGGTTCGGTGAGGGCTTGGGCGCGGGCGCAAAGGCGGCCAAGGGCAACATTTTGGACGGGGCGGAATAGGCGGCGCCCGGCGGAACGAGCATGGAAATGATGAGCAGCGCCGAGACGAATTTCTGGAAAGACGTGACGAGCGGCGCATCCGCAGAGCTCGGATCGTCGATGGAATGGGGATGAAAAACGGGCGAAACCATGGCAAAGACTGAAAGGACCGCACGGGTTGGTGCGGTCGCAGCGTCTTGGTAGAAGGAGGACGCGCTCGCCAGAAGTGACGCTTGGTGACGATTTCGTAACCTAAAAGTTCGGGAGGCCCGGCGGAGGGTCGGGCTGGGAG
>CALMKO010000207.1 GCA_937867415.1 uncultured Verrucomicrobiota bacterium | reverse complement strand
AATTTCAGCTTTTCAGTATCTCAGTTTTTCAGCGTTTATTCCCTAGAGCGTTTGCGCGTATTTTTCGAGTTTGTAGCACTCGATGATGTCACCCTCGACGTATTCGTTGAACTCGCCGAGACGAATTCCGCACTCGAAGTTGGTGCGGACCTCCTCCACCTCATCCTTGAAGCGGCGGAGGGTGGACATGCGGCCATCGAAGACGGGCACTCCGTCGCGGATGACGCGGGCATGAGCCTTGCGGTGGATGCGGCCGTCGGTGACAAACGAACCTGCGACGCGGCCGCGGTTGAGTTTGAAGATCTGCCGGACCTCGGCGTGGCCGATGATGGTCTCGCGGGTGAGTGGTTCCAGCAGACCGAGCATGGCCTCGCGGACCTGGTCGATGAGTTCGTAAACGATCGAGTAAAGCTTGATCTCGACACTCGCAGCCTTGGCGCTTTTGACCGCCTTGGCCTCGACCTTGACGTTGAAGCCGAGAATGATCGCCTCCGTGGATGCCGCGTAAGAGACGTCGGATTCGGTGATGGGACCGGCGGCTGCGGTGATGAAGGAGCACTCGACCTTGTCCGAAGTGATTGCCAGAACGGCCTTTTTGATCGCCTCTACGGAACCTTGCACGTCGCACTTGAGGATCAGTTTCAACTGGGCCTTGCCGCCACCGTCACGGACCATGGAATAGAGATCTTCCATCCGGTTCCGGTGTTGGGGTTTGAGGCGGATGAGGCGCTGTGCCTCCTGGCGCTCAGTCGCCAAGGACTTGGCCTCGCGCTCGGACTTCATTTCGGTGAGATGATCACCGACGTTGGGCAGTTCTTCGAAGCCGATCACCTCGACAGGCATCCCCGGGTGGGCCGACTTCACCGCGACGCCGCGGTCATTGATGAGCGAGCGGACCTTGCCTGCATAGGGTCCGCAAATGAATGGGGTTCCCACCTTGAGGGTGCCGGACTCAACAATCACAGTGGCGGTGGTGCCACGGCCGGGGACCACGCGGGCCTCGATGACCGCCGCACGGGCGGTCGTCTTCGGATTGGCCTTGAGTTCCAGAACCTCAGCTTGGAGGGCCATCAGGTCGAGCAGGTCGTCCATGCCTTTTCCGGTGAGGGCGGAAACCTCGGCAAACTCGGTATCGCCACCGAAGTCGGTGGTTTGGAGGCCGTTTTCAGCAAGCTGGGATTTAACCCGATCCACATTGGCTGAGGGTAGATCGCACTTGTTGATGGCGACGATGATGGTCTTCTTGGCCTTTTTGGCGTGTTTGATCGCTTCCAGCGTCTGAGGCATGATGCCGTCATTGGCGGCGACGACGAGCACGACGATGTCCGTGATATCCGCGCCGCGGGCCCTCATGTCGGAGAAAATGGCGTGGCCCGGGGTGTCGAGGAAAGTGATTTCCAGGTCGTTGTGGACGACTTGATAGGCACCGATGTGTTGGGTGATGCCGCCTGCTTCGCCGGCGGTGATCTTGGTCTTGCGGAGGTAGTCGAGGATGGAGGTTTTTCCGTGGTCCACGTGGCCCATGATGGTGATGATGGGCGGACGGTATTTGAGGAGGTCCTCAGGCTCCTGGGCCGGAGCTTCCGGCTCCGCGATGACTTCTACGACCTTGTGAACGCCCTTGTCCTTGTCGCGTTTTTCGCGCTCGAAGACGAAGCCGTGGATTTCACAAATCTTGGCGGCGATATCGGGCTCGAGCGGTTGATTTGGCGCGGGAAAGACCCCGATCTTGATCAGGTCCGCCATGATGTTGAAGGGCTTCAGCCCAAGGCGGGCCGCCAGATCGGGAATCAGGATCGGCGGCTTGATGACGATGAGCTTGGGATCGTCGCTGGCCTCTTGCGCGGCGGGTTCATCGCTGACTGGGGCAGCGGCTTGAACGGGAGCGGCGGCAACCGGCGGGGGATTCAATGAAGCTTCCGCGGCCTGTTCCTTCTGGTCGAGGATCTTGGAGATGGTTCCGAGCACGGCCTTGCCGGAGCGGGTCGCCTTCTTGACCTTTGACTTCTTGTCCTCGGCGAAGAGATCGAGAGCGTTGGCTTTCTGCGCATCAAGAACGCTGGGAGCCGGAGGCACGACTTCCACTTCCTTCCGTTGGCGCTCGCGGCGTGAAGGTTTAGGGGTCGGCTCGATGAGATCGAGAACCTTCGGTTTTTTTGGAGAGCTGTCGCTGTTCTTGGGCATCCGGTCTGTCTGCAGAGTTCTTGGGAGAGGTGAAGTGGAAATAAGAAGGAATGTTATTCGTGAGTGGTGCTAGCTGCCGCCCCGCTGACGATGCCGTGGGCGCGGACAAGGATGGCCTCGGCGGCCTCCTCAGTGATTTCAAGAGCTGCGGCAATGTAGTCGGCCGGCATGTCGGTGACCAGCTCGGGGTTGAATCCGCCGGCGAGGGTCAGCTTGTTTGCAAGTTCGTCCGTGATGCCGAGCTGTTCTCCAAGGGTGTGAGCCGCGCCACCGATTTTTTCTTTGAATTGTTCCTCCTTCGACTCGTCGCGGCGGACCTGCACGTCCCAACCCATGAGGCGGGATGAGAGTCTGGCATTCTGCCCTTTGCGGCCGATGGCCTTGCTGAGGTCGAGTTCGTCCACCGTGACGTGCACGGTGTGGTTGGCCTGATCGACGACGATCGAGCGGAGTTCGGCAGGTTTGAGGGCTTCGCGAACGAATTCGGCAGGGTCTTCACTCCAGCGGATGATATCGACCTTTTCGTTGTTGAGTTCGCGGACGATGTTTTTGACACGGGCGCCCCTCATGCCGACACAAGCACCGACGGGATCGACCTTAGGGTCGCTGCTCCAAACGGCGACCTTGGTGCGGAAGCCGGCTTCGCGGGCGATGCCACGGATTTCGACCGTGCGGTCGGAGATCTCATTGACCTCGGCCTCGAAGAGGCGGCGGACGAAATTCGGGTGGCTGCGGGAGAGGATGATTTCCGGTCCACGGCCTTCATTTTCAACGGCGAGCACATAGGCGCGGATGCGGTCGCCGATGTTGTAGTCCTCGCCCTGGACGCGTTCACGGTTTGGCATGATGCCCTCGAATTTCCCGAGGTCGACCATCACGTCATTGCGCTCGAAGCGGCGCACGGTGCCGGAGACGACGTCACCAGCGCGGTCCTTGAACTCCTCGTAAATCATCTCTTTCTCCGCCTGGCGGAGGCGCTGCATCATCGTCTGCTTGGCGGTCTGAACGGCGATGCGGCCGAAGTCCTTGGGGGTGACGTTGAATTCCAGGGTGTCGCCAGGTTGGACGGCTGGGTTCTTCTTGCTGGCGGTGGAAAAGGGGACCTCGTTGAACTTGTCCGCGTGATCCTCATCCGCGACGACCGTGAGAATGGCGTAGATTTTGGTCTCGCCTTTTTTCATGTCCACCGAGGCGCGGAGGACCTCGATCGCGTCAGCGCCGGGAACCATTTTGCGGTAAGCGGAGATAAAGGCGAACTCAAGCGCGGCAACGACCTTGTCGCGGTCGATTCCTTTTTCTTTTTCGTAATAGTCAATGAGGGCGACGATATCGTTGGTCATGGCGTGGCTGTGTCTGCGATCGGCGCTGCTGATGTCTGGAGACGCAAAAGAGTGGGTGCAAGACCCACTCCTTTCTTTCGTCAGAAGCTGTGCGAGGGATTCTAAGGTGGTTCGTATTTCAGTTGCAAGCCGAAACTAGGGACTCTCTTGCGAGCGGAAAAACCGGCGGACTTGGAAGGTGAGGTGGGTTTCCAGGATTTCCGACCGGGGAAACCGGCTTTCGAACTCGGGCAGCCATGTGTCTCCCTCGTATTCCTCGAAAATCTGACTGACCAGAAGATCATGCAGGGAGGGGAGAAACGTGGCGTAGATTTCAGATCCACCGATGATGAAAACCTGTCCGGTGAGCTCAGGCAGGCTGCTGAGTTCCTCTGGCCGGTGGATGACTTCCACGCCTTCCGCACTCCATGACGGGTCACGGGTGAGCACGATGTTCCGCCGCCGGGGGAGGGGGCGGCCGATGGATTCGTAGGTTTTCCTGCCCATCACGACCGGGCGGTCGAGGGTGGTGCGTTTGAAAAATGCGAGATCCTCCGGCAGGTGCCACGGGAGTTTTCCCTCAAGACCGATCACCCGTTTGGGGGTCATGGCCACGACGGCTGTTAACTGCAAGCTCATGATCAGATCGCCACGGGCGCTTTGATGTGGGGGTGGGGGTCGTAGTTTTCGAGGCGGATGTCATCGAAGGTGAAGGCGTCGATTTCCTTGACGTCCGGATTCAGCCACAAGTCCGGCAAGGGGCGGGGTTCGCGGCTGAGTTGGAGCCGGGTCTGCTCGATGTGGTTGGAATACAAATGGACGTCGCCGAAGGTGTGGATGAAATCCCGTGCCTCGTAGCCGCAGACATGGGCGACCATCTGGGTGAGCAGGGCATAGGAGGCGATGTTGAACGGCACGCCGAGGAAAAGGTCCGCACTGCGTTGATAGAGTTGGCAGGAAAGGCCCGGGCGGCTGCCGACGCTGGCCTCATGCACGTAGAATTGGAACAGCAGGTGACATGGCGGGAGCGCCATTTGATGGATTTGCCCGACGTTCCATGCCGAGACGATGTGGCGCCGCGACTGCGGGTTTCCTAACAAGCCATCAATGAGCAGGCGGATCTGGTCCACCGTGCGGCCTTCTGGGGTCGGCCATGAGCGCCACTGCGCCCCATAGACCGGCCCGAGTTCGCCTTCCGCGTCTTCCCACTCGTCCCAGATGGTGACACCGTTCTCCTTCAAATAGCGGGTGTTTGTCTCGCCCCTCAGGAACCATAGGAGCTCGTGGATGATCGAGCGGAGATGCAGCTTCTTGGTCGTCACACAGGGGAATCCCTCACGTAGATCATAGCGCACTTGCCTGCCGAAAACGGAGATCGTCCCGGTTCCGGTGCGGTCTGCGCGGTGTTCGCCGTTTTCCAACACGTCGCGCATGAGATCAAGGTATGCCTTCACGCCCCAAATGAAGCCACGGAGTGGATTCGGGAGGCAAGAACTAAGCCTCACGAATTTTTTCCACCAGATTTCTTGACTCCCCAAAAACGCATGATTGACTTGATAGATCTTTAAAAACCTAAAAGCCATGGAAATTCACGGAACTGTTTACGATATTTTGCACAACAAGCACGGTGAAATCTCAACCACCTGTCCCGAGGACACCGTCTATGACGCGATCCGCCAGATGGGTGAGAAAAACATCGGCGCGCTCGTCGCGATGGATGGCGGGGAAGTCATCGGCGTACTCTCCGAGCGGGACTACAGCCGCAAGGTGGTCTTGCAAGGGCGGACTTCCCGCGACACCCGCGTGGGGGAAATCATCTCCCGCCCTGCGGTGGTGGTGCAAAGCCGGGATGGTATTGAAAAATGCATGCAGTTGATGATTTCTAACCGAATTCGCCACCTGCCGGTCGTCGATGACGGGCGCCTCGTCGGACTGGTCTCCATGGGTGACTTGGTGAGCTGGGTGATGAACTCGCAGCGCCACACGATCGAGCAGCTCCAAGGATACATTTCGGGCGACTACCCTGGGTGACAGAGGATCGGGAATCCCTTGATGTCATCCGGGCGTTTCAAGATCTCGCGTTTCAATGGTCCGCAGGGGCGGATCTTCGCCAGCGATGAACTTGCTGGAGCAGATGCCTACGTTTGGTGCTTGGCGGCCCCGCTTCGCCCACATCCACAGCGAGGCTCTCTTGGTTCCTCCGGCGGCCCGTCTGTCGCAGCGGTGCGGCCACGTCGCCCGTTAGAAAACGGCTTTTGTCGATCAGGCGAAGACGCGCCGGCTTGTCGATTTTCGAGTTGTCCGTAAAATCCGTCCAAGTCGATGAATGCCACTTCAATCGGCGAGGCCCCTCGCATAGACGTCGTCCTCGGTGAAAACGATCATCATCGGGCGGCAGCAGATTTCGCAATCGTAGTCCACCTCTGTCGGCATTTCATCGGGATGGGGCATCGCGACCTCAAACACTTCAAAACACGTCGGGCAAGTGACTTCCGCAAGTTCCATGACGCGAGAGTAGGCGTGATCCGCGGTTGGCGCTAGGAATTATTCCAGCCTGGCGTAGTCGAGCAGGCCTTGTTTTCCACCCTCGCGCCCGAAGCCGGATTCCTTGAAGCCGCCGAACGGCGAGGTGGGGTCGAATTTATTGAACGAGTTCGCCCAGACGACGCCGGCCTTGAGTTCTGCGGACATTTTGAGAATCCGTGATCCCTTGTCCGTCCAGACGCCCGCACTGAGTCCGTAGTGGGTGTTGTTTGCCTTTTCCACCGCCTCTTCGGGTGTGCGGAAGGTGAGGATGGAAAGCACCGGGCCGAAGATTTCCTCGCGGGCGATCCGGTGGCTTTGCGAGACGTTGGAAAACAAGGTGGGCGGAAAATAGAAGCCTTTTTCCGGCAATGGGCAGCTGGATTGGTGAATCTCTGCGCCTTCCGCAACGCCGGACTCCACCAATTCGGTGATGCGGGCGAGTTGGGCTTTGGAATTGATGGCACCCACGTCGGTGTTTTTGTCGAGTGGATCGCCCGTGCGCAGCGACTTGAGGCGGGTCTTGAGTTTGGTTAGAATTTTTTCCGCGATGGATTCCTGCACCAGCAAGCGCGAGCCCGCACAGCAAACGTGCCCTTGATTGAAGAAAATCCCGTTGATGATCCCTTCGACTGCTTGATCGAGCGGGGCATCCTCGAAGACGATGTTCGCCGCCTTGCCGCCGAGTTCGAGGGCGAGGCGCTTGCCCGTCCCGGCCAGCGCCCGCTGGATCGCCTTGCCGACCTGGGTGGAGCCGGTGAAGGCGATCTTGGCGGCGAGTGGGTGATTGACCACCGCCGCGCCTGTTTCGCCCGCGCCGGTCACGATGTTCACCACGCCCGGCGGCAGTCCGGCGTCTTGTAAAATGGAGGCGAACTTGAGCGCGGTGATCGAGGTGGTTTCCGCAGGCTTGATGACCACGGTATTGCCCGTGGCCAGCGCCGGGGCAATTTTCCATGCCAGCATGAGCAGCGGGAAATTCCAAGGAATGACCTGACCGATCACTCCTAAGGGCTCAAGCGTGCGGCCGGGGGTGACGTAGCCGAGCTTGTCCGCCCAACCGGCATGATAGAAAAAATGGGCGGCAGCCATCGGCACGTCGAAGTCGCGCGACTCCTTGATCGGCTTGCCACCGTCGAGCGTCTCCGCCACGGCGAATTCGCGTGCCCGGTCCTGAAGCAGGCGGGCGATGCGGAACAAATACTTCGCCCGCTCGGTGCCGGGGAGCTTGCTCCATGCAGGGAATGCCGCCGCGGCCGCCTGATAGGCCGCATCCACATCCGCGGGTCCCGCGAGTGCGATTTCCGAGAGCTTCGCCTCGTCGCGCGGGCTGATGGAGTCGAAGGTTTTCTTCGTCTTCGGCGGGACAAACTTGCCATTGATAAAAAGCCCGTAACGCGGCTCGATGAAGGCTGGGGCGGATTCCGGCGCGGGATCGTATTCCCAGAGGTTTCCGAAAAGCAGTTCGCGGGCGGCGGGCCGGATGATTTTTTTCGCAGGCATCAGATGGATAAATCGTATGGGGCGTATAGGTCCTATTCAGTAGGCCGAGGAAGATTCACTGAAAGTATAGGGTGCCTGATAGGCTCCCGTCTTTTCTTTCACCAACTGGCGGACGAGATCGTTGAGCAGGGCGGAGGCTCCGAAGCGGTATCGGCTGTTAGTAAGCCAGGCGTCGCCGAGTGTTTCCTTGACCGCGACGAGGAAATGCAGTGCCTGCTTGGCCGTGCGAATCCCGCCCGCAGGCTTCATCGCGATCTCGATGCCCGTCTCGAAATAGTGGTCCCGGATGGCTTCCAACATGACTTGGTTATTGCCGAGGGTGGCGTTTGCCGAAGTCTTGCCGGTGGAGGTCTTGATGAAGTCGCCCGGGCGGATCACCCGCATCGCGAGGAAGGATGCGGCGCGGATGTTATCGTAAGTTTCGAGTTCGCTCGTCTCGAGGATCACCTTGAGGGTGGAGGCTCCGCAGGCTTCGACGACTGCGGAAATCTCATCCTGCACGAGTTGGAGTTCACCCGCGAGGAAGGCGCCGCGGTTGATGACCATGTCGATCTCATCCGCGCCATCCGCCACGGCGGCACGCACTTCCGCAAGGCGTGTTTTCAAGGGGGCCTGGCCAGATGGAAAGGCGGTGGCGACCGAGGCGATTTTGACCGAGGTGCCCTTCACATACTTGGCCGCGTGTTTGACCATGGCCGGATAGACGCAGACTGCCGCAGTCGGCGGGATGTCCGTGTCATCATGAGGATGGAGGGCCTTTTGGCAAAGTGACGCGACTTTTCCTGGCGTATCCTTGCCTTCGAGCGTGGTGAGATCGACCATGCTGGTCGCCAGTTTCAGGCCGAAGACCTTGGCGTTCTTTTTGATGCTGCGGGTGGTGTATTTGGCCACCCGCTCGTCGATCCCGACTTGATCGACGGTTCCAACGTCGTTGAGAAGCTTTTGAAGCGCTTGAAGATTCTGCATGGGCGTCCGGGGGGCAGAATCACGCAAATTCAAGCTGCTGCCAAGGGGCAAGTGATCAAATTGGCGCAATTTCCTTGGAATTTTTGAGGTTTGAGCCTGAATCCTGCTGCTCCCCCCCCAACCACCAAACTACCATACCTCATGCTCACAGAATTCAAAAACTTCATTTTAAAGGGAAACGTCATCGATCTCTCGACCGGCGTCATCATTGGAGCTTCGTTCGGGAAGATTGTCACGGCATTCACGGATGGCGTTGTCACTCCCATCCTGTCGCTTGTCGGAGGGGATCCGAATGTTCCGTTGAAGATTTGGATTTTTGATCTGGGGCTGATCATCAGCGCGGTCATCGGCTTCCTGATCACTGCGGCGGTGATTTTCTTCGTCATCATCAAGCCGGCAAACGCCTTGATGTCGCGCATGAAAAAAGCCGAAGCTGCCGCCCCGCCAGCCGCGCCGCCTGCCCAGGAAGTGTTGCTCACGGAGATCCGTGATCTGCTCAAAAA
>CALMKO010000206.1 GCA_937867415.1 uncultured Verrucomicrobiota bacterium | reverse complement strand
GAGATTTCTGCCTGTCTCGTGGGCTCGGAGATGTGTATAAGAGACAGACCATAAGCACTTGCGCCTCTCATCCTCAATCCTAACTGCGGATTAGAGGTTAATGGTGCATTTTTGGCAACTGGATTGGCAACTATTTTAGGTTTCTTAAGTATTTCTTCCGGTGACAAATACTCGCTGGGGATCGAGCATCCCGAAATGAGTCAACCGTCGTCGAAGACACCACCCCCGAGCTACCCGTAATACGCTGTCCGCCGGGAAACGATCAGCCGCTATTTTCATCCGCCGCTTCCCCGCAGCACGTTCCATGATTTCGTGAGCAAAGGCAAAATCCTGCCGGTGAAGGGCATCCGCGGGTTCTACCGGCTCAATGAATCGCTGAAGCGTCTCGGCGGTGCTGTGAATGATGTCCCGCCCTTTCGGAATGGCCAGATCATGGACCTGGTAGAACAGGATTGTCATTGGATCTGAGATGCTCAAATCCTCGCTGGCCGCTCGGGCGGCCGTCTCACTGGTGAACGGGTCTGGCAGCGTCCTGCCGAAATGGGTGAACAGGGCGGCGAGTTCGTCTTCGTGGCCGTGTAAACCGTCGAAAAAGCGGCGGGCATTGAATTTTCGTTGCTTGGACATTGGGGATCTGGGTGGCTGATTTGGTTGCTGACCATTTGAACAAAAATCAGCCAACTTTGCAAGCGGGTGGAATGAAAACCGCAATTTTCGCTCAGTGAGCGAAAACCATCGGCATCCGGCCACAATATTTCCGCTTACAATTGATGATCAGTGATTACCAGAAAGTCTGGAGCGGTATCGTCCGTGTGCTGGCTGGAAAATTGGGACGTTTCGATTTTCGCCTTGTCCCGTCACGTCACCTATGTAACGTCACCTCTATGGCTGTGGGAGAATCAGGACGCATTGTGATCGACGTAGATCCCGAGGTGAAACGACGCCTTTATTCGGCGCTCGCCATCTCGGGCAGCACCTTGAAGGACTGGTTTCTGAAAAATGCGCTGAGTTTTTGCGAAGAAGCAGACCAACCACTTCTGCTGCCCAACTCTGTTGGGCGAAATATCCAGAGAGGTATTCCTGGAAGCGCGAAGAAATGAGACTTCAACCCATCAAATATTTATGAAAACCATCCCCTTCGTTGATCTCTACTGCGGTGCTGGCGGCTTATCAGCAGGCTTTGAGAGAGCCGGATTTCGTGCTGTTTACGCTGTCGATAATGACTCTGCTGCCATTGATACATTCAGAGCCAACCATCCAGACTGCAAAGCCGTTTGCTCGGACATCGAGAAAATCCGTGCCTCAGATATCTATGAAGCAGCCGGAACAACAAGAATCCCTCTCATTGTTGGTGGGCCAAACTGTCAAGGGGTGAGTCTTCGAGGTAAGCGTGATCCAAATGACCCGAAGAACAAAATGTTCAACCACTTTCATCGCCTGATTTCGGAAATCAAGCCTGATTGGTTCGTTATGGAGAATGTTCCTGGCCTGTTGCATAAACATAATCGGGAATTAGTTTCGGATATATTTAAGACATTCGACGAAATAGGTTACCGTTGTGGGGCTGATGTATTGCTAGCTGCGGACTACGGAGTGCCTCAGCTCCGCTACCGGTTGTTCCTTATTGGGAACCGACACGGGACGCCAATTGCTTTTCCCACCCCCACTCACTCATGTCCTTTTGAGCAGCTTGGATTAGAAGATACGATTTTTTCAAAGTTCAAGAGACAAAAGCCAAAATGGGTGACGGTGCATGATGCAATCGCTGACCTTCCGAATATTCCTAATGGCGGAGGAGAGCCGGTGATTAAAGGTTTCTTCAAAAAGAAGAAAAAAACAAATGAGTTCGTGAAGTGGTGTAAAGATGGTGAGACTGACTTAAATGATCATGTTTGCCATAAGACCAATGATGCCAATATTTCTCTTATTAAGCATATTCCACAAGGTAAGAATTGGAAGAGTATTCCGCCTGATATAAGGCCTGCGAGATTTAAGCGTGTAGCGTTGAAAGATCATACCACGACCTACGGCCGTTTAAGTTGGGATATGCCAGCAAGGACAATCACATGCTATTTTAACAATATTACCTGTGGTGCTTTTACTCATCCAGAGCAACATCGCGGAATAAGTATTCGTGAAGGTGCAAGGCTACAGAGTTTTCCTGATAGCTTTAAATTCTTGGGAACACTATCTCGCCAGCATCGCCAAATTGGAAACGCTGTGCCATGTTTGCTCGCTTCTCAAGTTGCAAAAACATTAGCTGATCAAATGGCTGGGGCGGTGGTTGATAGCGAACGACATCTTAATGCTGCGGTTGAATTTTCGCGAGCTGATAATATTCTTGTATTCAATCGTCCGGTAAAGGGCATGAGATTCAATTTGGACAAACATCTAGTTCGCTAGTAAAAACATGGGATTCCCTAGTGAAATTCAAGTGCTTGGCGCGGCTGAGAACCTTTCGATAAAAGAAGATGGAGCCTTTGTCCGGACGAATGGGCTTTGGCACGTCCTTATTTTTTTGCGCCACAGGGCCTGCCATGGCGACAATTCTCAATATACATTTGAATCTTTTGATTTGGCTCAAGCCGCATTTGATTTGAACGGAGTGACTCTGCCTATTTCGGAAGGTTCGCGGAATGTTTATTTTGAACCTGGTGCGACTCAAGGTAATGAAATGCAGAAGTTATTTCGGCATCGCGAAGGCCCTAGACAGACCTATCTTAACCGGATTTATACCGGCCTTGTAGGTTCTGGGCCACGGCAGCCAAAGCTTTTCGATGCATCCAATAATGCGCTCCCGACAACCGTAAATCTGGTTGATGAATGGATTTCTATTCTACGAGGGCTTGGTGATAATAGGCTTGTTCTGGACACTCGGGTACACAGTTTGATCACCTGGTTGTTCCGGTTTGGTGTTCCTTCATTTCAAGGTCAGCCTGCACATATCGCTGAGCATTCCGGAAATGGAAGATTGGATATGTCTTCAAGGGTTCTTCAATTGCCGGCACCGACAGATCGCGAGGGTTTGTCGATCGAATTGGCGAAGTATTTTGGGCTTACTCCGTCAGAGCTGGGGCAGTTGCTTCCAAATCTTAATCAAGTTCGCCCCAACGAATGGATTGAAGGTGCCCCCGTTTCAACTTCCATTTTGGGTGTGAATCTTTTGTCGTATTTGAATGTGCATGAAACCAGTCAGAATGACGAGAGGCATCGGAGTGATGCCGCCGATGAAGATTCCGCCATTGATGATGGATTTGATGATTTGGTAAATGAGTTTAGAACTATTGCTGGGCGGCGAGCTAGTTTTCGTGTCGAAAAATCTCTGGGTGTGCGATTCGCTGCGGCCTTACTCTCAAAAAGGTTCCTTATTCTAACTGGTTTGGCCGGATCCGGGAAGACAAAAATAGCTCAAGCCTTTGCTCGGTGGCTTTCTCCGTCAACTGAATGCTACGCAGTTGTCCCCGTGGGCGCTGACTGGACGGGTAACGAAAATGTGTTGGGTTATCCGAATGGCTTGGACATGGAGTCCTACATTTCGAAACCAGCGCTCGATGTGATCCTCCATGCGAGAGATGCACCAGAAATTCCGCACTTCCTGATCCTCGACGAAATGAACCTTTCCCATGTGGAGCGGTATTTTTCAGATATTCTTTCCGTGATCGAATCGGATGAGGAAATCCGGCTCTACGACGGAACGGATCGGAAAGCTGGTGTTCGGCCCATAGATAATCGTGTCGAGCTTCCAAAAAACCTCTTCATCATTGGGACGGTAAACGTGGACGAGACGACCTACATGTTCTCGCCAAAAGTGCTGGACCGTGCGAATGTGATCGAATTTCGAATGGACGCCGGTGAGTTGTCATACTTTCTGGAGAATCCGGCCAAGCCTGAGTTGTCAAATCTGGATGGCAAAGGTTGTCCTTCATTTGGCAAGGCTTTTGTGGATGCGGCGAAGAATCCGGTGATCGTTCCCGGTGATGTGAAACCGGTCTATGATGCTGAAATGTTGGTGCTTTTCAAGACGCTGCAAGGTCACGGTGCGGAGTTTGGCTACCGGACCGCCTATGAGACGGCCCGCTTCATGCACTTCTACAAGCTGCTTGGAAAACATGCGGACAGTGACGATTGGTTTCCCGGTGCCTTCGACTGCGTGGTTTTCCAGAAACTTCTGCCCAAGCTGCACGGTTCACGGGCCAGGCTGGGGCCAGTGCTCAAGAAGCTGTGGTATCTTTGTGTGACCGAGCATAAAATAAGTGGAACCAAACAGGTAGGCGATCCGGGGTTCAAGGAGGAGCGCGATGATCTTGTGGACGCAGTTGTGAAGCTCGCTGAGGATGCAGCTCGTTCAACGGACAAGAAAACCGAGCCTGTTTCAGAAATTCCGCCTGGTGCGCCG
The DNA here is from genome assembly GCA_937867415.1 of uncultured Verrucomicrobiota bacterium. GTDB lineage: Bacteria > Verrucomicrobiota > Verrucomicrobiia > Verrucomicrobiales > Akkermansiaceae > Luteolibacter. The sequence continues at coordinate 4,593 of CALMKO010000206.1, read as the reverse complement.
TATCCGTTGAGTGCAGAGAAAATCTCCCGGATGTGGCAGTTACTCATGGATAACGGATTTGCCTCCTTCGCCGAGGCATGAGCCCATGCGCGACCTTCCTGATAGCCGTATCCCGTTTCGCTCGCCGTCCGGCGCGGTGGTGGCCTATGTCACCCTCACGCCGATGAAGACAGCGGCCAGCGGTGATACGGCACCGCTGGTAGAGATGGATGAGGATGACACGCGTGAACATGGAGAGACGACCATCCAGTTGCGTGAGTCCGAGCGATATGAATACCGAGTCGATCAAAATCCAGCCGACAGTGCGGATTTGCGACTTCGCTTGGGCCAAAAACTCGCGACCCGGTGGCCAAGTTTGCGCGAAAGCGGAATGCCCGATGCGGGTCTGATTGAGACCCGGTCTTATTGCGGCACGCTCCTGATGGAACTCGTCGAGGGCGATGCATCCGATCTGTCAAAATCCGCCGTAGCAACCGCATTGCTGGATGTGCGATCGCTCAAGCTGGATTATCGGACTGAATATAGGGGGATGTTGCGGCGGCTGTCGGATGAAATTGCGAGTCTGGTGGCGGACGCACGGTCTTCGACCAAAGCGTCGTTCCGCTCGACCTTTGAGGAGCGACAGGATGCAGGCTGGCTGCAACTTCAACTGGAACTGTTGCGCGAGACGCTGGATAGCACCGATTTTTCCGCTGCCCTTCAGCGCATCCTGAGTTTTCCCCATGAGCGGCTGTCCACGGTCAGCGATTCTGTCACCACCGACCGGCCGATTCGCTGGACACAGTCGGCGGTGCGGCAACTGGTGACGGGCAATCCACGCCGGGAGGTTCCGGCTACACATCCGCTACGAACGCAACTGGGTTTGGAGTCAATCGCCGAGAGGGTGAATGTGCCGCGCCGATCTCGGGATCTGGACACGTTGGAAAACCGTTTCGTGAAGTTCGCTCTCGGCGAATTTCGGGCTTTCCTCACCCATGCACAGGGCGTGTTCGAGTCGTGCGCGGGGTGGGGAGCGTCGGCCGCTTTGTCGCGTCGGCTTTCGTCAACTGTGGAGGACTGGCTTGGGCGGAGTTTGTTTCGTGAGGTGGGCGAGATGCGGTTCGCACCGCTGGGTAGCCCGGTTTTGCAGCGCAAGGCGGGCTATCGTGAGGTGCTTCGCTGGTGGCTGCGGTTTCGCACGGCGGCGGAGCTTTCCTGGGAAGGCGGTGAGGAGTTGTTCAAGGCCGGTCAGCGCGACGTGGCGAGTCTTTACGAGTATTGGCTATTCTTCGAGTTGCTGGGCTGGTTTTGCCAGAAGTGCCGGGGCGGAAACCGTCCTGCGGTGGAGGAATTGATCGAGGGTCTTGAGGAAGGATCACCCAATCTGAGGTTGCGGAAGCGGCTGGAGCTGGGTCCTTTTGCCGGCACGTTTGCGGGGCAGAGCCGTCGCATGAACGCGCGTTTCGCCTACAACCGGCGCTTTGAAGTGACACAGGACCGGCACGCTGGCGGAAGCTGGACGCGCCGATTGCATCCCGACTACACGCTGACGTTTTGGCCTGCGGAATTGAGCGAGTCCGAGGCCGAGCGGCGTGAGTTGCTAGTGCATGTTCATTTCGACGCGAAGTACCGCGTAGAGGACATCGAGGACCTGTTCGGAGACGAAGGATCAGACGACGCGGACGACGACGTGGATGGCAACTACAAGCGGCAGGACTTGCTGAAGATGCACGCCTACCGGGATGCAATCAAACGCTCGCAAGGTGCCTATGTCCTTTACCCAGGGCGTGCGAATGCACCGGTGAAGCTCAAAGGATTTCATGAAATCCTACCGGGGCTCGGCGCGTTCGCCGTTTCACCCGACAAGGACGGTGCCGCGCAGGGCTTCTACTTGGATCCAGAGCGAAAAGGGAAATCTCTGGAGGAGTTCCTCGACGAAATGCTGGCCCACCTCGGCAACCGCACCACGGCGCAGGAGCGTGTGAGCTATCACGTCTCCGAATCCTACATGCTGAGAGAAGACCCCGTGCAATATGGCGGGCTGCGATTGCAAGAGACGGACATCTACGGGTCGGACTACCGTGCCCTGCCGCCTGCGGAACACATGGTGCTCGTTGCGTGGTATAAGGACGAAAAACAGCTTGCCTGGACCCGTGCCAAGGGGCTCGCGGTCGTTCGTCTCGGGAGGCGGCAAGGGTCATGGAAGGTGCAACCTGAGTTCTCTGAAGCTCGTCATCTGCTCCTGCACAGCAGGGGCGGTAAATCGGCTCCCGGTCTTTGGAAGCTTCGCTCGGCGGGTTACAAGGTTTTCACCGATACCGAGTTGAAGAGCACCGGCTATCCGGGACTAGCGGGCGGTCAGATTTACGCGGTTTTTGAAGTTGAATCGGATCCAACCTGGAATCTGGTAGAGTGGAATCGCAAAGGACTGATTCGTGCGATTCGTGATTTCGAGAGCCGGATCAGGCATAAACTGGTTCAGAACATCGGGCGACGCTCGGCCTATCCGCGAATACTCCCGCTCAAGGATTTGCTGAAAGCTCGCATGACTCCCTGAGGAAACGGTGTTGATCAAACCTTGCATCCTGCTCCCGAACGACTTGCCCTTGATCAATGGAATTCCTTGGCCCTCTCCAACGCTCTCGACTGGATCGAATCAATGACATTGCGGTTCCCGCCTGTAATCGTGTCGATGCGGCGATTGCATACATTCATGACGACAGAACCCTGATCGCACGGTGCTTTGAATTGAAGAAGCCGCTCCACCTGCGTGGCCGTTACGACTGGGGTGGCCCCATCGCGGTCGCTATTTTGGAGAAGTTCCTTCGGTGCTCTTCTTCCGACTACCAACTCACCTTGGTGCCGGATATCTTCCATCCGAAGGTGATCTGGTGGCGCGGATACGGAGCCTACATTGGTTCCGCAAACCTCACATCCAAGGCGTGGTTTGATAATATTGAGGCCGGGGTCTTCATGGACGAGGAAGAACTCGTCGATCAAGGCATTGCCGATGAGCTGGAGAAGTTCTTTGACTACGTGGACGGAGTTTCCCACCCACTGAGCCAAGGTGTGGTGGATCAACTCAAGCAATCCGGAAGTGATCCAGACAGGAAGCGTAAGGAACAAGAAGCCAAAGCTCGATTTGAGGCATCTCGGCTGATTCCTCGTCTTAATGGGCTGTCTTCGGTTCAGAAGGTTGCAGCCTCCACCACGCGGGAGGCAAAACTTCTAACGGAGTGGAATTCAACGCTGAAAATCCTGACGGATATTGGAACCCGGCTCAAGCAGCACCGCCCTCGCTGGGTTCCTGAGGATACACCAATCGGCGTCCATGCGGATCAGTTCCTCCATGGCTACTACTACCAGAAAGTCCGTGGTGATTCAGCAAACGAACATCCCTACGAGGAGTTCCAGGAAGCGAACAAGAATCGTGTGGATGCGGCATTGAGCGAGGCAATGAATTGGTGGGCTGAGTTGGAGACAGCCCCTGGCCTTGAGGACCGGATGATTACCGAGTGGGCCGTCGAGCTTCGGGAGTATCTGGCGGACGATCGATTGAAAAAGCTTGGTGTGAGCGATTTCATCGAGCTTTGCCGCCGGGTGCATGCGTTTCGAAACCATGCAATGAGAATCAGCCACACGGCGATGGACATGGCACAGAAGCCGCCCAAGATGGAGGAGGACGACAGGATCGAGCTTGTCGCTAAGTGGCTCTTTCGCCAGCGGTCCCTCAAGCGGGAATCTCCGCTTGAAGCTGTTCACTGGGTGCTTTACGGTGGACCCCTAGATCAGGTTCCAAAGCGTATTTTCGCAGCCGACTACGACCCGATGAGAAAGATCCCTCACATGGGATTGAGCATGTTCGGGGAAATCGTGGGCTGGGCGATGCCTGATCGATTTCCACCACGGAATGGAAGGACTTCGAAGGCATTGAGGGCACTTGGATTTGATGTCAGGGTTTACTGAAATCATCTCCCGTGCAAACAAGCCAATTGTATGCATTGAAACCAGTCTGCTTGGGGCGGCATTGATTCACCCCACCCGCATTCTCTCAATCGCCGCCGCCACATCCGCCACCCGGAACCTGACGGCCTTGCCCATCTTGAAATATGGGATCAGTCCGCCCACACGCCAATTGTAGAGTTGGCGGCGGCAGATTTTCAGATGGCGGGCGAGTTCCTGTTCGGTGATCAGGTCGAGTTCGGTGCGCGGCGAAGTAGATTGCGTGTCCATGTTCCGTGACTGCTTGTCAATGTGGGTTCTGGTAGGTGCTCAGAAATGCCATAAGTCATTGATGCTTGGTGACAAATGGTGACAAATTACCTTCCCGTTGTTGCTCAAACTTGCTCCCATAGGATAGCCGGAAATGGAAATACCGGGCAATTCAAAGCACTTATGAGAATGTAACTGTATGAAAATCAACGAACTAGACTCGCTCTTAATCAATTGGTCCTTGGTTCGAATCCAAGCCGGGGTAATTCTTTAAAACCGCCGAAATGCCCTAGTTTCTAGGGCTTTTTTCGTTTCCGGATGGAATACCCCTCCTCCGCCGGAATCCGCCCCGCCGCCGGAATCCGCCCCGGCCCCCCGAAATCCGGATTAATGGTGCATTTC
>CALMKO010000205.1 GCA_937867415.1 uncultured Verrucomicrobiota bacterium | reverse complement strand
AGATCCTTGTTGGCGAGCGCAGCCGCCTTTTTCACATACGCAAGACTGCGGACAAAATGCTCGAAGTGCCGGAGCTGGATACCCGAGATCGGGAAATTTTCCATCCCCCGCAAAGTCTGCACTCCATAATAGACGGTGTCGGGCAACTCACGCTCTCCTAACAAATCATGTTCCTTCCGCCAGGTCGCCACCACGGGGGATTTGCCGGAGATCAGACGTTCATTGGCAGCCCGCAAGCGCTCACTCAGGCGCTTGGCGACGTGACCAACCATCCGGTAGAAAATCTCGGGATGCTCGCTCCGGATGCGATCGAAGATGGCGCGGGGGATTTGCCGGACCTTCACATCGGTGAGCGCCACGGCGGAGGCCGCGTGAGGTACATCGTCAAGCAGAACGCCCTCGCTGAAAGCCGTCCCCCGGGTGAGTGTGGCCAAGCGCGTGGAGCTCCCATGTTTTCCCCGGACGATTTCAATTTCCCCTTCCTCCACAATTCCCATCCACAGCCGCGGCGCGGATTCGTGGAACAAATAGCTCCCGGCTGGATAGAAATGGGATTCCCCTTCCTGAATGATCGCCGACAATTCATCGGCAGGGATGGCGATGGTTTCGGCGAGGCGGTGGATTCGTGCTTCGGAGAAGATCATGGGATTGGGTGGTATGGACGATCAACCCGCACTATAATGCCTCGAAGCCACAAAACAACTTCGATTCGCGCGGTGGTTGAGGTGGCAGCGGGATGTCGTGATCGAGGTGCCTCCGACAAATTTCCTCAAAGTCCTCCGGCGTCCTTGCCCGCCGCATGTCATACTCGAAGTCTCCCTCAAGGCCATGGGTGATGTAGGCCATCGTTTTCTTCATACGCTGCACATGTGAGAGCGGATTGAACTTCGGTGTCTCGCGGGCGATTTCCTGATAGAGTTCAAGCACATACTCCCAAAGCTCCCGATAGGTGGGAATTCTCACGGCTTGAGCGGAAAAACCGGCCTCCAACTGCGAAAAAATCCATGGGTTGCGAATCGCCCCGCGTCCGACCATCAGCCCGGCCGCTCCCGTGCGCGCGAGGTAGGACAAGCCGCTTGCCACATCGACGACATTGCCATTTGCGATCACCGGACACGGCATCACCTCCACCGCAGACCTCACCATTTCCGGATGCACCGGCGTCTGATAGCGCTCGACCACGGTGCGCCCATGGATCGTCAATCCATCAATCGCATGACTCCGGAAGATATCCAACAAGCCCGGAAACTCCTCCGGCGTGGTGTAGCCGAGACGAGTCTTCACGGTGAAGCGCCCGGGAATCGCATCGCGCAAAGAGCCGATCAAGCGGTTTACGGTTTCAGGATTTCTCAACAGTCCCCCTCCCGCATCCTTGCGGCAGACAATCGGTGCCGGGCAGCCGAGATTCAGGTCGATTCCGGCGATGGGGTACTCCGCCAGCTGCCGCGCACTGCGGATCAGACTCGGCAGATCCCGGCCGATCATCTGCGCGAACACCGGCCGACCCGTTTCATTTTCCACGATCGACCGAAGAATATACCGGTTCAAACAAGACTCCGGATGCACCCGGAAATACTCGGTCACGAACCAGTCGGGCGCGCCACGCCGCGCGATGATCCGCATGAACGGCAAATCGGTGACGTCTTGCATCGGCGCAAGCACCAAGGCTGGTCGATCTTGTGGTAGGAAATCACGCATGAGCGACTGGTTTCTTCACGCAATCCACAAGCGTCCCGCCTGCCGCCGGAGTCGCCCGCCACCCGGCAGATTGACCGATGGCGGATTTTTGAGATCGAGCAGGCCCAAGCAGCGTTCGATCAAAGCCCGATCCGCCGACACCACCTGATGATCTGATAAAAACTTCCATAAAGCTGCGCGCTGCAAAGCAAGCGGCAGTGAACGCAGCTTCGGCAAGTGCAATCGACCTTGCGGATCAAGAACCTGCGCCTGCTCCAGCGACCACTTGAAAAACTCGTCGAGCTCTTGCCCGTCCGCAGCTCCCCGAACAAGCGTAGGTACCAGGTCACGTTTTGAGATTTCCGCCAGCAAGGGAAACACCTCGTTCCGGAGGCGGTTCCGCACTGCGATGGGCTCGCCGTTGCTGGCATCTTCCCGCCAGGGGATTTTCCGCTCCCTCAACCACTCCACCAGTTCTGCATGCCTTAATCCTAACAACGGCCGCACCAGCTGGATGACCGTTCCAGCTTCCGTGGTGATGCGTTGATGAGCCCTCATTCCTTTAAGCCCTTGCGAGCCCCGCATGAGATTCCACAATACGGTCTCCGCCTGATCGTCCGCATGATGCGCCAGAAGCACTTGGGCACCTCCATGCTTCCGCACACAGTCCCCGAAAAAGTCGTGCCGGGCATGGCGGGCGCTGGTTTCCAATGATTCCCCACGCACCGCCATCCGGAACGCCACATCCGCCTTCCCCAATTCAAAATCCACATTGAGTCGCTTTGCCAAGCGCCCGACAAATCGGGCGTCCTCGGTCGATGCCCGCCCCCGCAGGCCATGATTCAGATGGCAGACCACGAGATTTCCAAATCCCTCAGCCACCAACAAATGGAGCAGGGCCACCGAATCCGCGCCGCCAGACACACCCACAAGCCACCGTTGCGCACGGGAGACGCCATTCAACCAAGGGATCTTTGCTGCAATCGTCACCGCCCCACGTTGACCGCTCCACGTGTATTCGGCAAGAATCGTTACGATCAAGACTGACCTTGACTTTTCCGAGCGTTCTGATGGAGGCAATGCCCCCGGATCACGGCACTCGATCTGCTTTTGTAAAATACGATGCCACGTTTTTTCAAAACCCTTGTCGCTTGGTGGCTAAGCATGGCTGCCATTCACGGGCAGACCCATCCAAGCGCGCAGACCCTGCCCTACAGCCAAAATTTCGGCACCCTTCCATTTGCCTCCTTGCCAGCAGGTTTGGCGACTTGGGGCGGCCTCAGTGGCAGCAGCATCAATTCCTTGGCCGACGCAGCCACCAGTTCACCCACTGCCAACGCCGCCATCACCGCGGTCGATGTCCCAGGAACCACCGCGGGCTCATTCGGATACGCAAGCGCCGGCAACGCGCGATTTTACATTCAAACGAGCAGCTCCTCGCCCAACGGCGCCAATCAACTCGTGCTTGCAATCAACACGGTCGCCCAGGCCACCGTCGTTCTCCAATACGATGTGGAAAGCGTCGTAAGCAAGACGAGAACCATCGGAGTGATCTGCCAATACCGCGTAGGCCAAAGCGGCGCCTGGACCAATCTCACCGCCAGCGCAGGTTCCAACCCCTACAGCCAAAGCGGTGGAACGACGGGTCTTAAAACCACTCCTGTCATCACTCTACCGGCGGCTGCGCTGAATCAAGCTTACGTCCAAATCCGCTGGGCGGTTTGGCGGGGTGATGAAGCTGGGGAAAGCTCAGGACTCGCCATCGACCATATTTCAATCACTGCCACCCCCTCGGGAAATTCGCTTGGCCTTTCCGTAACGCCCAGCACCCTGCAGGAAAATGACGGGCGGGGCGCCATCGCCACCGTGACGACGTCCACCCCCGTCACTGCGGATCTCGCGGTGACTTTGACCCCGGACGATCTCACGGAAGTCTCTGTGCTCAGCGCGAATCCCGCAATCATTCCCGCAGGCCAAAGCTCGGCAAGCTTCACCCTGCGCGCGCTTGACGACGCGTTGATCGATGGCGCGCAACCCGTCAACCTCACCGCGACTGCGCCCGCAACCTCGCCCGCATCGGCCATTCTTACCATTCTTGATGACGAAGACGCGTTCTCACCGCCGCCCGCCTACTATCAAGCGGCGCAGGGGCTCACTGGCAACGCGCTGAAGACCAGCCTGAAAGCAATCATCTCCAGCGGCACCGTGCAATACAGTTATGGCGACACCCTGAATCCGTTGCGCGCGATTCATCAGGATCCGGCGAATGCGGCCAACCTCCTCACGGTGTATTCAGGGACCTCACTTGGAAAAAACAGCAACTTCTTCTCGGGGCAAAACCCCGACACCACCTGGAGCCGTGAACATGTCTGGCCGGTATCCTTCGGGCTGGATACCTCCAACGTCGATCCGGGATTCACCAATGCCGACGCGGGAGCGGACTATACCGACCTCTTCAATCTCCGACCCGCCCTGCAAACCGTGAACAGCAACCGCGGCAACCTGTATTTTGACGAATCCACCGGCAGCGTCACCGTGCCGCTCCTGGCGCCCTTGTGCAGCAGGGACTCAAACTCATGGGAACCGCGCGACGTCGAAAAAGGCGATCTGGCGCGCATCATTTTTTACATGGCCACCCGCTACGATGGCACCGACCCGAATACCATCGACCTCGAAGTCGGAAGCACGCCCAGCGAATCGCTCGGCCGCTTCGCCAACCTCTCCACCCTGCTCAAGTGGCATGAAGACGATCCCGTGAGTCTCGAAGAGCGGAAAATGAATCAATTGATCTACTCGACCTATCAGCGGAATCGGAACCCCTTCATCGACCAGCCCGAGTATGTCCCCATGATCTGGGGATCCGTCCTGGTAAGTAAAGCCGATGCCGCCGTGACTGAAGGAGGAAATGGAGATACCTATACCCTGGTGCTTACCGGCCAGCCAAGCGCCACCGTGAGCATCGCGATCACGACGCTTCCCGCATCCCAGGTGCTCGCAAGCCCGCCAACCATCCTATTTACCCCGCTGAACTGGAACCAAGCCCAAACCATCACCCTGAGCGCGGTGAATGATTCCATTTTCGAAAACCCGCTCGTCGCCACAGTATCTCACAGCATCACCTCCACCGATGTGAACTATAGCTCGCAGGTTCCATCAAGCGTCAGCGTGGCGGTCACTGATAATGATCCACTCATCGCTCCTACCAGCCTGCCGATTGACTTCGGTGGCCCCTGGAGTCCACTTCCCGCTGGATTTCTCGGAACGGGTCTGGGGACCTACATCAGCAGCCTTGGTGGCGATACGCGGGAAGGATCCGCACGCTTTGATAACACCGGAGACCGCCTCGTGATTGCGTTGTCCACCGCCCCGTCCAGCATCAGCTATTGGCTGGATGGCAACGCGCCCAGCGGAGCCACCGCCACGGAGGGAATCTTCCGCGTCCAGGAATCCGTGGATGGAGTAACCTTCACGCTTGTGAACACCGTGACCAACAAGAACAACGTCGCCCAAGGCTATACCCACAACCTATTACCTAACACCCGCTTCATCTCCTTTATCTATCAAAACAGAGTCAGCGGCAACATCCAGTTGGACAAGCTCTCGATCACCGGTTCCGCCTGGCTTGCCTGGCAATCAAGCTTCGGGCTCAGTGGTCCGGATGCAGCCGCTGGGTTTGACTTTGACAAGGATGGCCAGGTCAATCTGGCCGAGTATGCGCTCGGCGGCTCACCGCTTGTTTCCGACTCAGCCAGCATCGCGCCGCTGCATGAAAAACTGGCCGACCGATCGCGGATCACCGCCACGGTCCGCATCGATGATCCCGCGCTCACGACCGTGCTTGAGACGAGCACGGACTTGGCGAGCCCAGCTTCCTGGACCACTTCGGGAGTCGTCAAGATCCTACCCACCAGCCAGACAGGTATCGCCGCGGGCTTCGAACGGCAGGTTTTTGAAATCAACCAAGCGGGAGCTCCCATCCGGTTCTTTCGTTTTCGATTTCATCTGAACTGAGCAGGTTTCCACGGTTAAGGCTCGAATTCTTCCGCTGGCCTGTCAGCCTGCGGCGTGGATTTGTTTTCAAAGCAAAAATCAGCCGGAGAGAAAGCCCTGTCGGTAACGCAGTTGCTGCGGCGCATGAAAAACTTGTTAGAGATTCAGATTGGCGAAACCTGGGTGGAGGGGGAGGTCTCCAATCTGAGAAAACAAGGCAGCGGGCATTGGTATTTTTCCCTGAAGGACGAGGGGGCGCAGATTTCCTGCGCCATGTTCGGCGCCCGCAAGCGCGAAGGCGCGGAGGCACTTGAAGACGGGGCAAAAGTGCGTGTTTTCGCGGAAGCCAGCGTCTATGAAGCACGCGGCCAGCTTCAAATCATCGTGCAGAAAGCCGAGCGTGCCGGCACGGGTGATTTGCAGGCCCGCTTCGAGGCACTGAAGAAAAAACTCCATGCGGAGGGGCTCTTCGATACTGCCCGCAAGCAGCCATTGCCGGCATTTCCACGCATCATCGGCATCATCACCTCGGGAACGGGCGCGGCCTTGCAGGATATCCTCAACGTCCTCACCCGCCGTGCGCCATGGGTCCAGCCGGTGCTTTTCCCCGTGCGGGTGCAAGGTCGCGGCGCAGAGATGGAAATCGCTCAGGCCATCGGAAAAATGAGCCGCCCCGAGGCGTTCGGCTACCCGCGTTGTGACGTAATCATCGTAGGTCGTGGCGGTGGCTCCATCGAGGATCTTTGGAATTTCAACGAGGAGGTCGTCGCCCGTGCCATCGCCGCATGCCCGATCCCGATCATCTCGGCAGTGGGTCATGAGATTGATTTCACGATCGCGGATTTTGTCGCCGACTTGCGGGCCCCCACTCCAAGCGCCGCCGCCGAGCTTGCCGTGGCGGATGGGACCGAGTTGTTCGGCCGCTTGCATCAACTCAAACGCCGGATGCAGCGGGTGGCCTCCGAGCGCCTTTCCCGCTCCGAGCTGGCCTTGGAGCGATTCAAGCGCAGCGCCTTGCAGCGCGATGGGGAAAAATTCCTGCGTGAATCCATCATGCGCCTGGACTCCGTGCGAATCCAGCTTTCCCAAGCGACGCGCGCGACCCTGGATGCCAAAACATCACTCCTCCAAGACCTTCGCATCCGCCACAAGGCGCACCACCCCGCGCGCGTGCTCACGCGGCGGCTTGAAGTGCTCATCCACCTGCGTCAGCGGCTTGAACGGACCGGCCATGAAATCACACAAGTGCGACAGCGGAAGATCGAAGGCCTGCGCGGCCTAATCCGCGCCTTGGGGCCGGAGTCCGCATTCCTCCGGGGATTTTCCATCACGCTTGGGGCCGATGGAAAAATCATCCGATCCACGGCTGAATTAAAATCCGGCGACCTGATTCGCACCAAATTCGCCGACGGCGAGACCACCAGCACGGTGGTCGAAACAACAAAGAAGCGGCCCGATTGATCATCCCCGGGAAAAACCCAAAACCCAAAGGGAACCTCAATCGAGCCGCCTTTAATGTCGCGACGCGGGAAAAAAAGCAGCGCTTCGGATTCGAGTCAAATGATTTCAGCAAAAAATTTCCGGTCATCTGAGGCCCCCGGGAAACACAGTTCACACCGGGATTTTTTCCGCCACTTCCCAGCGATGATAGGCCTCCGCATAGCCGGGACAGCGGGCGATGAGTGCTTCATGGGTGCCATCGCCCGTCAATTTTCCCTCCTCCAAGAAAAGAATCCTCGGAGCTTGGCGCAATAAATCAATGCGGTGTGTCACCAAGACCGTCGTTCCGCGGCCCTCATGAGTCCGCCTGAGGATCGAGTCGTGGATCAATGACTCGCTCTCCGGCTCAACACTGGCCGTGGGCTCGTCCAGAAGAAGAATACGCGGCTCCGTGAGAAAGGCCCGCGCAAGACTGAGCCGCTGACGCTGGCCACCGGAAAGCTTCACCCCATTCTGCCCGACCCGGGTGTCGTAGCCCTGCGGCAGATCCAGAATGAAATCATGCGCATTTGCGGAACGCGCCGCCGCTTCCACCTCCTCCTGCGTAGCAGCAGGCTTCCCGTAGCGCAGATTATCCCGCACGATGCCGTCAAACAGATAGTTTTCCTGCCCGACATAGCCGATCGAACCACGCAAGTCCGCGAAGCGGAGATCCCGCACGTCCAACCCATCCACCATGATACCACCGGAAACAACATCGTAAAATCGCGGCACCAGATTCAGCAGCGTGCTCTTTCCCGAGCCACTGCTGCCCGCCACCGCCACGAACTCCCCCGCATGGATCACCACGCTGACACCGCGGAGAATGGGTTTGGCAGGCACGTAGTGGAAGGCGACCTCGCGAAACTCAATACCCCCAGCGGGCTTGCGCCATGGCAGGGCCGCCGGCTTTTCCGTCACCGCAACAGGTGCATCAATCAGCTCGATGACCCGCTGCGCCGCCGCCCTAGCCCGTTGCAGGATATCGCTGGTCTGCGCGATCGTGCGGATGGGACTTTGCAAGCGCCACCAAAAGCCACGATAGGCAAGCAAGGCACCCAGCGTGAACAGCTCGCTACCGCGCATGATGAACCAAGCGCCAAGCCCGAGCATGATCAGATTGTTGATGAACCCGAAGATGGAAACAATCGGAAAATAGGTATTCCGCAGCCGGCTCGCGCCCACGCTTGCTTCATAAAACACCGTCGCCCGCTCGTCGAAGGACGCCCTCTCCGCCGCCTCGCGGGCGAAGGACTGCGTCACCTGCACCCCCGCCAGTCGATCCTGCACGAAGGAACCGATATGCCCGAGTTTTTTACGCACCCCCTCATAGATGCTCTTGACCCTGAGATTGTATTTCCGAATGAAAATGAAAGCAAACGCCAGAGGCAGGATCGAAGCCGCTCCGACCACCGGGCTGATCCACAGGACCATGCCCGCGACCACCATGAACGTCACGACCTCTTCTAACAAACTCGTCAACCCCTGGAGCACCGACTGCTCCATGGCATCGACATCGCTTGTGATCCGTGTCACCAGTTCACCCGTGCTGGTATCGCGGTGATAAGCGAGTGACTGGGCCTCGAACTTCGCAAAAATCTCACTGCGCAGATCCCGAACCACCGCCTGCCCGGTTTTTTCCATCAGATAGGAATGAACCGCATTGGCACCAGCGCCGATCAGATAGGTCCCGAACATGATCGCCAGCCACATTCCCAGGATCTCCGGAGTGAGCGCCTTCTCCACCAACCGGTCCGCCACATAACCCCACACCAGGGGATGAAAATTCACAAACGGCACCGCTAGAATCAACAGGCCCAGCGCAAGGATGAGCCGCCCGCGGTAAGGCCGCAACCGGGACGCGACCTTACCCGCGAGCTCCTTGTTAGAAAGTTGGTGGATCGTGGCATCATTCATCGCGCAAGTCATCGCACCGAAGCAAGCATCACACAAGCCCAGCATTGCAGCGGCGGGCGCGATTGAAGAAGCGGTTCCCTCTTT
>CALMKO010000204.1 GCA_937867415.1 uncultured Verrucomicrobiota bacterium | reverse complement strand
CAGGTGTGAGACTTTACCTGACCTTGTTGTTTAAATTCCGTCACCACCGCACCCGCAAATGGGCGCGCGCGGCTTAGCCCAAGCGACGGCGTGGCTTTGGTGATTCGCGATTCACCATCGAGGATAGCACCAGCCCGGACCTTGGAGGCTGTCTTAAAGATATCTAGCAAGCGATCTGTTCGAACGCTTTGACGATCGATCATCGCAGCAGTCGGGGCTTTTTTTCCAACCGCGAGGCGCGCCATGTCTCGAATGGCATGGTGAATCCGTTCCCAGTAACCTCACTTGGCCCAGAGTCGGAAATAAAGATCGCAGGTTTTCCAGTGGGGTAAGTCGTTGGGCATCATCCGCATAAGCAAAAAAAAGGCATCAGGTATGGATCTGGGATTGAAGCAGGTCCGAAAACACCTGGGGCAGATCTCTCGGGCGGATGCCGACACGGGCCATGGAGGCGACCTTGTTGAGCTTATGGGAATCCGGGCCCAGGCCAAGGCCGTGAACGGGAATGCCACTCAGGCGGAGACCGCGGATTTTCCTGCGGACTTCGTCTGGGTCGGATACCTCGCCGTCGCTGAGGATCCAGATCCGTAATTGGCTGGATTCCGGCAAGCGGCTTACCAAGTCCGTCGCTCGCTCAAGGGCTTGCAGGAGCCGGGTGCTCCCACCGAGCGGATGGAGCAATCCGGAAACCATGCGGCGGGTGTGCGGAGTGTCCTCGGCATCCCAATCCTGAATACGCCGCGTTTGGGAGCCGAACCCAAGAATCGCGAGCGGGATTCCGAGGCGCAGGCAAACTTCACGCAGCACCACCACGGCATCGAAGGTGGCTTCGGAGCGTTCGCCTTGCATCGAAGTGGATTCGTCCGCAATGACGATGAAGGCGGGATCGGGATGCGCGGGCAGGTTCCGGCGTTGGAAGAGCCGCTCATGTTGACGTGGATCCGCCTCACACTGCATGGCGACTCGCAGGTCGAGCTGGCTTCCGGAACGGTGGAAGCGGCGGGTTTTCGGGCGAGATGCTTCGATGAGTTGGCGCAGAACGACTTCCGCGCATGACTCAATCAGGCCTCCATGGCGGGCTACGGCCGCGAGGTAGGTCTTTTCGCCCGGCAGCGGAGACGCCGCCTCATCTTCGCGGTTGCCGGCTCGTGGAACTCCCTCATGAGCCGGACCGACTCTCTGTTGTCCCGAGCTTTCCTTGAGAAAACGACGAGTGGGCTCGCTGTCAGGATGCTCCAGCAATTTCCGGAATGTGGGAACGATGTGGGTCCATGTGAGGGTCCACATGCGGTGTTGTGTCATGCGGATGATGCACTCCATCGCCGAGAGCTCACCATTCCGATCGGCTGCGCGATAACAGGCAGCCACCGGGTGGTTTGCATAAAGGCCGCGCACCTTTTCCCCTGTCGGTGGGATGGGATCGGGAAATGCAGCGATGGCCTGTTGGAAATGCGGTTTTACCTCGCCGATGGCAGCCACCGAAAGAGGATGGAGTTCGCAGGGCACGGTCTCCCTCCACCAATCGCAGAGCAACCCAAGCAGAAATCCGCGCGCTGGATCACCAGCTAGCCTGGCACGGTCGCATGGATCGGCTGGCAAGGTGAGGAGCCGGTCGTTGTAGAGCCGGATCCAGGGGCGGCAGCCGGGAAACCGTTGTTGCAGCCAGTTCTCAATCCGGCAGTCCTCGATCACATTGAGCAGATGATGGAGCCCGGGTTCCGATTTCATCAGATCCAACGGAACCATCTGGCCGTAGCGCGTGATGGCACCATGCGCGGCTTCATGGAGGATCAAGCCACGGCAATAGTCGGGCTCGCGCAAGACGAGGTCTTCCGGATTGGTGGTGATGACCCGTGTCGGCCAGTTGAATGACCAGAGGCAGCCGGGCTCACCGACGACCACCTGGATGTCAGGAAGGGACGACGCGAGTGCGGCAAGGGATTGGAGTTCGGGGATAAGGTTCAATTTTTTGTTAGATCAATGGATGAAACCCGGAGTGTCATGAACATCATGCCATGCGTTTCAGCAAAGATCCGCCGCACGGAGGTGGGCTTGGATGGCTTTGCGGTCGGCGGCGTCCGCGTAGCGGTTGATATAAATCTGTTGGATCGCCTCGCTGAGGGCACGACGGGAATCGTCATGGTAGCTTGTGGTATTCTGGCAGAGTTGCAGGGTGGCAAGCAGGTTGCGGCGGGTGAAGACGTGGCGCTCGCGGCGATGGCGGGCAAGGCCCGGTGTGGTGCCCGACTCACCGGCGGCCTTGGCCACGGTGCTGTGGAACATGGCAAACCGGGCAAGAATGGATTCGACGTCCGTCAATGCCCCGAGTCGGGGGAAAAGCGGCGCTGTGGGATCGGCCTTGTAGGATTTTCCTTTCCAGCAAACCACGGGCTGCTCACCGAGCACGAGGGTTCGCAACATGGCGAGGATGGCGGATTCATCGGCTGCCTGTGCCTGGTGCCAGATGAGCCAACGGTTGCGGAAAGCCGGACTCATCACACTGCGGCCCGAGTATTCCGCAGGGTTGAGTGTGGCAAGAAGGCGGAAGTTTTCCGCGACCTCCACATCACCGCCGGGACCGAATACGGTTCCGTGACCTTCACTGAGCACCAGTGTGGGTGTGGCTTCCAAGGCACAGTTGAGACGTTCCAATACCTGGGGCTCGGCGAGATTCATCTCATCGAGCAACAGCCAGTGACCACGGCGCATGGCAACAGGCAGCGAGCCTTCCTGAAACTTCCACCCTTGGTCGGATGGGATGAAACGACCGACCAATTCGCCCGCGTCGGTCTGGCCGTTGAGGTTGAGACGAATGACGGGCTGGCCGAGGAGATGCGCGAGATAGAGCACTGCGGTGGTTTTCGACGCGGCGGTTTCCCCTTCGAGCGCCACCGGCATCGCATGGCAGGTTCCTGTTAGGGCCGCATGGAGGGTTTCGACAAATGCCTGGTCAAAACACAGTCCCGCAAACCTCGCCGCCTGCGGCACATGGCGTTGGTCTGCCTCCGCGCATCGGTTTGCCAAAGGCAATGGAAGATCCAACAGGAACTGCAAGCCGCCTTCTGTCCGGAACAAGGGTTCCACGGTTTCATTCATGAGCGGGGCATCACCCGACACATTCATTTCAGCAAGCACCCCGGCATCACGGATCTCCTCCTGAAGGGCGCTCCAGCTCACTACTTCCAGACCCTGAACGCGTGAATTCTCCAGCAGTGACTTGTCCGCATCCGGCCCGGCCACCACGAACTGCGCAGCTTGGAGGGAACGCACCACCCGGTGACCGCGGGCACTCAGATAGCGACTGGCTTTCTGCATTTCGCCATCGGCGAAACCACGCAGGCAAACTGCGGCGGAGGATTTTTGGAACCATGAAATCATAAGCGTTGTCGGGTGGTCGGATGGGTTGGTGGTGGGGTGTGGATTGTCTGAATGGAAAAGTGATGGCGTTGATCAGGAAAGGAGGCTGTCGAGGGTCATGTCCGCTTCATCCGGAGATTGGTTTCTGAGCCGCTCGATTTCCTCATCCACCACCGGCATCACGTTGAGGATGGCGTCCGCGAGATTGGGAATGGATGTGATGATCTTGGTTTCCACTCCGTCGCGGAGACGAAGGTTGGTGAGACCGTTGAAGGCGGAGAGCAGATCGAGCGAACGGCTGTCGAGATGATCGCGCAACCAATCCCAGCCGATGCCCACCGGGCAACTTTCGTCCCAACGGATGTAATCGCCCTCGACGCCTTGATCGTCGATCGCCTTGAAGGTGCCGTCGGAATCGATTTGATGGACCCGATAAATGCCACCGATCCGGTAATGATGACAGCTGTGGTTAGAGATGATTTGGATGCGTGCGCCAATGGGTGCGGGGTTCATGGATGTTTCAGGAGTTGTTGGATTTGGTTTCGAAAGCGACACAGGCATCGAGCACTTTGTCTTTGAGGCCTGGCACTTGTTGGATCAGGGCGACACGGAGTTCCGGACGCAGCGTGAGGTTGTTGAGTCCCTCAAAGGCCGAGAGGAGTTCGAGGGCATCGGCAGACAATTGTCCTTTGAGCCATTCCCAGCCGATGTCGTCGAACTTTTCGCAGTCGCGCCAACGGATCCATCTCCCAAGCTGGCCATGTTCATCGCGGGCTTGGAGGGTGGAGTCATTGGTATCGATATTCACCACCTCATAACTCTCGCCTCGACGATAGTCGTGGCAGTCGAACATGGCGATGGGGCGAATGCGCTCGCCCACACGGAAGGGACAGGAATGGGAAGATTGACGGTTGTTTCTGCGGATGCGTTTCATAAGTTGGAAGCGGGTTTGTATATCAACGGGGGACGTTCGCGCTGCGGTTTTGATGATTCCCGGATCCCGGCAGGAATTCCAGTGGGGGCCGAACAGTAATGTCATAAGACCGCACGGTCAGTGGTATCGCACCGCCATGGCTTCAGCCTTGTTCCGGCGTTTCGGATAGACCGGCGGCCAGGTCGGGAGTGAATTGGGCGATTTCTCGCAGAGCCTCCTGCTTGCCGGCGAGGGCGAGATGCCATTGATAGATGTGTTGCAGGCGCGGGAACATCCACGGGCATTCGGCGGCCCGGAAGAAGAGGGAACTGAGCGAGGACACCCGCTCCACGCCGTCGGTGAGCCACAAGGGAATGGTGATGGATGAACAAGCGAGCGCCGGATCGCTCATCCAGGTATCAGCACCCTGATGGACCCGCCGAAGGATGCGGGAGTAGAACTCTGCCGAAACCACCTGATGCTGCCACCCGTTTTTCCAGGGGGACTCCCCGAGTGCCTTCGCGCAATGATAGGAGTGACGGCGGAATCCCAAGCGGAACATCAATCGCCCGAGGCGACGGGTATCGTAGGGCAGGCGCAAGCTTCCGTTCTTGATTCGTTGCGCTGCGGTTTCTTTCGCCTCGGATGCCAGCGTTTCGACAAATGATGGTCCTTCCGCGCTCTTTCCAAGCACCCAGGTCTTGATCGACTCCATGTCCTTCAAGGATGGCTGGAAGTCACCCGAGCGGAGCTTTTCCATGAGCCGTTCAAGGATCCGATTTTTCAAATGCTGAGTGCCTGCCGGAGGAAGCGCGGCAAGATCGAGCAGGCAGGGAAGATCTCCCGCTGAATCCCAGAAAGGCATGAGAATCCTCAGATCGGCATCATGCCGATGCCGTTCCAGGAGGCGCGCCATGGCATGGCAGGCAAGATAGGAAGCACCCACCAAACGCTCCGGGGAGCGGGAGGCGAGAGCGCGCTGCCAGATGCGACTCGGAAACTCCTCCAAGGTGACCGGCAGCTTGCGAGGGCGAATCACTTCACCCATGGCTGCGGCCTTCAGGAGCTCGCCAACGACGGGCGGTGGCGATGGCACAAACTCGGCAAGAAACCCGCGTTTTCTGTCCGTGCTCCACATTCTTGCGTTACGGACAAACAGGCCAATGGCCGATGGCGTGCGCTCGATGGGCGGGAGGGCACGAAGGATGCGATCCTGGTTATCTTCCCACGCGATCCGACGGGTCGGCAGATTCCCATCCACTGCGGGGATTTGCGTTGTGGAGTGGAAGTTTTGCCAGACCGAAAGCGCGTGCTGATAGGCTTTGGTTTCCAAGTTCATCAGATGATCTTCAAAAACAGGGTTCTTGTCGAATTGATTCAGGCGGCGACATCATGACCGGGGCCGTCGTAGGTGGACATCATTTGATCCCTGCGGATTCTGGCTTCCTCCTCGGAATGGGTTTTGAGGGATTTGTTGATGTTTTGGATGTCACCATCGGCGGAGCGAACCCTGAATTTGCAAAACCATGTCCCGTTGTTGAGCCAGATGTGGTGATTCGGATTGTCATTCTTACCGTTCTTGCGGGTGATGACACCGCGCTTTGGTTCGAGCTGCATCTTCTCGGTGGCGCTGTCATTCTTTTTCTTCGCCTGATTTCTGAAAGCCGCTGCCTCCTTCACCGCTTTCAGGAATCCGTTGCTATCCTTGGAACGGATAAACCCGACGACTTTATGGTAGGCCGCATTCTCGATCTGACGGATTCGCTCCTTGCAAACTCCGAATCTAACTCCGATTTCCACCAGACTCCGCGCTTCCTTGTTGCAAAGGCCGTTTCGCAGCACGAACACCTCGCGTTCACGTTCCGTGAGCGTTTCGAGACTTTCCATGAGCCACTTGTGGTGTAGGGTGAAGTCAAGTTCTCGACCTGGATCTGCCTCTGAAGGATCAGCGGTGAAATCGATGATCGTCGCGTCGCCCGAGTCTCCAATCGGGTCGTAAATCGAAATGGTTTGCCCCTCCAAGGCAAGCAGGTCACGGACTTTTGATACGGGAATGTTCATTTCCCAGGCGATGTCCTCGGGCGTTGGCTCACATTCCATTTCCTTCCTGATTCGTTCCGTTACCCTCTTGAGCTTGCGCATTTTCGACAGAGGCTCCTCCGGAATGCGAATCGTGCGGGAGTGTTTGGAGAGAGCGCGCATCATCGCTTGCAAGATCCATTTTTGGGCATAAGTGGAGAGCTTGCACCCTTTGCGGTAGTCGAATCTTTCAATCGCGTTGATCAGACCGATCACCCCCTCTTGCACGAGATCATGGGAATCCAAACCGTTTCCCATGTATTTTCCGGCAAGTGATCTTACCAAACCCTGATTGGCCAGAAGCAGCTGATTTCTGATCTCTTCACGACGGGTCTCCCAAACTCGAAGTTGATCAGGAAATTCTCCGGGAGATTCCTGACGGGCCGCAATCTTTGAGTTGACGATTTCCAGTTCTTTGAAGGTTTCGACATTATGGTCGTGGTGTTGCATGGTGGTGTGGGGCGAATTTTGGTTGGAAGTAATGGACATGGGCACAGTGGAGCGCTGAGAAGGAACCGGAGGCATTGGATCCGGGCACGAGGGTGCGTTCGCGTTGGAGAACGCCTTTTAAGATCGGACTGGAAGCGGCGAGGCCGCGCTAGATCCGGGGAATGTCGAAACGGGACATGAGGGCTTGAGCGGCTTGTGCCGAATGGTTTCGGCGTATGCTCGGATGGAATGAGAGGCCGCTGCCGCTGATGTGCCCGGAGATCCTATCAGGAATGTGGGAATCTGTCAAATCGGCTTCGGTGGTTCGTGTCATAAATTGAAATTGCGGATCCTGAAGGGAACTCTCTGGGGATTGGCGTTTTTGATGGAGTGGATTTGCAGTCAACAAGTGAGATTTTAAGTTAATGTTCTATCATTACTTTTCCGGCGGAACTTTATGTATCAAATTCGCCGTCCCGAAGTACAGCGCCTTGCGCCGGTTACAGGCCACACAAGTGCCGCGTCCATAGAATCCGCCGTGCATCCAACGCGCGATTCCCTGTTTGGACATGTATTTCAGCCGAGGCATTTCCGCAGTCCGTAAGAAGTCCCTCAATCCCTCGCGCAGGGTCATTCTCGCATCCCGCTTGCTCGTGCCGCGGTAGAACACCCGGTCAAGCGTTGCCAATGACTCGTCTGATGAGGCTTGCTTCCATGTCTGATTGGAAGCTTGCTCCGAAGGTAATCGAGATACGCAGGGTGGCGGCACGGCTTGGTTGTATATGATTTGTCAAGCTTCCGTAGAATTATTTTCAGATTCGTCATAACCAATTGATTATAAGATCCATAAAGTTTCTGATGGATTGGCGAAACAGCGATTCAAAACCATTTCCGGCGACTTTGATCTCATCTTCCAGTTCCGGATTGCTGGCGGATTTTATGACACGATCCTATGCTCCGTCGCGTTGTCCCAGTTGCCGAAATCCATTTTTGCCGGAATACTCGAAAAAACGCATTGATCATGACCGAACGCCCGCTCCCTGAAGACATGCCCGCCAATTTCATGCCCGCCGAAGTTCGGCTCTGGCAGCTCGTCATCGCCCAGTTCCGTCTCGGCCCCCGCACGGAACACGGCCCAGCCCACTGGCGCACGGTCCGTCGCAACGGACTCTACCTCGCCCAAGTCCACGCGGCCGATGAGGAGATCATCCGCCTCTTCGCCCTCTTCCACGATTCCTGCCGGGAAGACGAAGGCTGGGACCCGCAACACGGCCCGCGCGGCGCAAAGCTCGCCCTGGCATTCCGCCAAGCCGGCCATTTTCACCTGGATGATACCCGCATGGCGCTCCTCGTCACCGCCTGCGAAATCCACAACGGCGGCCCACCCCAATCCGAGCCCACCCTCGCCGTCTGCCTCGACGCCGACCGCCTCGATCTGGGCCGAGTCGGTATCACCCCGGACCCTGCCCGTCTCTCCACAAGCACCGCCCAAGACATCGCCACTCGCCAAGCCTGGCATGAGCTTGGTCATTGATTTTGCCAAAGCTGAAATGTCAATCAAACAGCAACAAAGCATGAAGCCTTACCCTAAACCGCGAAAAGTAATCCTCCCCTTCCATCCTTCGCGCCTTCGCGTGAACCAAAATCCAGAGGGACACACATCATGAGCCAGGTCATCCTTTACCAATCCGAAGACTGGCGCACCAAGCTGGACGTGCGGCTGGAGAATCAGCCCGTATGGCTCAGCCAGAAGCAGCTCACCGAACTCTTCGGCAAGGCCAAGGGGACCATCAGCGAGCACATCAAGCACATCTTTGAGGACGGGGAACTGGAAGAAATTTCAGTTGTTCGGTTATTCCGAACAACTGCCACCGATGGCAAGACCTACGAGGTTGCCCATTACAATCTGGACATGGTGCTGGCCCTGGGATTCCGGGTGCGCAGCCCGATGGCGGTTCGTTTCCGCCGATGGGCGGCGGACAAGCTCAAGAAATACATCACCAAGGGCTTCGTGCTCGATGATGATCGGCTCAAAAATCCGGATGTGGCCAACGATTACTTCGAGGAGCTGACCCGCCGCTGCCTCGCTTGCTGGCCAAATCTTCCTGCGCTACCGCCGCAACGGCCGTCAACGCCTCAAGCGGATCCCCGACTTGATCATCGCCGCCCACGCCAGCGTTCAAGCCGCCCGCCTCGCTGCGCTCGATCGCGGTGATCGTCGCACCTGTTTTCCATCTCTCTCGCTCTTCATTCCTCCGATTCTCCCAACCCCCCGTATCTCTGTCTCTTATACACATCTGACGCTGCCGACGATCTACTCTGTGTA
>CALMKO010000203.1 GCA_937867415.1 uncultured Verrucomicrobiota bacterium | reverse complement strand
ATGCGGAGATGCGGAGATGCGGAGATGCTGAAATAGGGAGAGAGTTTAGGCGAGTATCGGCTTTGGGGAAGGAAAAAGCCGCTTAAATTTCAGCTTTTCAGGATTTCAGCTTTTCAGCATTTACCTCAAAAGCCCTTCCCGATGACGAAGGCTTCGAAGCCGTGGGCCTTGAGGGCGTCGAGAGGGAGAATGGCGCGGCCGTCGAACACGAAGGCGGGTTTGAGCATCAGGTCGTAGATTTTCGGGAGGTCGAGAGTGCGGAATTCCGCCCACTCGGTGAGGGTGGCGAGGGCATGGGCACCCGTCACGGCGCGGTAGGGGTCCTTGCAGATTTCGACATTGGAGGCGATGAGATCGGCGGGCACTCCGGCGCTGAGAAGATCCTGGTGAATGGTTTCCGCGCTGACTTTTGGGTCGTAAATGGCGAGGTGCGCGTGTTCGAGGAGCAGGTCGCGACAAACGAGGATCGCCGGGGATTCGCGGGTGTCGTTGGTGTCTTTTTTAAAAGCGAAGCCGAGGATGGCGATGCGTTTGTTGGTGACGGTATTGTAAAGCGAGCGGACGATTTTTTCGACAAAGCGTGATTTTTGCCAGTCGTTGAGATGCACGACCTGGCGCCAGTATTCGGAGACGTGGGGGAGGTTGAATGACTCGCAGAGGTAAACGAGGTTGAGGAGGTCCTTTTGGAAACAGGAGCCGCCGAAGCCGACGGAGGCTTTGAGGAACTTGGGGCCGATCCGTGAGTCCATGCCGATGGCGCGCGCGACTTCGTCCACGTCCGCGCCGGTGGCTTCACAGAGGGCGGAGATCGAGTTGATGGAGGAGATCCGCTGGGCGAGGAAGGCGTTGGCGACGAGTTTCGAGAGTTCGGACGACCAGAGATTGGTGGTGAGGATGCGTTCGCGCGGGATCCAGCGGGCATAGACCGAGGCGAGAGCTTCTACCGCCGCATTTCCCTCCGGGGTGGTCTCGCCGCCGATGAGAATCCGGTCGGGGGATTCGAGGTCTTCCACGGCGGTTCCTTCGGCGAGGAACTCGGGATTGGAAAGCACTTGGAAGGTAGCACCGTGCGGGGAGTTGGCGGCGAGGATCGACTTGATCGCGGTTGCGGTTTTCACCGGGATGGTGCTTTTTTCCACGATGATTTTGTGGCCTTCCGAGACCTCGGCGATGAGGCGGGCCGCGGACTCGATATAGCGGAGATCCGCGGCGCGTCCGGCACCGATGCCGAAGGATTTGGTGGGGGTTCCGACAGAGACGAAAATGAGGTCGGCTCCGGCGATGGCGCTGCGGATGTCCGTGGTGAAATGGAGGTTTCTGCCGCGGGCGGAAGCGACGACTGCATCCAGGCCGGGTTCATAAACCGGGAGTGTGTCCGAGTTCCAGGCGGCGATCCGTTGATCGTTCATGTCGGCCACGGTGACTTGGATGTCAGGGCACTTGGAAGCGATCATGGCCATGGTGGGGCCGCCGACGTAGCCGGCACCGAGACAGCAGATGGATTTGATGGACATTTGGGTTGATGAAAGGAAAGGGGTGATTGGGATGGGGTGGTTTTCTAGCGGCTGATGCGGTCGCGTAAAAGGTGATAGATGAACAAAGAATTGTAAGTGAAGTAGCGCTTGAACAGACGTCTGGGTTCCATGGCCACACGGTAGGCCCATTCCATGCCGAATTTCTGGATGAGCGGTGGTGCTTGCCTGACCTCGCCGGCATGGAAGGCGAAGGCGGCACCGATGCCGAAATAGACGCCGGCAGGCAGGCGGTCCTTATGGGCGGCGATCCAGAGTTCCTGCTTCGGGCAGCCGAGTCCGACCCAAATCAGATTGGCGCCTGAAGAACGGATTTTTCCGGCGATGGTGTCGAATTCATTTTCCGGCCACTCACCGAATGGGGGCGAGTGACTGCCGACGATGGCCAGGTGGGGAAAGCGGTCGGCGAAGTGGGCGGTGAGTTTGTCGAGGGTGCTTTGTTTGCCGCCTAACAGGAAGTGTTTGAATCGGTCCGGCTGGCCAGCCGTGGCACTGAGGGTTTCCAACATCAAAGTGGGGCCGTAAACTCGGTCGGTGAGTTTTTCGGCAGGGCCGAGTTGTGAATTGAGCGCCCAGACGAGCGGCATGCCGTCCGGGCAGATCAGATCGAACTGGTGGATTGCCTCACCGAAGTTCCGGTCGGTTCTGGCAAGTGCGGCGACGTGGGTATTGGCAGCCTCCACGGCATAGGCCCGGTCGTGCCTTGCCGCCTGGGTGAGGATCCAATCGACGGCTTCCGCGTAGGATGTGGCGGCGACAGGCAGGCCGATGATCGGGATGATTTTCAAGTTTGTGGAAAGTCGTTGTTGATGACTCAGATTTTACAGAACGGCTCCACTGGACGGAGATCCGGGGTGTTGTTGACCGCGTGGTCGCGTTCTGTGGAGGTGTTGAAGAGATACAGCGCGTAGCCGCCGTAGCCGCCGCCGCAGTATTTGTGGGCGATGGCTCCGGGGATCGGCGGGAGCGGCTGCATTCCCTCGGCGACTTGGGTTGCGTAATAGGCTGAGACGCCTTCGGCGAGGAGTTGGATATCCGCCTTCAGCACGCCCTCGCGGGCGATGCGGCTACTGAGGGCGATCTTGTCGTAGTCGCGGGCGATGTTGGCGGCTCTGGGTGTGTCATGAGAGCCGGCGGTCCAGAGGATGGCTAGTTTGCCGTTGAGGAAGTCTCCATTGCGTTTGAAATCCAACACCGGCTGGGTTCCCGAACGCCAGACGCAGAGGCCCGTTTCCCGAATCACCGCCGGGTCCTGCCAGCCGACGCCGAGATCGAGTTCGGATTCGAAGCTATCGCGCCCGTTGAGGAGTGCCCAGGCGCCGCTGCCGCCGAGGCCGGCTTGTTTTTCGTACTGCCACTCACGGAGTGAAACTAAGGGAGAAATCGCGCAGTTCACGATAAACTCACCCGGCCGCGAAAACCGCGGGACGTCCAGCCAGCCACCGGCGAAATCGACACGCAAGGGTGCTTCAGTCGGAGCCTGCACCCAGCGGACGATCGAGCTGGTGGATACCGGTTCGAAGCGGGGAGGGGTCTTTGGGAGGACGGTGTATTGGGCGCCGACCTGGTTGCACAAGTCGCGTTTGAGGTCGCCGTATTTGTCATCTTCGGTGACGATGAGGAAGTCCGGGCGGATTCTTAGAAAGTCCTCCTTGAAGTCGAGTCCTTCATCGTGACCGCTGGTGACGATGACCTCGTCGATCATGCGCAGGCCTTGGAGGAGGACGCGCTTGTGGTCGTCTGGGATCGAGGGTTTACGGCGTTTGTGGTGCCAGAGCACCTCGGCGGATGCGAACGAGACGATGAGGTAGTCGCCAATCGCACGGGCCTCTTCAAAAAACTGAAGGTGCCCGGCATGGAGAATGTCATAACAGCCTGAGACGAAGACTTTTTTCATGGAAGCGGTGCGGATGCGGGTGGGGTGGTTCTAGGTCACTCCTTGGAAACCGCGACGTGGTGTCCGTGTTTCTTGAGAAGCGAGTGGCTGCGGGCGACATCGAGATCGTGCGCGACCATTTCCTTGCACATTTCCTCAACGGTGATTTCCGGGATCCAGCCGAGCTTTTCCTTGGCCTTGGATGGGTCTCCTAACAATGTTTCGACTTCTGCAGGGCGGAAGTAACGTGCGTCCACCTTGATGATGACATCGCCAACGGAAACTGCCGGAGCGGTGGTGGGATCGACGGCGGTGACAGTTGCGATTTCGTCCACGCCTTCGCCTGTGAAGGCAAGTTCGATTCCGGCTTCGCGGGCGGAAATGCGAACGAAATCGCGGACGGAGATTTGTTTGCCGGTGGCGATCACGAAGTCGTCGGCGGTTTCTTGCTGGAGCATCATCCATTGCATGCGGACGTAGTCTTTGGCGTGGCCCCAGTCGCGGAGGGAGTCGATGTTACCGAGGAAGAGGCAGGATTCAAGGCCTTGGGCGATGTTGGCGATGGCGCGGGTGATTTTGCGGGTGACGAATGTTTCACCGCGGCGGGGTGACTCGTGGTTGAAGAGGATTCCGTTGCAAGCATACATGCCGTAGGCCTCGCGGTAATTGACCGTGATCCAATAGGCATACATTTTCGCGACCGCGTAGGGCGAGCGCGGGTGAAAGGGCGTGGTTTCCTTTTGGGGGATTTCCTGCACCAGGCCGTAGAGTTCGGACGTGGAGGCCTGATAGAAACGGGTTTTCTTTTCCAAGCCGAGGAAGCGGATGGCCTCTAACAAACGCAGGGTTCCGATGGCATCCACATCCGCGGTGTATTCGGGAGCTTCGAAGGAGACGGCGACATGGGATTGGGCGCCGAGGTTGTAAACTTCGTCCGGCTGGACCTCGCTGAGGATGCGGGTGAGGTTCGAGGAGTCGGTTAGATCTCCGTAGTGGAGACGGAAGCGAGAGTTTTCCACATGGGGATCCTCGTAGATGTGGTCGATCCGTTGGGTGTTGAAGAGGGAGGCACGGCGTTTGATGCCGTGGACTTCATAGCCTTTCTCGAGGAGGAATTCTGCGAGATAAGAGCCGTCTTGTCCGGTGATTCCGGTGATTAGTGCGCGTTTCATTTTGGGTAGGAGGAGGAGTGCGTGGGATTGGGTTAGAGTCGGGCGGCGCCTGTTTGAAGAGACGCTTGGAAGTCGAGATAAGCGGCGGCAAGACCGGCTTCGAACGGGACGATGGGCGACCAGCCGGTGGATTTGATTTTCGAGATATCCATCAGTTTGCGTGGGGTGCCATCCGGCTTGCTGGGGTCGGTTAGAATTTCACCGGTGAATCCGACGGTTTTGGCAACTAGGGTGGCAAGTTCGAAAATCGTGACATCGTCACCGACTCCCACGTTGACCCAATCGGGCGGGGAATCGAGCGAAAGCAAGTGGAAGCAGGCGGCGGCCAGGTCATCGGTGTGGAGGAATTCGCGGCGTGGCGTACCGGTTCCCCAGATGGTGACTGAGGCATCACCGCGTTCCTTGGCTTCGTGAAAGCGGCGGATGAGTGCGGGGATGACGTGGGAGTTTTCCGGGTGGTAGTTGTCGCCCGGACCATAGAGATTGGTGGGCATGGCGCTGTGGTACATCAGTCCATGCTGGGCGCGGTAGTGTTGGCAGAGTTTCAGGCCGGCGATTTTGGCGATGGCGTAGGCCTCGTTGCTGGATTCCAAGGGCGAGGAGAGAAGGCAGTCCTCGGTCATCGGCTGGGGAGCCATTTTCGGATAGATGCAGGAAGATCCTAAAAACAGCACGCGTGGCACGTCGGCACGGCGGCTGCCTTCCACGAGATTGGCAGCGATCGCCAGGTTTTCATAAATGAAATCCGCCGGGTAGGTCGAGTTCGCGTAGATCCCGCCGACTTTGGCTGCGGCGATGATGACGATGTCGGGTTTCTCACTGGCGAGAAAGTCGAAGACTGCCGTCTGGTTGCAGAGGTCGAGTTGGTCGCGGGTGGCGGTGATGAGTTGATAGCCGCAGAGTTTTTTGGCCTCGCGCACGAGTGCGGAGCCGACCATGCCGCGGTGACCGGCGATGAAGAGTTTTTTCATGATTGGGTTCCGTATTTTGAAATTAGTTTGTCGGCCTCGGCGATGGCCATTCCTGTGACCTGATCCATGTTGTAGTAGCGGTAAGTGGCGAGTCGGCCGATGAAGCTGACCCGGGATTCCTGTTGGGTGAGTTTTTCGTATCGCTGGTAGGCCTCGCGGGATTCCGCATTCGGGACCGGGTAGAACGGTTCGTCATCCGGGGTCCAATCCTTGGGGTACTCGCGGACGATGGTGGAGGAATCGATTTGCTGGCCAGTGGCGTGTTTGATTTCGACGATGCGGGTGAAGGGGACATCCGGGGACGGGTAGTTGACCTGCATGGCGGGTTGCCAGAAGCCCGGTTTGCCCGAGATAGCTTGGCGGGTGTGGAGTTGCGCTGCGGAGAACGACTCAGGTTCGAAACGAAGCGAGCGGTAGGGAAGCGCGCCGAAGCAGCGGTCGTAGAATTCATCGATGGCCC
The DNA here is from genome assembly GCA_937867415.1 of uncultured Verrucomicrobiota bacterium. Classification (GTDB taxonomy): domain Bacteria; phylum Verrucomicrobiota; class Verrucomicrobiia; order Verrucomicrobiales; family Akkermansiaceae; genus Luteolibacter. The sequence goes on along the minus strand of CALMKO010000203.1, from coordinate 13,842 downwards.
CTGAGAAAATCAGGTGGCGGTGACTCCAACGGGCACGGGCTTCTTTGAAATCCACTCCCAGATGCAACTCGACACCGGGTGAGGCGTTGAGGATATTTTCGAACATGGCCGAGTAGCCATGCTTGGGAAGGGCCTGGAAGGTTTCTGATAGATAGCGGTCATCCCGGTTGATCCGGATGGGGATGCGGCCGCAGACCGAGGCATCCAGTTCGCGCGGGTGGCGTTTCCATTGTTTGAGGGTGTAGCCCTCGAAGAACAGCTCGTAGAGGTCCCTGCCGACTTGGGAGATGATCATTTCTTCCGAGTTTTTTGGCTCTGAAATCGGAATTCGGGTTTTCTCCAGCCAGGTGCTGAACTCAGCGGTGCTCGCCTCCCGCCCCAGGTATTCCTCGAAGGTGTTCAGATTGATGGGAAAGCTCCAATATCGGCCGCGGGTATGGCTTTTGATGGTATAGCTGACGTGGTGCCATTCCGTGAAAGCCGATAGATAATCGACGATCCGTTGTGAGTTCGAGCGGAAATAATGAGGCCCATACGGGTGGATCAGGACACCTGCGGCATCGACCCGGTCATAGGCATTTCCGCCGAGGTGATCACGGCGGTCCACAATGACGCATTTCCATCCCGCGGCAGCGAGACGTTGCGCCACGACCAGGCCTGAGAAGCCTGCGCCGATGATGAGGAAATCCGTGGATGAGTCAGTTTGCAATGAATGGGATGACGGATGAATTTTCAATCAAGCTGCCGCCCTTGGTCGATCTCCCCGGATTGGAAAGAAACCTGTCTGGGGGGAGCGAAATGAGGGGATGTGTTTTGCAAGCGGGAGAAGTCAATTCTGCGGCCAGCGCTGGGGCAGTGTACTTCAAAAAACGGCGGAAATGAGTAACGTATTCGCGTGAAACGGGTGGTTTTCTACGGAAGAGGGCGGCGCGGGAGCAGCAGTGAGAACAAATCGACATCCACGGCTTGGTGGGAGCCTAGGAACTCCAGAAGGATTTTCACCCGTTCGGCAGCGCTGGGCACGGTGACGACGGTCCCTTGCATCCCTTGGAAAGGTCCGTGGGCGATTTCCACTTCGTCGCCAATTTCAATGGTGGGGCTTAGGGTGACCATCTCGTCTTCCTCCGAGCCCCTGCGTTCGCGGATTTCGCGTTTGATGGCCTCGACGAAAGATTCCGGGATGGAAGGGATTTCCGAGCCGAAGCGGACCAATCCCCGCACGCCCTGGCAGAAGGTGATGGCGCGTTCCATTTCCATCATGTTGAACTTGGCGAGCACGTAGCCGGGGAACATCGGTTCCATCCACCAGATTTTTCCACGGCGGGTGGCCTTGCGGTAGCGAAGGCGGGGGCAAAACACCTCGACGGCTTCGATTTCCCGCAAGTGTCCGGCGGCGATGTGTTCGCGTTTGGTTTGGCAACGGAGGCAGAACCATTCTGCCAGATCTTGTGAGGTTTCGGTCATTGGCCTAGAATTTTTTGCAGCACGGGCAGGATTCTGCCGCTGCTGGTGATCCATGTTTCGAGGCGTTCGAGGCGCTCGTTGAGAAATTTGCGGCGAGCGGGGTCTTCGATGTCGTTGGCGGTCGCGGTGAGCACATTGATTTTATGTTTTCCACTTTCCAGATGCGGGCGGACCTGTTCGCGGATGAAGCCACCGGCGAGGCGTTTGAGTTCGATGGCGGGCTCGTAGTAAGTGCGCCGGTCGCCGCCGCCATCGACCTCTCGAACGGCGCCGAGACTCTTGAGCATGCGCAGTCCCTGACTGGCGGAACCCTTGCTGATGCCCAGGCGCAGGACCAGATCGTCGAGTGAAAGGGATGACTCAGAGATAAAAAGCAGCCCGTAGATTTCGCCGATGGAGCGGGGCAGGCCCAGGACGCGAACGCCATCCACGAAGACTGAAACGACTTGGCGTTCCAAGGGGTCCAGTTCGTGGTGATTGCCCTGCGTCAGCTCATCCATGCACGGGAGACTAGGGCAATTGATGATTTGTTCAAACAAAATTGAACAGTGGCAAAACCGCCTTATCAGCCAAGCTGGAAATCAAGGGAGACCGAGAAAAACGTGGGTGGAAACGCGGATTTTTCGTATTTCAGCCCTGAAATAGGGCAACGATTTCGGGCGAGTCAGACCGTTCCCGAGGTAAAATGGGTGCTGGCGGATGGGCTTCGGTGCTAATCGGCCAGCGGGCATTTCCGAATCAGGAGCGCTTGAAGCGTTTTGCGTGATCCGCTTGGAGGCGCACGCGTGTGGCTTCAAGATCTTCGATTGTCTGCCTTTCCAAGGATTTACTTGGGCTGAGGGGCAAATTCAACGATTCCTCAAGTGCTTGGATTCTGCCAATGCAAAGCCCTTCCTGGTGCCGTGTAGGACTCAAATTGGCGGGTAAGGAGCCATCAAGCTCCCTACGATCTTGATGGCTGCTGTTGGTGCCTCCTTACCCGTCAATTTAAATTTTACACGGTATGAGGCGGTCTTGCCGTCAGGCTTGGGTTTGCGGAATTTTGGCACTTCAGGTGGCTTGTCCGGCAGGACCTTTTCAATGGTTTCGATTGGCACCCAGCCACGGGTTTTGGTGGCAAAGGCGACGTAGGCCCAGCGTCCGGAGAGGGTGATGATTTCGCAGAGCGAGCCCGGGGGGGCGTCGATGACCTCGGGCGCGGTCCTCGCTGCATCGGTGTGGAGCGCGACTTTTTCCTCGATGATCACCGCTTGTCGGGCGAGCTCCGCAAACTCGGCATCGTCCGGGAAATGACGCCAGCCGATCATGCCCACGGATATCAATAAGGGGCCTAACACCAGAGTGGCTGCGGCGGCGATGCGGAGCCGCGCACCCGGACGAGTCGCGGGGAATACAAGCAGGGAGAGGATACACAGCCAGATCCCGGTCCAGCAAGCCGCCTTCCAGGTGCTGAGTGGGAAACGGGCGAGCGCGTATTGGTAATCGGGTCGTTTCACCGTGATGGCTCCGTATTTCTGTTCAAGGAAGCGGAGGTTCTGGCGGGCTTCCTGGTGGGAGGAATCCCGCACCAGAGCGCGGCGATAGTAGAGCGCGGCGTATCCGGGAGAGCCGGAGCGGTAACAGGCATTCCCGATGTTATAGAGCGTGTCGGGAGCCAATTGATCGTAGCTTCCAGCCTCGAACCAGAGTTTCAAGGCCTCGTCATACTTGGCGGAGTCGTAGGCCTCCTGCGCGCGGGTCGCGAGGTCGGCGGCCCGGGCTGGTGTGGCAAGCTGAGTGATTGTTAGAATCGCCAGAATCGGGATCGCCTTTCTGAGCAGATTGAGAATCGCGCTGCGCCGCTGAGGGTCGAGGGTGATCTTGGCGGGTTCCGCACGGAAGCAGACGGCGTCGCGCTCGGCGAGGATGGCGTGGATCTGCGGGTCGGGGTGGGTGCCGAGGTGGCGCTCGATGAAGCTTCCCGTGGATTTGAGGAATGTGGTGTCATCGGGCTTGTTGCGTTCGATTTCCAACAATTCCTGAAGCTTGGCCTCGCGGGCGGGATTGCGGCGGAGTCTTGCCCCATAGCGCATCCAGAGCGCTTTGATGACCAGGGTGAGCGCAAGCAGGCCACCGGCTGCATGGCCGAGCCATGAGGGGAGCGATTGGGTGAGGGGGATGGTGAGCTGTGCGGGCTTAAGAACGGCCAGGATATCGGTCATTCGTTCAAGGGGCATGGGCAGGGATTGCACCCCGGCGACCGCGGATTTGAGCGCGGTGTTCGGTCTCATTTGTAGGGCGATGGGCTCGGTTGTCAGGGTCTTGTAGGATTCATCCCTTGGGTCGAAGTAAATGAGCTGGTAGCGCGGGATCTCGGATTTGAGTTCAAGTGGACGGATGGATTGGTGGAACACCACGCTGCCGGAGAGTAGGCGACGCTCGTCGCCGCGTTGCTCGGTGGTGGTGCCATAGACCTTCCAGCCGGCAGTGGATTCGAGTTGAGGGGGGCTGAGGGTGTCGAGATTGCCGCTGCCGCTGACGATGAGATCGACCGTGAGCGGATCGCCTTCCTGCACGTCGGTGGTGGCCGAGGTGGCGCTGAGACGGAAGCTCCCAACGGCATTTTCAAATCCTGCCGGAGCACCATCCGGCAGAGGAATCGATTCGAGTTCGAGTTTGGGAACCTGCACGTAGATGTCCGTGTTGATCCAGCGTGGGGTGGGGTCCATGATCACCTCGCGGGTGACCAGTCGGATTTTGGCGGGCCCGATTCCGACCTTGCCGGTGCGTGTCGGGGTGATGGTGCTGGGATAGGCCACGGAGACGTAGGATCGGCCTAACAGGTTGATGCGGCTGCGCATGGGCATGGGTTGGAAGCGCCAGGAGGTCAGGCCGTCCCGCTCGAAGTCCGGGATGCCCCAATCCTCGATGACCAGATCTTCCGGAACGAAGAGTTTGATTTCCGTGGTTGTGCTCTCGTTTTCAAACGGCTTGGGATTGAGAATGCGGAAGGCGCTTGCGTAGCGGAACGGCTTGCCATTGGCGATCATCTCGGTCCATTGGAGCTCATCGGGATTAAACACCATCAGATCGAGCGACTCGGTGAAGGTTTTGACGCCATCGACCGTGACTTGGATGGGCGGGATGGTATAGGTCCCGGTCTCATAACTCGCGACGATGTATTGGAAAACATACTCAAGTCTTCTTCCGGGCAGCATCCGGGTGAGCGGGTCCCTGCCTGATGGTTGGATGGCGAGGTTTTTGACGGCTGGTATCCGTGGGAGTTCCGCGGGTTGGCCGCCGGTGATCATGATTTCTAACAACGCTTGCTCGCCGCGGGCGAGAAAGGAGCTTGAGAGGCGGCTTGAGGTCTGGCCCTGGCTGCTGCCGCAGACGGCGGCCGCGACGAGCAGGAGCCGGAGCACTTGGGTCATGTATTGTAAAGTTTTCATGCGTTTTAGCGGTCGGGTTACCAATCTTTTTCAGCATCGCGGAACTCCCTGCGGCCGGGACTCAGCGGGCCTTTTTCGAGATCTGCATTTTCCTTGAGAATGCGGTGGGCGCGCTCTTTTGGGGATTCGTTAGGATCCGCCCCGTCCTTGTCGCCGTCTTTTTCATCCTTGCCCTTGTCTTTGTTCTTGCCGTTTTCCCCCTCTTTTTCCTGCTCCTTGTCGCCGCCTTTGCCATCCTTGGGGTCCTCATCCCCCTTGCCTTTTTCACCCGGCTGTTTCTCTCCTTTTTCTTCGCCCTCACCGTCGCCCTGTCCTTCCTGAGGTGGGCCATCGCCGGACTGGGGCATGGCTTGACGCGTTTCCTCTTCCTCCTGCTTGAGCAATTCTTCGATGCGCTTTAAGTAGGTCCACGCAAGGTCGCGATTCTGTTTTGCCGCCTTGTTTTCAGGGGATTGCCGGAGCGAGGACTCGTAGTGTCTCACGGAGTCCGCCCAGTTGGTGATGATGGCTTCGATCTTGGTAAACCCGCCGGTGTCGCCGGCATCCGGGGTTTCTGATTCCCGCGACTTCGCCAGGGCCTCCTTGAAAATGGTGTCGAAGCGGGCGAGGTCGGGAATCGATCCAGGGTCGCTGGGGTAGGCTTCGGTGGTGAGGCTTTTCCAACCCAGTTGAAACAGCGAGTTACCCATGCCGAGGTGGCCGCTGGCGAGGACCTCGGGATCCGTGGAGAGGAGCGCCTGGCTGTAAGCGGTGCGGGCGTCGCGGAACTCCTGCGCCCGATAGGCCGCCGTCGCCTCGCCGAGGCGGTAGCGGGCTTGGGTATGGTCAAAGACGGCTGATTCCGCAAGTTCGTGATAGAGCGCGCGGGCTTGCGGGTAATCCTCCCTGGCGAGCGCCTCTTTGGCCAGCTTGGCATCGCTGGCGTCCGCGTTGGAGATGGTTAGAAAACCGAGCGCAAGGCAGAGCGCCTTCTGGACGCCGCGCCAGCGTGTTCCCGCGACGATGGAGATGATGAGGAAAAAGATCCCGGGGAGCAGCAGCCATTGATAGAACTCGATGGAAATCCGTCGCTCGCGCCCGTCCATCTCAAAGGCGTCCATGCCGTCGGTGACCGATCTGACAATGGCGGGAATATCCAGCCCGGAGCTGGCAACGACGAAGCGTCCTTTGGTTCCTTCCGCGAGCTTGCGCATGACGTCCGGTTGCAGGCGGCTGATGACCGCGCGGCCCGCGCGATCGATCATCCGTGCATCCGGGAAATCCGGGTTGGGAACATATCCACCGTCCTCCGTTCCGATTCCGATCGAGACGATGTAAACGCCGGCCCGCTCGGCTTCCGAGATCATGGCATCGAGATCACCTTCGTGTTTTTCGCCATCGCTCAGGATGACCAGTGCATTGTTTTTCTGACCGGTCTTTTTCAGGGTCTCTGTGGCAAGTTTGACGGCAGCTGCGAGGTCGGATCCGCCGAGCGGTGGCCATTTCTCGTCGATTTGATCCACGATTTCATGCACCGCGCTGTGGTCGATGGTGAGTGGGGCATAGATATACGGGGTTCCGGCGAAGCCAAGGAATCCGATCCGCTCGTTGGGCATGGATTCCAGAAGTTCATAAATGAGAGCCTTGGCTTGCGAGAGGCGGTCCGGCTTGACGTCCGTGACCTTCATGCTTTTCGAGATGTCGAGAGCGATCATCACATTCCGCCCGATGGTTTTCTCCGTCTTGGTTCCCGCATCACCGCGTGGGCGGGCAAGGGCGGCGGTGATGACCGCGCAGGCGGCAAGAAGGAAGACCAGGGCAAGCCAACGCGGTAGGGGACTGCTTCGCTTGAGCAGCCCGCCGCGCAGTCGGGGAGCCACGAATTCCGTCCACTGCTTGCGGCGGAGACGTGACGCCAGAACCGCCCCGAGTCCGAGCAGTGGAATCAGGATCAACAAGGCAAGCCAGCCGGGGTGGGCGAAACTCATCGGGTCAGGCGGTGGGTGGTGGGTTAAAGGCGAGGTAAGCGGCAGCCGCGAATGCGGCCAGCAGCGTGATCCCGACGAACCAGGGGAAGAGCTCGGTGTCATCAATCACGGTGAGGCTCTTGGAATCGGTTTTTTCCAAATTGTTGATGGTCGTGAAGGTCTCTTTCAGGGCGGCCAGATTCTTCGCGTGGTAATGCTCACCTCCGGTGAGAGATGCGATTTTCTGGAGGGTGGGAATGTCGAATTCCTGATAGGGAAAACGCATGATGCTGGGATCCACCCGGCCTTCCTTGGTGCCGATGGCCACGGTGTAGATCTTGATGCCGAGGGTTTTGGCGTGTTCCGCGGCTTCGATGGGGGAGATTTTTCCCGAGTTGCTGGCACCGTCGGTGATGAGGACGATGATCTTGCTGCGGGCGTCGCGGGCTTCCAGGCGGACGGATGCCGCCGCGAGGGCGGAGCCGATGGCGGTGCCCTGCTCCTTGACGGTGCCCATCATCATCTCGTCGTTCAGGCGGAGTTCGTCGAGGGAGTTTCTGAGCCATTGGTGATCGAGCGTGATCGGACTGGCATCGCGGGGGCGTCCTGCAAAGGCGACCAGTCCCATGCGGTCTTCCGGGCGGCGGCTGATGAAGTCATCAACCACGCGTTTGGCGACGTCGATGCGTTTGACGCTTTCACCGCGGTCGATGAAGTCGTCGATGTCCATGGAGAGCGAGACGTCGAAGGCGATCATGATGTCGATGCCGCTGGCGGTGCGGCTTTGGTATTCATTTCTCCAAACCGGGCGGGCCATGGAGATGATGGCGCAGACGAGCGCAAGAAAAGCAAGGGGCAGGCCGAAGTTCCAGGCGAGCGCGCGCTTGCGCCTGCCAAGGCTCACGAGGATGGAAAGGTTCGGGAAGACCACTGCCGAGTCAGCGCCTTTCCCACGGCGCAGGACTAACAGAAGGATGACGGGCAACAGCAGGAACAACCACGCTGGCTGGGCGAAGCGGAAGTGTTCGAAAAATGAACTCATCCTTGGAAGCCGAGGTGAAGGGTTTCGAGAAGGGCCCGGGATTGCGTGACCACCTCACCCGCGTCGGCGGCGGGTGTCTGGGCTGCGTATTTGAGCGCAGCGAGGCGGGAGAAGCCTTCTCCAGCGGCTTTGCGGGAGGCGTCAGAAAATTCTTTGAGCGCCTCGTGACGGGAAAGGTATTCTTCGTGGGTCTCAAAGAGTGCGGGATCGGCCGCTGCGGTCGCGAGGTACTTCCGCAGGATCAGTGAGGATTGAATCGCAGCGTCGCGCGGGGATTGGTGGTCGATGGCGGCGAGCGCTGCCTTGGCCTCCTCGCGGGCGGCGAGGCGGGCGGCATGTGGATCAACTTTGGCGGTCTTCTTTTTGCGCAGCAGCAGCACCAGCGTGATGAGCAGCAGGCCAAGCCCCAGCGCCAGCGCGATCATCCATGGTTCGAGCCACGGATCCGGGATCAAAGTCTCGGGGGAGCTTGGTTCCAGGAGTTGGAAGCTGCTGTTAGGTTCGTTCATGGCGGATCTAACCGGAGCGTCTGCGGCTGCGCTTTTTCAGAAGTTTGTGAAGAGCGGCGAGGGTGTCGCCGTCGGTGAGGAGGTCGGCTGAGTCGATGCCGTGTTTTTTAAAGATGGCCGATACGCCCTCTTGTTGGCGTTTCATGAGTTTTTCATAGCCCATACGGAGGTTGGGATTGCCGGTGTTGACGAGGGTCTCGAAGCCGGTCTCGGGATCCACCATCACGACCTTTCCCGCTTTGGGGAGTCTGGCTTCGAGCGGATCCAGGACGCGTAGCGCGATCGACTCGTGTTTGCGCGCGAGTTTGCCGAGAGGTTTCTCCAAAGGGTCGGAGTAGAAATCCGAGATCATGAAGACGAGGGATTTCCGGCGGAGGGTGCGGACGAGGAAGTCACAGGCCTCTGCGATGGAGGTTCCGGGACGTGACGGGCGGGCGACGAGGATTTCGCGAATCATCCGCAGCAGGTGGCGGCTGCCTTTTTCCGGCGGGATGAAAAGGATGGGTTCGTGGGCGAAGATCAGCAGCCCGACTTTGTCGCCATTGTGAAGCGCGCTGAAGCCCAACACCGCCGCGGTCTCGGCCGCGATTTCGCGCTTGCTCAGCGAGATGCTGCCATAGTCGGCGGAGCCGGAGACATCCACGGCGATGATCACCGAGAGTTCCCGTTCTTCGCGGAATTTCCGCACGAAGGGTTGATCCATCCGGGCAGTGACGTTCCAGTCGATGAAGCGCACCTCGTCCCCATGTTGGTATTCGCGGAAGTCGTCGAAGTCGAGGCCTTGGCCGCGGAAGGATGAGAGGTATTCGCCCGAGAATGATTCGCGGACGAGGCGCCGGGCCTTGAGTTCGAGCTTGCGGACCCGCCCCATCATTTCCTCGATCTGTGCGTCGGTGAGCATCTTGGTGGGTTATGGCACGGCGACCTTGCTCATGATCCGCTCGATCACGGAGTCTGTGGTCATTTCCTCCGCCTCCGCCTCGTAGGTGAGGAGAATCCGGTGGCGGAGAACGTCCAGGGCCATGTCTTTCACATCCTGGGGGGTGACGTAGGCGCGGCCTTGCATGAAGGCCCGGGCGCGGGCTGTTAGAGCGAGGTTGATGGTTCCGCGGGGTGAGGCTCCCGAGCGCACGAGGTTTTTCAGTGGCGCATCCACCAAGCCGGGGAAGCGGGTGGTGTGGATGATCTGGATGATGTATTTGCGGATCGCGGGGTCGATGTAAACCTGGTTGACGAGCTCGCGCGAGATGGAAACCTGGGCGGGCGTGGCCACCGTCTTCGTCTGATAGGGCGGGGTCGATGTCGCCATCCGATCGAGGATCTCCAACTCCTCCTCCTTGGTGGGATAGCCGACGGTGACTTTAAGCAAAAACCGGTCGAGCTGCGCTTCGGGGAGCTGGTAGGTGCCTTCCTGGTCAATCGGGTTCTGGGTGGCGAGCACGAGGAACGGCTGGGGCAGGGGATAGGAGCGATCTCCGAGCGTGACCTGGCGCTCCTGCATGGCCTCCAGCAAGGCGGACTGGACCTTGGCAGGGGCGCGGTTGATTTCGTCGGCGAGGATCAGATTGTTGAAAATGGGGCCGAGTTTCGGCTCGAACTTGGTTTCCTGAGGGTGGTAAACCATCGTGCCGACGAGGTCGGCTGGCAGTAGATCGGGGGTGAATTGGAAACGGGCGAAGGTGGCGTGCAGGGAGCCTGAAAGCGCCTTTACGGCAAGGGTCTTGGCCAGGCCAGGCACACCTTCGAGCAGGATGTGGCCATTGCACAGCAGCCCGATGAGGAGCCGGTCCACCAACCGGTCTTGGCCGACGAGGACCTGTGCCATTTCATCCTTAACGGCTTGGATCCAGCCACTTGTTTCCGCGATCTGCTCTTGCAAGTTTTCAGTTGTCATCGATTTCTTGTCCGACATTGCCACGCCAGAAAATCTGTGCAACCGACAAAGCGGGAAAATCACGTGATTTGCAGAATCGGCGGCGAATCAGCCATTGTAGCCGAAAAAACGGCGTTTGACGATGAGGTCGGAGACTCCTTGCGGCACCATTTCCCGCCATGACTCGTCGCCAGCGGCGATTTTTTTCAGGACGTCGCGGGAGAAGATGCTGAGATACTCCTGCTTGAAATTGTCGAGATCGACGAAGCTGCCGCGGTCGGCGAGGTAGCCGTAGAGTTTTTTGAGCTCCGGGGCGACGGGGAGATTTTCGATGGTGGTGAGGGCCTTGGCCTTGCCGTCGCGGAGGGGATAAACGTAGAGTTTGAGGTCGTTTTTAAACAAACGGCCGAAGGATTCGAGGATGCCGCCGGGGAGTTGGGTGTAGTATTTTTCGTCGAACAACTCGCTGAGACTGGGCACGCCGAGCACGATTCCGATGCGTTCCCTGGTCCGCCAGGCGAGGTAGGCGGCAAGGCGGTAATACTCGAAATAGTCGGAGATCAGCACGGTCATCCCGCAGGCGGCTAGCAGATCGGCGCGGGCAAGGAAATCCCGGCGGTCGATCTCATCACCACCGTTGAGGAGATTCCGCATGGTGAGCTCGAAGATGGGAAGCACCTGCTTTCCGGCCACGGCGGGGTCGTTGCTGAACTTTTCCAAGGCGCATTCGAGCATGTCGAAATTGACGTGGGTAGGCGGCCGGAAGCTCCCGCGTTCGACAAGCACGGCCTTTTTATAGAGTGCCTCGGAAGGTTGGAGAATTTCGCCTGTGGCACCGAACATCGCCGCTCCACTCAGGCCGAGTTGGACAAGCTTGAGGCTGATCAGGCGATTATCCACGGAGCGGAACTCGATCCCCCTGAACTCGATTACGTCGATTTCGATCCGGCCGGTGGTCAGTTTATCCAAGAGGCTTTCGATCAATAAATCCGGTTCGTGATGAAGGAAAAACGCGCCATAGAGCAAGTTTACGCCGACTACGCCGAGAGCTTCTTGTTGGAGCGAGGCCTCGGTATCCAGCATCCGGACGTGGATGAGGATCTGGCTGGGTTCATCACGTGGGCGGGATTGGAACTTGATGCCCATCCAGCCGTGGCATTCGTTGCCACCCTTGAAGCTGCGCGCCACCACGGTGTCGGCAAAAGCGAAGAAGGCGGTGGTGTCGCCACGCTTTTCGCTGAGTCGATCGACATTGAGCATGAACTCGCGATCGAGCATGGCCTGCAGGCGGTCCCGTGAGACGTAGCGGTCGCCGCTGCCGTAAATGGCGTCGCTTACAATCATGTCGTAAGCAGAGATGCTCTTGGCCACGGTGCCCGCCGCGGCTCCGACGCGGAAGAACCAGCGGACGACTTCCTGACCCGCTCCGATTTCGGCGAAGGTTCCATACCACCGGGGATCGAGATTGATTTTGAGTGCCTTGTGGTGGGTGTCGAGGTCTTGTTCGCTCATCGCGCCGAGCTTAGCAAGAACCGCGCCACTTTCCAAGGCCGGGAATGAATGAATTTAGGGTTCGAGTCCTTGCTCGACTTGGAGGGCGTGATGATCCATGCTGACTCGCGATGCATCGCACCGGGGTCGTCCACACGCAGTTTCAGTCGATTGAGATATGGAAGTCTGGCTTGGCGACGGAGTTCCGAGTGGCGGGCGCGCTCCATGCCTGGCATCATCAGAAACGGTTTCTCACCGGCCTTGCATGGGATTTGATCGCGGCGGCGGCTTTGCTTCGCAAGGAAGGTCCACCGAAGTCGATTTTGATGCTGGGGCTGGCGGGGGGCACTGCTTTCCGGGTGCTGAGGCACTTGCTGCCGGAATGTGAATTCACGGCGCTCGACATCGACGGGGAGATCATCCAGGCGGCGAAAGAACACATGGCGCTTGAGGACCTGGGAATTGAGATCCACACGAAGGACGCCTATCCATGGCTTTCGGAAAACCGCCAGAAGTTCGATGTGGTGTTTGACGACATTTATCTCGCAGGCAAGACCGATGTGTTTCGTCCGCAGGCATGGAATCCGGAACTTTTAAGGCATCTCCAGCGGGCGGTTGCGCCGGGCGGCGTGCTGGCGGTCAATCTGGTGACAGGGGCTGGACACCGGAGGATGCAGTCTTTGACGAGACGGATCCTTTGTGATGCCTATCCACGGGTGAGGAGCCTGCGAACTCCTGCGGGGATGAATGAAGTGTTGGTGGCAGGCGACTACGTGGCAACCGGCCGTCAACTTAAACCCTATCACGGGCAGTTCCAGGATTGGAGAGACCGCACGTTCTGGAACCGGATCGAGGTGACCCTTAGGTCGTGAGGCGTCTGGGACCCCGGAGCAGTGCGGAGCTCTGGGCGTAAGCGACGCATGTTTCGATGACGGCGGGCGTCACTTGGTGGAATTCACCGGCGTGCAGCAGCAGACATTCGGGGACTGGTAATTCGCGGGAAGGCAGCGGCAACTCGGTCTCATGGTCAATGGGTCGAGCGGCGCGACAGTTCGGCAGGAACTACCCAACAAGACAGCAACAAGGAGAGGAATCAGGCGCAAGTAGATCATAAGATGGGAGCGATGTTGGAATCACTTAATATACCCGAAACAAAAGCACCAGCCTTCTCTTCAATCCCACGCGATCACGTAGGGTCAACCGAGCGGTTGGATATCGGGCACCGACGGCCCGGTGGCCTGGGCAAAGCGGGTCTTCGCGCGGGCCATGAAGGTCCCGAGGCAGAGATCGGCGATGGGCAGCACGACGTTGAAATTTTTGTGCATGTAGCGATGATGCAGCAGGTGATGGCCGTTGAGCCTCCGGAACCACCAAGGTTTTTCGACCCGCCGTGCTTTTGGCAGGTGCATGCACCAGTGGATATACTCGTAAAAACAATAATAGGAAGCAAAGGCGAGGGCACCGCCCGCGACAAAGGCCCACTGGCCCGTAAGCCATGAAAGGACCGCGAAGGGGGTCGCCCCGATCAGAATCAGCACCGGACCGTTCCACCAAGCCATCGGGATGGTTTCTTTGTCCTTCTCATCAATCAAATGATACGTGCGGTCCGCCTTGAACGTGCCGTGGTGGACGACGGCATGCGCTTGGAACGCGTAACGAAAACTCCCAACCGGGCGATGCATGACGTATTTGTGAAGGGTCCACTCGAAGAATGAGGCAAAAACGATGCCGACGGAAAGGCCCGCAAGGCCCCAGAGGATGAAAAATGTCATTGGTAGTTGGATTGGAAGGATTTCCCGAAGCGCGGCATCCGTAAACCTGCCCGATTGGATTGACAAGGGTGTTTGAGTTGTATTTTGCAAATTTCATCAGACGATTTCCTTCCTCGGGTCCCATATGCTCCAAAGCCCGCCCCTTGGCGCCCATTCCGCTGCCTTTCAATGCCCGGGCTCCATCGTTCCGCTTTGGGCCGAACCGTTCGCGCGCACTCGTCAACGCCCCGATTACGAAATCCCTGCCGCCAATCACCGCACCACCTCTTCCGCGCATGAACAAGCCTGTAGCGGCGTCTCTATGAGCGCCGGAG
>CALMKO010000202.1 GCA_937867415.1 uncultured Verrucomicrobiota bacterium | reverse complement strand
ACCCCACCCCCACCCAAAACGCAAGCAAAAACGCAATTGAGTGTCAGACACTCAATTGCGTTTTGGAAATGGAAGTCTGATGGGGTATGATCGTGCTGGTCGCTGCTGGTCGCTGGCAACAATTACACGAGCCTGGCCCTGAGCAATTCGGTTACCTGCTTGGGGTTTGGCTTGGTCGTGGCGGATTTCATGACCTGGCCGGTAAGAAAGTTGAGAAGTTTCTCGTTTCCAGCTTTGACGGCTTCCACCTCAACGGGATTGGCGGCGATGACTTGATCAACGAGTCCTTCCAGCTCCCCGGCGGCGGCGGGTTTGAAACCGAGGGAGTCCGCAATGGCAGCGGGATCTTTTTCGGGATTGTCAAAAAGCACGGCGAAAACTTCCTTGGCTTGATTGGCCGCGAGGGTGCCGTTTTCAACCAATAAAAGCAGGCTTCGCAGTTTGATGGCAGCGACCGGGCAGTCCTCGATTCCGAGCGATCGCTCGTTGAGGGTGCCGAGCAGGTTGTTAATGATGAAGTTGGCGACTTTTTTGCCAGGGATGGCCGTGTCGGTGACCGCTTCAAAATAAGCGGCGAGATGTTTGTCGGAGGAAAGAACCGAGGCATCGTAGGCGGTGACGCCAAGGTCACCTTGGAAACGGGCGGCGAGTTCGTGCGGAAGCTCTGGAACCCAAGGGCGGACTTTTTCGAGCAACGGAGCGGTTTCGATGGGCAGCAGATCAGGGCAGGAGAAGTAGCGGTAATCGTGCGCGTCTTCCTTGGTCCGCATCATTTGAGTCTCGCCACGATCATCGTCCCAGCGACGAGTGGATTGGATTTGCGGGATGTGGCGATCGAGGTCTTCGGACTGACGATGGATTTCGAAGTGGATGGCACGACGGATGGCGGAGATGGAGTTGAGGTTTTTAAGCTCCACTTTTTGACCGAGAGGATCGGCGGCGTTTTTGCGGAGTGAGATGTTCACATCGCAGCGGAGTTGGCCTTTTTCCATGTCCGCATCCGAGACACCGCCTTGTTGGAGAATCATCTGCAGCGACCGCACATAGGCGAAGGCTTCCTCGGCGGACTCCAAGTCGGGTTCAGTGACGATTTCCATGAGGGGAGTGCCAGCACGATTGAAGTCGATGAGTGAGGAGTTCCCCAAGTGCGTGGATTTCGCCACGTCCTCCTCCAGGTGAATGCGGTTCAGTCGAACTTTTTTGTCAGGATTGACGATCGATTTGCGGAAGTCCGTGGGATAACAATGTTCGTAAAGGGGCACGCCGCCACCGATACAGAGGGGAAGATCCATCTGGGTGGTCTGATAGTTCTTGGGCATGTCCGGGTAGAAGTAGTTTTTGCGGTCCCACTTGGAAATTGGGGGCGATCCGCAATTGAGCATGAGGCCGGTGAGCAGGGTTTTTTCGATGGCCTCGCGATTGAGGACCGGTAAGGCACCGGGTAGGCCGAGGCAGACTGGGCAGGTGTTTGTGTTGGGAGTATCGCCAAAGGAGGTGCGGCAGGCGCAGAACATTTTGGTCTGCGTTTTGACTTGGCAGTGGACTTCGAGGCCGATGGTAACGAGGTAGGCGGGCATGGTGAAGAAATTGGGGATTTGAGAATTGAGAATTGAGATTGGAAATCTTAGATTTGGAGAGTTAGGGAGTGAGGTCTTTGAGGAGTTTTTGCACCTTAGGATCGTTGAGGGCCTTGGTGAGCACGGGATGGCGGAGAAGCGCCCCGAAATCCCCGTTGCGGGCGAGTTTCTGGAGTTCAGGATCATCGACAATGATCGCCCGCGGGATGGGCTTGCCGGTTTGAGGATCGATGACGGGGCGATGGGGTTTCTCAGATTGAGCGGCGATGAGTTTGGCGAGTTCCACGCGGGAGGGATCCGTGAGGGGATCGAGCATTTTCATCCAGGATTTAGGAATGAATTGGGCGATGGTGGTGCTGAGTTGTTGGCTGAATGCGGGGGATTTTTTCGCATCCGTGGCAGAAGCGCGAATCTCCGCGACCGAGCCGGCATGGTGGATCAAGCCCGCACCGAGGCCGGCGAGCAACGTGGTGGGGATCAAGGCTGCGATGAAATGAAAGATCGTGCCGACCAGTGTGGGAGGTCGGGCCTCTCCAGAGCTACCTTTGAACGGGCTGGCGAGGCCTTTGACGATCAAGCGCAGCAGGATGAAGGCAAGAATGAACGCGGCGATGGGGAGCCCGTTGATGAACCAGGGCAGGGATTTTCCGAGCCAATCCACCGAGAGAACAGGTGCCAACTGCCAGGCGCGAAAAGCGACATAAGCACTGGCGGCGAGCATGGCGGAGCCGACAATCATTCGCGTGAGTCCGCGGACGACTACAAAACCCGCGCAAATCGCGAAAATCACGAATGCGGCGAGAACGAGAGTGGCGGCGGGAGTCATGAATGGGAAGCGGGTTGGGGCCAAGGAGGCCCCTGGGGGAAAGTGAAGTCGCTCCCGAGGGAGAATACAAGAGCAGAGGGAATCAGTAAATATTTGGAATTCGCCCAATTTTGAGGATTCTTTCCAATGCCGCATGTGGGCGGACGGTGCCTACCTGATCGCGTAGGCGGACAGTTTCGAATTGATCGGGCTGGTATAAACGCGCATGTTCCACCGCATTACCCCCCCGGCAATGGCACAGTTACAACAACCAAAATATGTTTACATGGGTGGCGCCCTGCGTCTGTGGAATGAAGCGACTCTTCACATCGGCTGTGAGGCCGTGACACGGAGTTTGAACGTCTTTGAAGGACTCAAAGGCTACTGGCAGCCAAACGGAGGCACTTTCGGCATCGTCGAACTTCACCGCCATTTCAAGCGCCTGCAACGTTCCGCGAGACTGTTGCACATTCCTTTTGAAACCTCGTATGAGGAGTATGTCGCCGCGCTGACACAACTGGTCGAAGCTTTGTTAGAGCCAGACCGTGACATGTGGTATCGCACGACACTTTACGGTGTCGAGGGCCACTGGGGTGAGGGCACCGTCGCGGACTTGGTCATCACCGGCTACCACCAACCGATGACAGTTCCAGATCCGATCGCGCTAGGCCTGAGTACCTGGCGCAGGAGCACAGACATTTCACTACCGGCCCGAGTGAAGGCCGGGAGCAATTATCAAGTGGCACGGCTGGCGCGCATTGAAGGGAAGACGTTAGGCTGCCAGGACATGGTGCTTCTCAATCAATCCGGACGCGTTGCGGAGGCAACCGCTTCCTGCTTGGTGATGGTGCGCGACGGCGTCATTTCAACACCGCCATCGACTGAGGGAGCCCTGGAAAGCGTCACCTTGGACATCGTTGAGGCCCTGGCCAAGTCCATGGATATCCCATTCGTGAGGCGACCCATTGACCGCACCGAGTTGTTAGTTGCAGACGAGATCGCACTTTGTGGTTCATTGGCCGAACTCATCATTGTTGAAAGCATTGAAGGACTACCGATCAAGGGCGATTCACCGATTCTCCGCTCGCTGCAAGATCGCTTTTTCCGAGCGGTGCGCAATATCGAGCCTCATCCAGCGGTCGAACTGTCGGTTTTGACCGATTTGAGATCACCCGTGTTGTAACCCGTTGATTTCCTAAAATGATCGCGTTATCTAAACCGAGTGTGGGTGAAATGCGGGTGAGCTGTGGCGAGAATCTTGTGATGCGACTTGCGGATGCGAGTGACGCGGCGGAACTCGTTGATTTCAACACCCGGGTGTTTGACGAGCGGATCACCGACTGGACGGCGGACTTGGTTTCGGGAACGCATCCATCGGTCAGAATGGAGGATTTCACGGTGGTGGAAGACACCCGTTTGAAGAAGATCGTATCATCGGTGTGCCTTATTTCCCAGACTTGGGACTACAGTGGCGTGCCGTTTCAGGTGGGAAGATCCGAGCTTGTGGCGACAGATCCCGAGTATCGGCGCCGTGGATTGGTGAGAAAGCAATTCGAATCCATCCATGCAAGGAGCGCGAAAAAAGGCGAATTGATGCAAGTGATCACCGGGGTTGACTGGTTCTATCGCCAATTCGGCTATGATATGGGAGTAAAACTCTGGGGCAGCCGGTGTGTGGATGCGAGATCTCTGGCCGGAATCAAAAATGGCGAAGTCGCGCCCTATCGTTTACGCGCGCTTAAGGCGGGCGATGAGGAATGGATCCGAGAGATCTACGAAGGAGTGGGTTGTGGTTTGTTGTATTCCGCCAGGCGTTCACCGGAAGAGTGGACCTATGAGTTCACCGGACGCTGTAAGCACAACACCCGCCGGCGGGCATGGTGGGTTCTTGAGAGCACGGATGGAGAGTCGATAGGCTACGTGCAGTATCTGCCCTGCCTCCCGTTGAGAAATTTCCCCCTCCTGAGGGTTTCCCAAGTGGAGCTCAAGCCGGGCGTTGGGTATCTGGAAGTGATGCCAAGCCTGCTGCGGGGTCTTTGGGAGAAAGGGATGGAAATGGTAGCGAGTGGCGAGCTGACCTGTGACGGGCTTGAAGGATTGGAATTCGCCTTGGAGCGCGACCACCCGCTGTTTCGAGCCCTTGGCAAGGGACAGGTCCGTGAACTCAAGGCGAGTCCCTACTATATCCGCATTCCAGACATGATCGGGTATCTGCAAAAGATCCGCCCCGCGCTGGAGAGGCATTTACCGGGAACCCTGGCTGAAGGTTACAGCGGCGAGTTGAAGGTAAGTTTCTACCGCGGTGGAGTCCGAATGCATTTTGAAAAAGGCCGGATCCTGACAATTGCCCCGTGGTCTCCTGCCGACATCTGGGAGGGAGATGCAAAAATGCCCGACTCGACCTTCCTCCGGCTCGTCTGTGGTTGGCAACGGTTCCATGAATTGGCGGATAGCCATGCCGACTGCTGGGGTACCCACGAGGCTTCAATTTTGTTAGACAGTCTATTTCCGGCGTTTCACGGCAAACCCTGGGTCCTGGCTTGAGGCAACCCTTTGAACCACGATGCTAGCAACCCTCACACGCTTTCTCGTTCCTGCGTATCGCCGGAAACGACCACCTTGCAAGGACGTTGCGATTCTGGTGCTGCTTTCGTCACGTCCCGGACTCACCGATGAAGAACGACTCTCAGCGCGGCATCTGGAACATTATCTCGGCGAGTATGACCGGTTCCTCGTCGGACCTCCGGACCATCCGGTGAGGTTGGAAGGCTTCAAGGTAAAAACCTTCCCGGGTAAATTCTTCGGCTCAGTGGCAGCGATCAACCGGCTCCACCTGTCTCCCCTGCTGTATCGATCTTTCGAGGACTATCGCTATATCTTCATCTATCATTTGGACAGTCTTGTTTTTTCAAATCAGATGGAGCGCTGGCTGGCAACGGATGTGGATTACATCGGTGCGCCTTGGATCCGCTGCGAAGATGCCCCATGGGTGGAGAGAGACCGTGTGGGCAATACCGGTTTCGGAATGATGAAAGTCGAAGCATCGCTCAAGGTCCTCGCCAACCGCTATCGCAGGGAACCGATGACGTATTGGATGGACTTGTTCACTCAGAACAGCCGGCGGGTGCGACCTCTGGTGGACTTCTTGCGCAAACTTCAGCCTTACTTTCCGGCTTCAAAACTTGTGAATGCCCCAGTCAAGGAATGGGACATCATGCAGGATCCAAGTCCTCATGGCAGGCTTGGAGATGTATTCTGGTCAGACCGTGCGATTGAGTATGACCCAAGTTACCGGGTTGCCTCTTTAGAGGAAGGTTTGGAATTCGCGTTCGAGGTTGGCCCTCGGAAATGCTTCGAAATGAACGGTTTCAGGATGCCGTTTGGATGCCACGCCTGGGAGAAGTATGACCGCAGCTTCTGGGAAGCACATCTGCTAGATCGAAAAGCCAAAGAAGCCTGATATTTTTTCTTTTGCGCTGCCGCTTTTGGGTGTATCAGGAACGGGATTTGCATATTAAAGTTGATGTTTCATTCTCCTCCACTCCACATCGCCGTCGTTGGTACAGGCAATTTTGCTGAAGTTTGTCACATCCCTGGGATCATGTCCCACCCTTCTGCCGCGCTTGTATCAATCTATGGCAGACGATTGGAAGCAGCACGTTCCTTGGCGGATCGGTTTGGAATCGCGGGGGCCACTGATGATTTTGCAAGCATCTGCGAAGATCCGAAAATCGACGCTGTAACGATCGCCACCGCACACGTTGCGCACGCTTCGCAGGCGCTCATGGCACTTCGTGCCGGTAAGCATGTGTTCTGTGAGAAACCGCTGGCGATGAACGCCGCCGAGGCCAGAGAGATGGCGGAGATAGCAGAGGCGAGTGGGAAAGTCCATCAAGTCGCGTTCACCTTCCGCTACAATCACGGGCTGAACGAAATGCGGCGGCGCATCGCGGAGGGAGAAATCGGCAAACCATTTTTCGCACGTATCCAGTATGACCGCTGGGATGGGCTTGCTGATGACTGGTTCACCAGCTGGCGCACCCGAACGCAAACTGCGGGATCAGGGATTTTATTCGAGGTGGGTTCACATTTGTTTGATATTTGTCAGCATGTTCTCGGACCGATTGAATCGGTGATCGGTTACACTCACCTGGTGCCACGTGAAGCGCCGGATCAAGTCACAGGCGAAATGGCAGCGGTGGAGACCGACGACCTGATGAATGCGTGGGTCCGCCACGAAAGTGGTGTCCGCACCCAGATTTTCACCAGCCGCGTCACGCCGCCATTTGCGGAGCTGGGGTATCTTGAGGTCGTGGGCGACAAGGGTTCCCTCAAGGCCTCACTGAGCCGGGGCGGCGTGGATCGACTCAAGTTATCCACGCCATCTGCTCCCGCGTGGACCGATTTACCCTTGCCAGCGGAGGCCTCGGACGGGCAGCCCCACGCGCTGCCCCGGATGATCCACAGCTTCGTGGATGCGTGTCTACGTGGCAAATTGGACCCTGAGGTGGATGCATCTTTCCGCGAGGGCCTGGGTGCCCAGTTGGCGATGTCCGCCTTGTTAGATTCACAAATCGAGGACCGTTGGATCCGCTTGGATACGGTGCGGTGATCCAGTTGACTGCCGGGTATGATATCCGCGACAAATGGGGTTAGAATGAACGCCGTCTTGTGATTTCAAGACCGCCACCGCAAATCACCAAACTTTCCAAGGCGGATTTTCTGCCATCCAAAGTTCTTCGAGAAACATCTTGTCACGCAGGGTGTCCATGGGTTGCCAGAATCCCTCGTGTCTACGGGCCTGAAGTTGGCCCATTTTTGCGAGTTCCTCCATGGGGCCCCGCTCCCAGACCGTGGTATCGTCCACAATCTGATCGATGACCGCGGGTTCCAAGACGAAGAATCCACCATTGATCCATGCGCCATCGCCCTTTGGCTTTTCAGCGAACGAGTCCACGGTGTCCTTCCCCTCATGCAGGGTGAAAGCGCCAAAGCGACCGGGCGACTGCACGGCGGAGAGAGTGGCAAGCTTGCTGTGGTTCTTGTGGTAGGCAATGCTGGCGGTGACGTCGATGTCGCTGACTCCGTCGCCGTAGGTGAGGCAGAATGTTTCGTCGTCGAGGTAGTCGGCCACCCGCTTAAGGCGGCCTCCAGTCATGGTTTTCTCACCGGTTTCAATGCAGGAAACCCGCCATGGCTCGGCATCACAGCGATGAATCGTGGTGCTTTGATTGGTGAGGTCGTAGGTGACATCCGCGTGATGAAGATGATAGTTCGCAAAGTAGTTCTTGATTACATGTCCCTTGTAGCCGCAGCAGATGATGAAATCATTGATCCCATGGGCAGAGTAGATCTTCATGATATGCCATAAGATCGGACGGTTTCCGATCTCGATCATCGGCTTGGGAATCACGGTCGTTTCTTCGCTGATTCGGGTTCCGAAACCACCTGCAAGGATCACTGCTTTCATCTCGCTAACATGCTCGAAATTCACACGCAGGGTCAACTCCGTGATGGCGTAGGTTCGGGAGGGGACAGCCGCTACAAGATATATCGAATCATGGATCATCAAGTTGAACCAAAGCATTGTCGATCACGCCATTCTAAGTTCTCAACGTCAAAACCGCAAACTCCGGCAGACAGGCGAAACGCACCCGCAGGCCGGTGGTTCCCACGCCACGGGTTACGAAGAGTTTTGATTGATGGGAGTGATACTCACCATACAAGTATTTTTTTCCCATCTTCACACGTCTCGGGGCATAGCCGATGCCCGGCACCCGGCACTGCCCGCCATGAGTGTGTCCTGAGACCTGCAACATCACCGGACGCTGCGCCACCACCGTATCAAAATAATCCGGTTCATGAACCATCGCGAGAATGGGCGTCTTTGCAGGGATTCCGTGCAAGGTCTTCTCCACATCGGGTTTGCCGAGCCAGACGAAATCCGTGCCCGCCACTGCCAGCACCGTTCCCCTGATCCGGACGAGACTGTGTTGGTTGATCAAAAATCCGATGCCCGCGCTTTCAAACTCACGCCGGATCGTCGCGCGATTGCCAGCCCAGCCATCGTGATTTCCCATCACCGCGAAGACACCCTGCGCGGCATCCAGATGTTTAAGAATCTCCAGCATGGGTGCTACGACCTTGGGGTTGTTACACATATAATCCCCGGTAAGGGCCAGCACGTCCACCTTCTCACGCCTTACCGCCCCGACCACTTTTTCTAGCAACAACTCATCGTTCCCCGGGCTGAAATGAAAGTCTGACAGGAGACCGACCTTCAGTCCATTCAAGTCATGTGGCAAGCCTCCGGAGTGAATGACACGCCGCGTGATTGATAGACGCCGTGGTTCTATGAAGAAGCCGTCCACCGCGCATCCCGCCGCCGTTGCGGCGGCACCGCCCAGCAGCCATTTGAGAGCCCCACGCCGTCCGATTTTCCGTCGGTCCGGATCATCGTCACCTATCATCACCTTCGCCATGGGGTGAAGACCACACCTTCCGTGTGAAGCCATGATGAAAAGCGGGTGAAATTTCGACGCTTCTTTGAGGCCAGCCAGCGAGAAAGAGCCACGGGGTCGCGGAGAAGCTGTTCGAGATGACGGGTTTTTAGCAGGATTGGAGATTGCATCTCCTGCATTTGCTGAAAATGATTTCCGGCAGCCCATTTACACGAATCATGAATTCACCTAAAATCTTTATCGCCGTCGACCTCGGCGCAGGCAGTGGTCGCGTGATCGCGGCCAAGACCGACTTCACCACCCTTGAGCTTGAGGAGATCCACCGCTTTGACAATCCGGGGACGGATCTCCCGAGCGGCTCTTACTGGAACATCATTGGACTTTATCGTGAGATTCTCGAGGGTCTCCGCCGTGCGGTGGAGCTCCATGGAGACGCGATCGTCTCGATCGGCATCGACACCTGGGGCTGTGACTTCGGGCTGCTGGATGGCAAGGGTGAGTTGATCGGGATGCCCCACCAATACCGGGATCCGCGATTCGAGGGGATGGCGGATGCGATGCATCAAACGTTGCCCGAGGCGGAGATCTACGCCCAGACAGGGATCAAGACGAATTTCTACAACAGCTCGCTGCATTTGCTTGCCGAGTTGCAGAAAGGCAGTCCCGCCCTGATGCACGCCGAGCGGCTTTTGTTTGTCCCGGACTTGTTAGCCTATTGGCTCACCGGACGCCAGGCGGTGGAGCGCACAGTCGCGTCGACTTCACAGCTCTTGGACGCCACGACGGGCGAATGGGCCTGGGGAGTCATCGACGCCCTCGGGTTGCCACGGAAAATTTTCGGGGAGATCGTCGCGCCAGGCACCGTGTTAGGCCCGATCCGGGAGGACGTGGCGGCGGTCATTGGAAAAGCGGGAATTCCGGTGGTGGCCTCCGCCTGTCACGACACCGCATCCGCCGTGGCGGGCATCCCGATGGAGGGCACGGGGAACCTTTGGCTTTCATCGGGAACGTGGTCGATCATGGGGGTGGAGGAGGACGAGGCCATTAAATCCCCGGAGGCGCTCGCGGCCGGCTTCTGCAGTGAGCTTGGTGTGAATGACACCGTCCGCTTCCTGAAAAACATCAGCGGCTTGTGGATCATCCAGGAATGCAAGAGGCAGTGGGAAATGGATGGTCAGAAACTCAGCTATGGAGAGATGGCGAAGCTTGCAGCGGAGGCGGAGGCCTTCACGGCCTTTATCGATCCGGACGACGCCACGTTCGCCAGCCCCGGGGAGATGCCGGAGAAAATCCGCGCATTCTGCGAGAAGACAGGGCAGACCATTCCCGAGACCCATGGGCAGATATTGCGGGTCGCCACCGAGTCGCTGGCCTTGAAGTATCGCGTCGTGTATGATTTGACCCGCAATTTGACGGGGAGGGATTTTTCGAGGCTGCATGCGGGAGGCGGAGGCATCCAGAACGAGCTGCTCAGTCAAGCGACGGCGGACGCCCTTGGCTTGGATGTGGTGGCGGGGCCGATCGAGGCGACCTCATGTGGGAACATCATCACCCAGATGGTCGGGACCGGGCATCTTGCAGATTTCACAGCGGGGAGAGACCTGATCCGGCGCTCGTTCGGGTTCCGCACTTTCAGCGCCGGTGATCCAAAACCATGGGAAGCGGCTCTGGCGCGGTTTTCGGCCATTCTCGAGCTTCGTTAGGCTTGAAGAATGGGGACGGAATCTCAAGCAGTTGTTTTGAAAAAAGCGCGGTGCCAGACTTCCAGGCCCATGAGAGTCCAGAGCCTGAGCTCTTCGTTGCGGCGGCCGCGGGTGTGATCGGCGAGAAGCCGGGTGATCACCCGACGGTCGAAGTAGCTGCTGACAAAAGAGTCGTTACCTAACAAAAGGTCATGGACATAGTCTTTCAAGCCACCCCGGAACCATTCATCGAGGGGCACCTTGAAGCCGACTTTTTTACGATCCACGATGTTGGCGGGAAGATGCTTGCGGGCGATCTCCTTGACCAGCCACTTGCCGCTGCCGCCCTTGATTTTGAGGGAAGAGTCGATGCGGAAAGCGAGTTCGACGAGTTCATGATCGAGAAACGGCGGGCGGTTCTCGATGCTGGCCGCCATGGACATGCGGTCGCCGCGCTCCAGCAGATTATCGGTAAGCCAGGTGTGGCAATCCACATAGAGCATGCGCCGCAGGTGATCGCCCTCCGCGCGTTCCCATTGATCAGGGGCATTGTCCTTGCCGTAGCCGCTTCGCAGTGCCGCGCGTTCATACCAGGTGAACGGGCCGAACCACGTCTGCATCCGCTCGGCGGTGGAGCGGGCGGCGAGGGCACGCCCCGCTTGACGGGCGCGGTTCTTGGACTCGGGCAGGAGCCGCTCGCCGCAGCGGGCCATGGGCACCCGCAGGAAATTGGGAAGTGCGGCAAGAGGCGCGAGTCTGGGTTCGAAGGCGTATTTGGGATAGCCGCCGAAAATCTCATCGCTGCCCTCACCTGATAGAAGCACCTTGACCTGCGAGCGCGCCTGGCTGGCGATTTTATGGATGGCGATGTCGGCGGGTTCGCTCATCGGCCCGTCGCGGTGCCAACTGAGTTTTTCCCAAAAGTCGATGAAGTCCTGCGAGCCGACCATGACTTCATGGTGTACGGTGCCGACGGCTTCACTGACCTGGCGGGCGAAGGGGAGTTCGTCGAAGCGGGGATCGGAGAATCCTGCGGCGAAGGTCTGCACCTCGGCTCCTTGGCGGAGTTTTTTCATCAGTGCGACGGTTAGACTACTATCCAGCCCACCGCTGAGGTAGGCTCCGACCGGCACATCCGCGACCAACCGGAGGGCCACGGCTTCCTGCAACTTCGCATCCACCGCCTGGATGGCAGTCTCCCCGGTGAGCATCTGTCCCTGGTGACGGGCGGGCAAGGCCCAGTAAACCTCTTCCCTCATGCTGCCGTCCGCATTGATATGAAGCACCGTGCCGGGGGCGAGTTTTCGAATCCCTTTGAAAAGCGTGCGAGGCGGCGGGACCGAGCGGTAAGTGAGGTATTCTTCGACCGCCGCCTCGTCCAGCACCGGCGCTCCGACGGCGGGCAGCAGGGCCTTGACCTCACTGGCAAAGGCGATGAAATCCGCGCCGACGTGGTAGTAAAGTGGTAGGATTCCCAGGCGGTCACGGGCGATCATCAAGCGGTCGGAGACCTCATCATAGGAGGCGAAGGCGAACTGGCCGTTGAGCTTGTTGAGGCCGGGAACTCCATCACGCCGCAAAATTTCCAACAAAACTTCGGTATCGCCATGGCTGCGCAGTGGCACCCCCTCGCGGACGAGGTCGGCGCGGAGGGCTTGGTAATTGAAAATCTCACCATTGAACGTGATGTGAAACGGGCCGCTGGCGGAGCTCATCGGCTGGGGTGAGCCGGCGAGGTCGATGATGGAAAGGCGGGTGTGGCCGAAGCCGACCGATTGATAGATTTGAAAGCCCTCGCCGTCGGGTCCACGGTGTGGGAGTTGGGCCGCCATCTTGCGCAGCAGATTCTCATCCGCCCGGCGCCCCTTGAAACAGCGCATTCCTACGATGCCGCACATGGTTGGGGTTTTCCCTTTTTGGCGGCGGCGATCCCGTCGAGCGTGGCGATGAGGTCGAGCGTGCGATCATCCCAGCTGGCTTTGGCAAGGAGCGCATGGCGGTCCCCGGGAGCCTTCTTGCCCGCGAGGACCGCGTCAAGATGGGCGAGAAACTCGTCGTGATTGTGCGCGAGGTGGATATAGTCGGTGTAATACGGAGCCTCGCCGAAGAAGGCTGCGACGACTTCATGGCCTAACAAAAGGTATTCCTTGAGCTTGATCGGATTAATCCAGCGGGTCCACTCGTTGTCACGGTAGGGCATGATGGAGATGTCAAAGTCCGCACCGAAAACCGGGATGGTTTCGTATTTCTGGAATCCTAGCAGGTGGACATTTGGATACGGGGAGAAGCGCTCCATGGATAGGGTGGCGTCGCCGATGAGCACGAGGCTGTAGTGGGGACGCTCCTTGGCGATGCGCTCTAACAAATCAAAATCCACCACATAGTGTTCCAGTCCGCCGAAGAAGCCGATGATCGGGCGCGGGTGGCCCAGGCTGGTGAGCGCGCCGGTGGGCGGGCGCTTTGCGAAGTGTTGGGTATCCACTCCGTGGTCCATGAATAGGCCGCGCTCGGCGGTGAATTCCTTTTCACTCTCCATCAAAGCGTGGCTGCAATAGAGCACGGCGTCCGAGTGGGCCATGAGTTCGCGTTCGAGACCGACGATGAGGCTGTTATCAACCTCGGAGAAGGCCGAGTGTTTGTCGCTGCGGTTGTAGACCAGCGAACTGCGACGCATTTTCTTGGCCACGTCCCAGGCGGTAGGCACGGTGACGATGATGTGGGGATCGACAATGCCGAGCTTGCGTGCTTGGCGCGCGACTTGAAAGCGGATGAACCATGAGTTGAAAGCACGGGCCTTCGCACTGCCGTAGAACGGGAAAAGGATCGGGGTCATCACCGTGTAGTCGGGCGTCTCGGGCAGCGGTTGGGAGGCCTTGCGAAGCATGCTGTTGAGCTTGCGCCAGAGTCGGCGGAGAGGCATCGGGCTTTTCCCCGGAGTGGGCATTCTCATGCCGATGCTGTTCACGAGCAGCACCTTGCGGTGCTTGGCCGCGCGGGTCATGAGTTGGAAATCGCTATGGGCGCGGTTGTGATACCACCAGTCTTGGCCGCAAAAGATGACGATGTGGGTGGGGCTGGGCATGGTGCGTGAAATCGGGGAGGTGGCGCGCAGGTGAGGAGTGGTCGGGTAGCGGATCTGGCGGGGAGAGGCAAGTCCCGTTTGGAGACAGGGCGTGAGATGCGGCGGTGATTTTCAGTCCTCGCTCGGGTCGTTTCGGGAAGGATCCACCTCGTGGCCAGCGCCAAAACAAAGCGAGTGGGTGAGTTTTTCCCGCCGCTCGCGCACCAACCGGACGACGAGGGATGTCCAGCCGGTCTGATGGGACGCGCCGAGCCCTTCGCCGGTCTCGGCGTGGAAATACTCGTGGAAGAGGAGCAGATCCTGCCAATCCTTGGAGTCGCTGTAGCGCGTGGCATCGCCAAAACACGGGCGATAGCCATTTTCATCCGGAAGGAAGAGCGAGATCAGGCGGTCACAGAGGTCGATGGCGACTTCGCGGAGGGTTGCCAGATTTCCGGAACCGGTAGGGTATTCGATCTTGAAGGTGTCGCCGTAGAAATAATCGTAGCGTTCCAAGGCCTCGATGATGAGGAAATTAATGGGAAACCAAACGGGTCCGCGCCAGTTCGAGTTCCCACCGAACATGTCGGTGGTGGCCTCGCCGGGGGTGTAGGGTACCTCGTGCCGCTGGCCGCCGTGCTCGAAGACGAAGGGTTTTTCCGCGTGAGCTTTACTGAGGGAGCGGATGCCGAAGAGCGATAGAAACTCCTTGGGGTCGAGCATGTAGGCGAGGCTTTGGCGGAGGCGGGCTTCGGATGGGATGGCGAGCAGGCAGCGGCCGGGGTTCTTGTTGCCGGGAACGCGGCGGACGGTGATGTACTTGAGCAGATCCGGGCGATTGACGAGGAACCAATCCATGCGCTTGCGGAAGCTGGGGAGGGCGTCGATGGTTTTTTGCTTGAGCACGGTGACCGCGCACATGGGCAAGAGGCCGACGAGAGAGCGGATGCGCAGAGGGATGGGCTCCTGGTGGTTGATGATGAGTTGGTCGTAGTAAAAGCCATCCGCGCTGTCCCAGAGTCCGGTGCCGCCGAGGGAGTTGATGGCGTCGCAAATATTCACGAAATGCTCGAAAAACTTGGACGCGATGTCTTCGTAGGCTGGCTTGACGAGGGCGAGCTCGAGCGACATCGAGAGCATGGTGAGACAAAACGATGCCATCCAGGCCGTGCCGTCCGCCTGGTTGAGGTGGCCACCACCGGGGAGGGCGTGGGAGCGGTCGAAGACACCGATGTTGTCGAGTCCGAGGAAGCCACCACCGAAGACGTGGCGGCCTTCGACATCCTTGCGATTCACCCACCAGGTGAAGTTAAGCAGGAGTTTTTGGAAGGCGCGTTCTAGGAAAAGCAGGTCACGCTGGCCCTTTTGATCGGAGATTTTATAAACCCGCCAGACTGCCCAGGCGTGGACGGGCGGGTTGACGTCGGAAAAATTCCACTCGTAGGCGGGGAGTTGGCCGTTGGGGTGCATATACCACTCGCGAAGAAGGAGCAGCAGTTGGCTTTTTGAGAATTCCGGATCGATGGCCGAGAAAGGAATCATGTGGAAGGCGGTGTCCCAGGCTGCAAACCACGGGTATTCCCATTTGTCCGGCATCGAGAGGATGTCGCGGGCATAGAAGTTCTGCCAATCCGAGTTGCGCCCCTTCAGACGCGCGTGAGATGGCGGCCCGTCGTGGTTCCCCTTGAGCCAATCCTCGACGACGTAATAGAAAAACTGCTTGGTCCACAACAGACCGGCATACCCTTGACGGCAAATGAGGCGCTCATCGTGCGAAATGCCCTTGGGGATCACGTTGTCGTAAAATGCATCACTCTCGGCGATGCGTTGGGCGAAGATTTCATCAAAGCCGTCGAAACCGTCGATTTCATTGCTCTCAGAGAGCAAGTGGAGCCGGCAACGGACGGTGATGGTCTTGCCGGCGGGGATGGTGAATTTCAAATGTGCGGCGGCCTTGGTGCCGCCGGGGATCGGCGAAACGGCCGATTTTTCACCGTGGATCAGGTAGCTGTGAAAGGCATCCTTGACGTAGGGGCTGGTGTTTTTCGTGCCGAAGACGCTGTGGAAATTCGTCTCATTTTCCGTGAACAACCATGGGATTCGCTTGGGGAAATTGGGGGAATCGACGAAAAACCGATAGTCGCCAAGGGATTCATGCTGCGCGAGGAGCGAGCTACCATCCGTCCGGATCGACGGCTTGGTGATGGGAGTCTCGCGGTTATTTTTCCAGCTCCAGATGTTACGAAACCAGAGGGTGGGCAGCACGTGGATGGGCGCGGCCTTGGGGCCGTGATTGGTAATGGTGATGCGCCAGAGAATATCCTCCGGGCTGCGTTTCGCCACTTCCTGCACGACGTCGAAGTATTTCCCATCGTCAAACAAACCCATGTCCGCGAGTTCGAGCTCGGGGCCGGTGCGGCCGAGTTCCTGGTTTTTTTCCCGGATCGCCGTATAGGGAAAGGTGGCCTGTGGGTATTTATAAAGCGCCTTGGTGTAGGAATGGGTCGGGGTGGAATCGAGGTAGTAGTAGCATTCCTTGACGTCCTCACCGTGGTTCCCCTCGTTTCCGCCGAGACCGAAGAGGCGCTCTTTGAGAATGGTGTCGTTCCCATTCCACAGTGTCGGGGCGAAGCACATTCTGCACTGGCGGTCACACCATCCCTGCAAACCGTCCTCACCCCAGCGGTAGGCGCGGCGGCGCGAGTGGTCGTGCGGGAAGGCGGCCCAACTATTTCCGTGATCCGAATCATCCTCACGCACCGTGCCCCACTGGCGTTCACTCAGGAAGGGGCCCCAGCGGTTCCATTTTTTCTCTCTCACCTTGTTTTCGGCGACTCGTTCGGTTTCGCGATCCATTGCGGGAGACCAAAGCAGGAACCGTGCACACCTGCGAGCCAACAAATCTTGCACGATTGGGAAAATCCGCCCGGCGCGTGCACATCATCCTTTTCACACACCTGATTTGACAAGCCCAGCGGGTTTCCTCTAGGTTTCCCGCCCCGGCACAGAAGCCGGTCCTATTTATCATGAACATTGTCGTTGAAAAGCAGCCAAAGTGCGTCGCCACCCTGCGTGTTGAAATCCCAGCCGCCCGTGTCAGCGGCGAGCGTGATCAAATTGTCAAAGGCTATGCCAGCAAGGCACGCGTCCCCGGCTTCCGCCCCGGCAAGGCTCCCCGCGCGGTGGTCGAAAAGCGTTTTCAAAAGGAAATTTCCGAGGAACTGAACGGCAACCTCATCAACGAGGCCTACGACGAAGCTCTCAAGCAGGAAAACCTTCACGTGCTCGACTTCGGCATCCCTGAAGACGTCACCACCCACGAAAACGGGTCCATCACCTTCGTCTCCAAGCTCACTCTGGCTCCGGAAGTCAAGCTCCCCGAATACAAAGGCGTCACCGTGACGGTCCCTCCTGCCGCCGTGCCCGACGAGGAAATCACCGCCCAACTCACCGCCCTGCAAGAGCGCTTCGCCGATTTCAACCCCATCGAAGGACGCCCGGCCGCGATGGCGGATTTCGCCGTGATCGACTACACCTCCACCGTCGAAGGCAAGCCCACCGAGGAATTCCTCGGCAAGCCCGCGGGCTACCTTTCAAGCCGCGAAGGCTTCTGGGTCCGCCTCGATGAAAAAGCGTTCCTCCCCGGATTCGCCGAGCAATTGGTCGGAATGAATGTCGAGGACTCACGCGCCATCACCCTCACCCTGCCCGAGGACTTCCAAATCCCCGAACTCGCCAGCAAGGAAATGATCTTCCAAACCACCGTCAAGGAGCTCAAGGAAGCGATTCTCCCCGCCCTCGACGATGAAATGGCGAACCGCCTTGCCCCTGGCAAGACCATGGAAGACATCAAAAACATCATCCGCGAGAACATGACCGCCGAACGTGAGCGGAAAATCTCCGACATGAAGGTGAACCAAATCGTCGCGCACTTCAATGCCCAGGTGGACTTCGAACTCCCCGAGCAACTCGTGCTCCAGGAAACCCAGAGCCAGGCAGACGCCATGGTCAAGGAAGGTGTCAAGGCAGGCATGAGTGAAAACGAAATCGAATCCCAACAAGTCGAAATCTTCGCGAGCGCCGGCCAACAAGCCGTCACCAATCTCCGCACCAACTTCATCCTCCAGGAAATCGCCCGGGCTGAAAAAATCACCGTCAGCGACATGGAGTTGATCAACCACCTCTCGCAAATCGCCGCCTCCCGCAAGGTCGCGCCGAAGAAGTTCATCAAGGACATGCAGCGTGCAGGCCGCTTGCAAAACATCCGCAGCTCGATGGCCATCGGTAAGACCATTGACTTCCTTGTCGAGCACGCGAACGTTGTCGAATCAACCGAATCCTCCACTGATGCTTAATTTCCAATCCCCTTCCATGAGCTCTCCCACCACCCCGAAAAACTACTACGTTCCCGTCGTCGTCGAGTCTGACGGCCGCGGCGAGCGCTCGTTCGACATCTACTCGCGCCTTCTCAAGGACCGCATCATCTTCATCGGCGTGCCGATCGATGACTTCGTGGCCAACTCCGTGATCGCGCAACTCCTGTTCCTGCAAATGCAGGACCCGAAGAAGGACATCCACATCTACATCAACTCCCCCGGCGGCTCCGTCACCGCGGGCCTGGCGATGTATGACACCATGCAGTTCCTCACCTGCGACGTGAATACCTACTGCATCGGCATCGCCGCCTCCATGGGCTCGGTGCTGCTCACCGCCGGCACGAAGGGCAAGCGCTTCTGCCTGCCGAACTCCCACGTCATGATCCACCAGGTATCCGGTGGAGCCCAAGGCACCGCCTCCGACGTCGAGCGCACCATTGGTTTCATGTTCAACCTCAAAAAGCGTCTCAACGGCATCCTTGCCCATCACACCGGCAAGACCGTCGAGCAGGTTGAAAATGACTCGGACCGCGACAACTACATGACCGCAGAACAAGCCGTGGCCTACGGCCTGGTGGACAAGGTTCTCGAAAGCCGCAAACAGCTTCCCGACACCGTCGTAGCCGCCATCGAAGAAAAAGCTCCAGAAGCTTGAGATTCCCCAAGCACTCCACTACCCTCACCCCATGGCCCGCGCTTCCAACTTGACGATGTGCTCTTTCTGCGGAAAGAGCCACTCGGAGGTCAAAAAACTCATCGCTGGTCCCGGCGTGTATATCTGCAACGAGTGCATCGAGGTCTGCTCGAACATCCTCGAAAAGGAACTCGGCACCACCACCCCCGCCAAGGGCAAGACCCAGGCCGAGAAACCGGGATTCAAAATCCCCTCCCCCGCCACCATCCTTGCCAAGCTCAACGAGCATGTTATCGGCCAGGAAAACGCAAAAAAGGTGCTTTCCGTAGCGGTTTACAATCACTACCAGCGCCTCCGTCAGGACCAGGCCAAGGTGAGCGACGAGTTCAAGGACGTGGAAATCGAGAAATCCAACATCATGCTGTTAGGCCCCACCGGTTCCGGCAAGACCTTGTTGGCCCGGACTCTTGCCCGCGTGCTTGACGTCCCATTCTGCATCGTGGACGCCACCACCCTCACCGAAGCCGGTTACGTCGGCGAGGACGTGGAAAACATCATCCTCCGCCTCCTCCAAGCCTCCGAGTTCGACGTCTCGCGCGCGGAACGCGGCATCATCTACGTGGATGAAATCGACAAAATCGGCCGCAAGACCGAGAACGTTTCCATCACCCGCGACGTATCCGGCGAGGGCGTGCAACAAGCGCTCCTCAAGATCCTCGAAGGCACCATCTGCAACGTCCCCCCCCAAGGCGGGCGGAAGCACCCACAACAGGAATACATCCAGGTCAACACCGAGAAAATCCTCTTCATCGTCGGCGGCGCCTTCGTCGGACTGGAAGACATGGTCCGCCGCCGCCTCGGCAGCAACACCCTCGGTTTCCACGCCGAGTCCACCAAAGAGGACCTCGACGACGCCGCGGTAAACGTCTTGGAAAAAGTCCAACCGGAGGACCTGCTCCACTTCGGCCTTATCCCCGAGTTCATCGGCCGCATCCCGGTCATTTCCGCACTCAGGAAACTCACCGAAGCCGAACTCATCTCGATCCTCACCGAGCCGAAGAACGCCCTCGTCAAACAATACGGCAAGCAACTTGCCATGAATGACGTCAAACTCCGCGTCACCCGCGACGCTCTGCAAGCCCTCGCGGAGGAAGCCGTCCGCCGTGGCACCGGTGCCCGCGCCCTGCGCTCGATCTTCGAGAAACTCATGCTCGAGATCATGTTCGACATCCCATCGCGAGAGGATATCGACACGGTCACCATCAATCGCCAGGTCGTCACCGGAGAGCGCCCACCCGCCATCCGCCGCAAACGCGCGGATCAGGACGCGGCCTAAGCCACCACGCGCACGCTCAAGTCCAGATCGACTTGGGCTTGCGTGGCTCCTTCGGCTTCTCCTCGAAGCTCCTGCGCTCCCGCCCGTTGAAAATCGCCTC
>CALMKO010000201.1 GCA_937867415.1 uncultured Verrucomicrobiota bacterium | reverse complement strand
TCGTGGGCCCGGAGATGTGTATAAGAGACAGGGGGTGGGAAAGGTGGTCTGCGGTCATTTTTTTAAGCGCCTCTCCGAGAGAGTCGCCATCGCCCGTGACTTTGGCTGCGTAGGCGTCCGCCTCAAACTCGTGGCGGCGCGACCAGGCGTTGGCGAGCACGCCGAGGAGTTTGCTCACGGGCTCCAGGAGAATGCTGAACAAGACCAAGCCCACATGAGGAGAAATCTGCGCGACTCCGAAGGCATCGAAGAGCACCCGCGAGAACTTTCCGGTCGGATCGGTGGCGAGGCCGAGCAGGTAAAAAATGACGGCCGTTTGGAGGATGCCTACCGCGAGGCGTTGTTTGATGTGACCGCAGCGGAAATGCCCGATTTCGTGGGCGAGGACGCCAAGGAGTTCGGGCGTGCTGCTTTTATCGACCAGCGTGTCAAAAAGCGCGATTTTCTTCTGTTTTCCAAGTCCGGTGAAGAAGGCGTTTGCCTTGGACGAGCGTTTCGAACCATCCATGATAAAGACCCCGCTCAGCGGAAACCCACAGCGCACGCCGAGCGCTTCGATTTCCCGCTTCAGGTCGCCATCAGGCATCGGTGTGAACTTGTTGAACAAGGGCATGATCAGCGATGGCGCGAGGTAGGTGAGGATCAACTGGAAGGCTGTCACGACGAGCCAGGCCCACAGCCAAGCGTGAGAAATATTTCCAAAAATCCAAAGCACGGCGGCGCCGATAGGCAGGCCGATGAGGGCGCCAAGGAGCAGTCCCTTGATCCGATCCATGATGAAGGTGGCTGGCGTGACGCGGTTGAATCCGAATTTCTGCTCGATGACAAAGGTGTCATAAATGGAGAATGGCAGCCCGATCAGGCTTTGCCCGAGCATCAACAGGGTGAGGAAGATCAAGCCGGCGATGACCGTTGAGTCTGAAAACGAGCGGGCTACTTGGTCCAGCCAGCCGAAGCCCCCGAGCGCCCAGAAGGTGAGCAGCACCACCAGGGAAACGCTGGATTGGACGATTCCGAATCGCGCATTCACTTGCAGGTAGTCGCGGGCTTGGTGAAGCTTGGCGTCATCCATCAATCCCTCCAAAGCCTTCGGGACATTCGAGGGAAATGCTTTCAAGTTGAGCAAGGTGGCCGCAAATTCCAATTTCCAAAGCGCGAAAATCCCGATTAAGATGATCGCTGTCATGAAGTTCCACTCGCTCATCGCGCCACTCAAGCACGGCATTCGCATTCCGGCAAGTGCGGTGCTCGGCCTTGTCTGTCTCTCAGGAACAACCAGTTGCGTGAGCCTTATGGCGAAAAAGCACACCTACGCGGCCTCCTCCAGCGCCGTGCGGGTCAACGGCGCGCAGGTCAGAATGCAGGTCAAGCCCGAGGGAACCGACGGCGGATCCTACGCGATGAGTGCCATGGTGGTCTCTGCGGTGGTCGCGACCATGGATGGCCCGTTTCGCTGGCGCATCGAGGCTACGGGCGAGTTGGGCAAGCAGGAATCCCTGGTGATCCACCGCATCCGCACTCGCACCACCAAGACCAAGCGCGATGAATGGTATCCGAAGTCCCACCTCGGAAAGCGTGCTGACTTCAAGGTTGCCAAGGGCGAAGCCGGCCCCGCCCGCGCCACCTATGAGATTCCTGGCCTGCTCGTGGTCAAACCGCGGGAGGACGGCGTGATGGAGATTTTTGTCGATTTGACCGTCACCACCTTGGGTAAGCGCGAGCGGAAATTGGTGCTTTTCCGCATGGATCCCTCCCAGACCCGGCAGGATGAGTTCATTTTCCTGCCTACCGAGATCGTGAAGGGGCTGGGGAAATCTCCAGCCGATTGGAATGAAACAGGCTGGGATTGAGCGTTGCCTTGGGAGGGAATCTGGGTAATCTGGCCGAACTCCCATGGCGTTTCTTTCTTTTTTCTGCCGGTTATCGTTGGTCTCGTGCGTCACGACCTCGCCAATTTTTGCGCAAGAAAAACCGCTTCCCGTCGTTGCCTCCACCACAGCTTCCGCAGAATCTCCCGCTGCTAGAAATGCAGCGGACGGCACGATCATGACCCGCAAGGACGCCCGTGCCATCACGCTGAAAATCCCTGCGCCCCGCGGACAAATCGTCGATCGGAATGGCTTCTCGCTCGCTCAAAACCGCATGGCCTACCAGGTGGCTTTGCAGTTCAAGCAGTTCGAGACCGCGGACCGTGACTTCGTGGTCAACTGGGGGCGCTCCCGGCTCGATGCGCTTCAGGCACTCATCAAGAATCCCGTCGCAAAAACAGACGATGAAATATTCGCGCACTATCAGGACCGGCGCTGGTTGCCGCTCCTGGTCAGCGGCCAGCTCGACGAAAAAGAAGCCCGCGCGCTCGAGTCCAAGCTCACGGCCGGCCTGATTCTCCACCCGATCTACCGCCGGACCTATCCACAGGGCGAACTTGCGGCGCATATCCTGGGGTATTCAGGAAGTGTCGGGAAATTGCCAACCGGACCGATCAATTTCAACGAACCGCTCTGGGAAGAATCCGAAGGCAGGGCCGGCCTCGAAAAAATCTTCAACACCCAGCTCACCGGAGAACCCGGGATGAAGCGGCTGTTGTTCGATGAAAACGGCAACAAACTAGTCGAAGAGCAAGTGAAGCGTCCGCGCCCCGGTGGCACCTTGGTCACCACTCTGAACCTGGAATGGCAAAAACTCGCCGAAAGGACGCTCGAAAACGGCTGCCGTCGTGGAGCCTTTGTCGTCATCGACGTAGTCACAGGCGAGGTCTTGGTCATGGCGTCCCGGCCATCGTTTGACCTCAATCGGTTTGTTCCAGGCATCAACGAGACGGACTTCAAGGCCCTGGAGGCGGATCCTGCCCAGCCGTTGTTCGGTCGTGCTTTCCAATCCGCCTATCCGCCCGCTTCGTCCTACAAGCCCATCGTCGCTCTAGCAGCACTCAACAATGGCACGGTTACGGAAAACTCGACCATCTACTGCCCGGCGGCCATCACCATCGGCCGCACGGTGTTCAATAACTGGAGTCGCAGCGCGGAAGGCTCGATCAATGTGAAACGCGCCCTCGCCCGGTCATGCAATACCTGGTTCTATCAGGTCGGCATCGACGTCGGCCCCTCCACGTTCCTGAACCTTTCCCGCCGCCTCGGTTTCGGCGAGCGCTCAGGCCTGCCACTCATTGGCGAGACTCCCGGACTTGTCCCGAGTGATGAATGGATGCTGAAAAACGAAAAACGCCGGATTCTCGATGGAGACACGGCCAACCTGTCGATCGGTCAGGGCAGCCTGTTAGCCTCGCCCTTGCAAGTCGCCCAAGCGATGGCAGGCATCGCCAATGGTGGGGCCTTGCCGAAGCTGCAACTCATCCGCCAGGTCCAGGACACCCGCGGTCGCGTGGTGCAAGCGGCGGTTCCGGAGCGCAAGAACTGGCTGGGAGTGGACCTCAAGGCGGTCGAGATCGTCCGCCAGGGGATGAGTGACGTCGTTAATGCCGGCGGCGGCACCGGCCAGAGTGCGGGACTCAGTTACACCACCTTGTGCGGGAAAACCGGCACGGCCCAGTGGGGCCCCAAGGCGAAGGATCAGCGCCTCGCATGGTTTGCCGGGTTTCTCCCCATGAATAATCCACGTTATGCCTTTGCGGTCCTATACGAAGGCCGCCCCGGCGAAACCGTCTCGGGTGGCAGGATGGCTGCGCCGATGGTGCGCAAGTTTTTCGAAGGCATCAAGGATGACATCAAGGAGACGATCACGCCGCCGAAGAAGGCCTTGGTCGTGGTGGATGAGACGGAAAAAACCGAGGAGGCCCCGGACGAGCAAGTGACGCCTCTCGAAGGCCCCATGAAGGCGCTGCCCGTCGAACCTCTCAACTCAAGCGAGGAGATGGAAGGGGAGGAGGTTTTCGAAGGCTCAAACGAAGAAGCCGCGCCTGCCGAGAAGCCCCGCGCCATCCGCGCCATCCCTGTCGGGGATGACGAGGTGATCGAGGAAAATGTGGAGGAGCCTTGAGGCTTGGAATTGGTCCGACCGTCTAACCTAACATCTCGTTCAGGTGCCCGAAGACGTCCGAGTTCTTCACCATGCCTGCGAAGCGATCCGATTGCGGTCCGACCGCTGAGATCAGCGTTGGGTCGGAAGTGTGGGTGGTGCCTGTCCAGCCGATCCCGGTGTGGTTCCCTGCGAACTGGCCGAGCAGTCCCTCCGGTTTGCTGAGTTGTTCATTCCACTCCAGCACGGGCCGTTTTCGAAGTGCCTGAAGCAGCGCGGAGGCTTGGTCAGGCTTGAGGCTGAAGCGGAGATGCTTCTTGACCAGCGCGGTGAGTTGCGTGGCATTGGCCCTTGGGGTCTTGGCCCACTCGGCGAAAATACGCTCGTGGGATGCCTTCATTTCCGAGATTTTCGCAAAACGCTGGGTGCTCTCTCCATAAGCGCTGCCCATGCCATTGAGCCCGGGGTTCGCGTTCCCGTGGTCGCTGGTCACGACGATCAGGATATCATCCCGCTTGCCGACCATCACCAAGACCGCCGCCAGGGCGTCGTCAAAGGCCAGTTGATCTCCTAACAACGCGCCGATGTCATTCAAGTGCGCCGCATGATCGATCCGGGCCGCCTCCACTTGCAGAAGGAAGGGCTTGCCGCTCGCGAGAAAACGCCCCAGCGCTGCCTGGGTCATCTCCGTCAAGGTGGGAACGGCGGCCGCCATCGCCGGGTTCTGATCGCGATCAATCGAAAAAGGCAAGTGCCCGCGGGTGAATGTGCCTAACAGTTTTTCCTCGCGTGCCGCTAGCATCGCATCCCGGGTCTTGACCACCCCATAGCCCGCCCTTGCGAAGTCGCCGGCGAGATCCCGCTTGTCCAAGCGGTCATTGGCGCTGAAGTGGCCTGAGCCACCGCCTAACAGCACATCCACCCGCTCCAGATATTGGGGGGAGATGTCATCCTCGTCCTTGCGCTTGGAAACCGCCGCCGCGAAGCCCGCGGGGGTGGCATGGGTGATGGTGGCCGTGCTCACCAGGCCGATGCGGACCCCCTTCGCTTTTAAAATCGCGGCGATCGGGGTGACCAGCTTGCCGTCGCCAGTCATGTTGATCGAGCCGTTGTTCACCCGCTGCCCGCCGCCCCAGGCGCTTGACGCGGCGGCGGAGTCGGTGACCATGGAATTGGCCGAGGCGGTATCCATCAAGCCCCGGGCCGCCTTTTTGTCATTGAGCAGCGCCCACCACTGGGTTCCGTATGGTCGGGTGAGCTTGGAATAGGCCTCTGCCAAGGTCAGCACTCCGGGGCTCATTCCGTCTGAAACCATGAAGACCACCCCGTGGACCTTGGCCGCTGGAGTCCCCGCAGGCTCGGCGGAGGCACGCGCACCCGCCAACAGGGAGGCCGCGCTTGTAAGGCCGGCCGCTTTCAGCCAGTCTCGGCGCTCGATTTTGGTTTGATGGTCATCCTCGGATTTCATGGCGATTCAATATCATTTAATCGACCCGATGCAATGGATCTTCTCACCTCAGGCTTGCACGAATGCTTCTGGTTCATTAAGCATCCGCCCCCATGACGCACGATCCGGACCAGCATGCCTCGCTTGGCGCGATGTATTCCGACTATTTCCTCGACTACGCCAGCTACGTGATTCTCGAACGCGCGGTGCCCCATCTCTATGATGGCCTCAAGCCCGTGCAGCGGCGCATCCTCCACGCGATGGATGAGATCGATGACGGCCGCTATAACAAAGTCGCGGGAATCGTGGGAAACACCATGAATTACCACCCCCACGGGGATCAATCCATTGGGGCGGCCATCGTGGGTCTTGGGCAGAAGGACTTGCTCATCGATACCCAGGGAAACTGGGGAAACACCCTGACCGGAGACGGGGCCGCCGCGCCTCGTTACATTGAGGCGCGCTTGACCAAGTTCGCCAACGAGGTCGTTTTCAACCCCAAGACCACCCAATGGCTTCCGAGTTATGATGGTCGCCGCAAGGAGCCCGATACCCTGCCGGTCAAGTTTCCACTGCTGCTTGCCCAAGGCGTGGAAGGCATCGCAGTCGGGCTCGCCTGTAAGATTCTGCCGCACAATTTCCACGAACTCATTGAAGCATCCGTCGCCGTTCTCCGCGACCAGCCCTTCAATCTGGTGCCGGATTTCCCCACCGCCGGAATCATGGACGCGGCGGAGTATCGCGATGGGCTGCGTGGCGGCAAGGTCCGCGTCCGTGCCCGGATCTCATTGGAGAAAAAAGGCTACCTCCGGATCACGGAAATCCCTTTCGGAACCACCACCGGCGCACTCATGGAGTCGATCGTCGCCGCCGCGGACAAGGGGAAAATCAAGATCCAGAAAATCGAGGATAACACCGCCGCTCACGCGGACATCCTCGTCTATCTTCCCGCCGGAGCGGATGCGGAGCAGACTCGCGACGCGCTCTACGCCTTCACGGATTGCGAGCTGACCATTTCGCCGAACGCCTGTGTCATCGTCGATGGCAAGCCGGTCTTCATGGGCGTTTCCGACATCCTGCGCCGCACCACCTACCACACCCGTGAGCTGCTCAAGTTGGAGCTGGAAATCAAACTTGGTGAACTCGCCGAGAAATGGCATTTCAGTTCGCTCGAGAAGATTTTCATCGAGAACCGGATCTACCGCGACATCGAGGAATGCGAAACCTGGGAGGCCGTGCTCAAGGCCATCGACGACGGGCTCAAGCCGTTCAAAAAAATCCTCAAGCGCGAGGTCACCCAGGACGATCTGGTCCGGCTCACGGAAATCAAAATCAAGCGTATTTCCAAGTTCGACTCCTTCAAGGCGGACGAAGAGATCCGCGGCTTGGAAAAGGCCATCGATGAGACTGAGAAGCATCTCAAGCAGCTCACGAAATTCACCATCCGCTGGTATGAGGAGCTGGCCAAAAAATACGGGAAAGACCGCGAGCGACGCACCGAGATCGCTTCCTTCGAGCGGGTGGACCGGATGCAGGTCGTCGCCGCCACCGAGACGCTTTACCTGGATGCCAAGAACGGCTTCGCCGGCTACGGGCTCAAGAAGGATGGTGAACCCGTCGAGAAGTGCTCCACCATCGACGACATCATCACCTTCACGGCCGATGGCAAGATGCGGGTGATGAAAGTGGCCGACAAGGTCTTCGTCGGCCAGCGACCGCTGCGGGTAGCCGTCTTCCGCAAGGAGGAGGATTTGATTTACTCCATGATCTATCGTGACGGGCGAGACGGACCCATCCTGGCCAAGCGCTTCACCGTCGGCGGAGTCACCCGTGACAAGGAATACGATCTCACCAAAGGCACGCCGGGCAGCCGTGTGCTCTACTTTGCGTTCCATAAGACCAACGAGGAAAGCGCGGCTCAGATGTTGCTGGTCTATCTGAAGTCAGGCTTGCGGATCCGCAATCTCATCCGCCCGCTGCACTTCGCCGAGTTCGGCATCAAGAGCCGGTCCAGCGGCGGCAACCTGGTCACCAAGAACGGAATCGAGAAAATCATCCGCGCCCCGAAGGATTACGACCCGACCTTGGGAGCTTGACCATTTGCGGCTCACGCTTCCTTCTCGACGGTCTCCTTCTTGCCGCTGGCGATCGAGCGGTAGATCGCTTCGATCGCGAGCAGGTCGCGCAGGCCATCTGCACCGGACGGCTCGAAGCGCCGGCCCTCGATGATGGCCAGCGAGAAGGCGTCCATTTCCGCAAGGAAATGGTCCGTCTGGGGGAAGGCGAGTGGGATCTTGGGGTCCGATGTCCAGCCGGTGAGGCCCGAGTAGCCATAGCACGGCTTCATGCCGAAGCGCCCTTTCTCGGCATACGCGGTGAAGTGGTCGCAGCCGTTGAAACCATAAGTGGTCAGGCAGTTGGCGGTGACTCCTGAGGGGAACTTCATGCTCCACTGGATCGTCTCATCCACCTCGGCGAATTTCACGGGATCGGTCTTGGTCTCCATGGCGGAAATCTCGATGGGCTCCTCGCCGGTGAGGTAGCGACATGCCTGCAGGGCATAGACGCCCACATCCATCAACGCTCCGCCTCCGGCGAGTGCCTTGCGGAGACGCCACTGGGTGGGGTCACCGATGGCGAATCCGAAGCCGGCATCCAGATGTTGCAGTGGCCCGAAGACCTGCTCGCGGGCGAGCCGCATGGCTTCGAGGTGATGGAGTTCGAACTGGCAGCGATAGCCGATGCCGAGCTGGCGCTTGGCGGCTTCGCACGCGGCGATCATTTCTCGGCATTCCTTGGCGCTGTTGGCCATCGGTTTTTCGCAGAAGACATGCTTGCCCGCCTTCGCCGCGCGGATGGTGAACTCATGGTGCATGCTGTTAGGCAGAACGATGAAGACCACGTCGATGTCCGGGTCATCGATGATCTTGTCGAAGGACTCGTAGGTATAGACCTTATCGGCAGCGAGTCCGTATTTTTCCCGCCACTTGACGCCCTTTTCGGGAGTTCCGGTGACGACGGCGCTCAGTTTGCTGTGCTTGGCCTTGAGCAGGGCAGGGGCGAGTTGGTTGGTACTCAGGGTGCC
Organism: uncultured Verrucomicrobiota bacterium; assembly: GCA_937867415.1. GTDB lineage: Bacteria > Verrucomicrobiota > Verrucomicrobiia > Verrucomicrobiales > Akkermansiaceae > Luteolibacter. The sequence goes on along the minus strand of CALMKO010000201.1, from coordinate 10,743 downwards.
CAGCCCGACGAGTGCCCAGCCGAGTTTTTTTCCAGGGGTTGAAGGTTCATCCGCGCGGGCGGCTACCGTGGCAAGCGATGCGCTCATGAGGGTTTTGATAAACGGGCGTCGATGTAAATTCACGATCAAAAAACTCATATCCCGCCGGGATTCTTTCAGCACATTGGAGGAAAATCCCGCCAGTGACCGAGGAAAGCGCCCGTAGGTTCACCCCAAGCGGGAGATCGTGATCAAAGAGATTCCCAAATCGGATCGAATGGGGCAGCGTGGCGGCGGGCGCAGCCTGAATTTCTTTTCCATGGACTACTCATCATTGATCACCAAACGCCGCGAACGCTTCTCCGAGCTGGAAGAGGCCGTGGGCGATCCCGATCTTTTCGCCGATCCCAAGCGCGCCACGGAAATCCTCCGTGAGCACGGGAAACTCAAACAAACTCTGGCACTCTGGGAAAAACTGCAGGACTCGAAGCGCCACCTCGCCGACAATCAGGAATTGGCAAAGTCCGACGACCCTGAATTCTCGGCCATGGCTGCGGAGGAGATCCCCGGCCTCGAGGCAGATATCCAATCGCTCGGCACCGAGCTTCAATACGCGTTGCTTCCCGCGGATCCGAACGAGGATCGAGACGCGCTGATTGAAATTCGCGCGGGTGCGGGCGGTGATGAGGCATCTCTCTTCGCCGCGGAGCTGATGCGCATGTATCAACGCTACTCCGACCTGCGCGGGTGGAAATGCGAGCACCTGGAAAGCAGTCCGTCCGAAGTTGGCGGATTCAAGGAGGTGATCTTGAAGGTGACGGGGCAGGAGGTTTTCCGATACCTCAAATACGAATCCGGGGTCCACCGTGTCCAGCGGGTCCCTGCCACCGAGACCCAGGGCCGCGTGCATACCTCCACGGTCACCGTGGCGGTTCTGCCGGAAGCCGAAGAGGTGGACGTGGAGCTCAAGCCGGAAGACCTGCGCATCGAAGTCTGCCGCGCGGGTGGCGCAGGCGGGCAGCACGTCAACCGCACCGAGTCTGCCGTGCAGATTTTCCATTTGCCGACGGGTCTCTACGTCCGCTGTGAGGATGGCCGCTCGCAGATCAAAAACAAGGAGATGGCCCTTCAGATCCTGCGCTCGAAGCTGTATGAGCAGAAACTCCGGGACCAGCAGGAGGCCTACTCAAGCCACCGCCGCTCGCTCATCGGCTCGGGTGACCGTTCGGAAAAAATCCGGACCTACAACTTCCCCCAAAGCCGCATCACCGACCACCGCATCGGCTTCACCACCCATAATCTCACCGGCGTGATCGCCGGGGACCTCAGCGAGTTCACCAACGAGCTGCAGAAAACCGAGATGAACGAGCGCCTCGCCGAAGCGGGGCTCTAACGGATCAGGGGTCGCAGGGCACGGGAATCGCCTCACAGACCTGTCGCCAGCCGGGAAAGTTCCATTTGTTCGGAAAGCCCGCGCACTGGGCGGGCTTGGCCGGGTGGATGCGGCAGGCATTCCCGTCTAACATGATACACTCGTGGTTGTCCTTTTCGACCAGGGAGAGCCCCTGCCGATTCGTCCTCAAACGCGTGAACCGATCCAGGAACTCCTGCTCCGTTAGATCGAGAAAACCGGCGATTTTTGAAACCTCATCCTCTTCGATGCGCACGTCTCCCGGCCACTTGCAACACGCCGTGCAGCGTTGGCAGACGTAGAATACTCCGGGTTCCAAGGTGATCTCCTGGTTTCCCGGGCTTCCGTGATGTGGAGTGGATCGCTGGATCATCCGAGGCGGCGGTAGTAATAGTTGATCCGTCCCAGATAGCTGCGCCACTTGGAGCCCGGTCGCCCATTGTCTAACAAAAAGTGCGGGCAGTCCTTGTTTGGCGGGGTTTTGCCGCGGCGTGGCCAGTGATAATGAGGCACCACGTTCTTCAGGGGGATGCCGTGTTTCTTCATCAACACGGCGGTCAGCTTTGCCGTGCGCTCGGTGGTGGCGGAGCGGCTGTTCCCGCGGTTTTCGCACATTTCGATGCCGATGGAGAGCCGGTTCCCGGGTCCTCCGAAGTCCGCATGTTCGCCCTGTTCGCTGGTAGGCATGTGCTGGATCGAGACTCCTTGATCGACCGTAAAGTGCCAGATCAGGTAACCAATCCGATTCCCGTTACGAGTCCGGGGCGAACGCAGGGCGCCGTTCTTGAGTGCTTGGGAATGCTTCTCAGCGCCGGCGGTAAAGTTCTGAGTGCTGTGGATCGTGATGTATCGGGGCCGCATCGGGCGGATGGCTTTACGGCCGTGTGAGCCACGCCGCACCATATCAACCTTTAAGTTCACCTCACGCAGCATCGCCGACAATGAGGTCCCGCCTCCGCTCGGCGCGGTTTGCGTCTGGGGTCGCCGATAGGGATCCCGCCCGCCGCCCGGCGGACCGATCGGCACGCATTGGATGCAAGCCACGATCATCAATCCAAAAGGTAACAACCACCGACACGACTTCACGGCCTCGACGTTACCATGCAATGCTTGTTTCGGAAACCTAAAATTCCAGCATCCGACCAAAAACAATCCCTCGGGTCGTCGCGCCAGAACGAGCTTGCGTTATCCGAGGAATTCGTGGGCCTGATCCGTTTGGTGTTGAGGCAGGATCCCATTTCTGGTGAGTTGCTGCGGGCCGCTGTGTGTGATCATGGCTCTTTGCGGTTTCACGGTGATTAAATAGAATCTAACCAGTCGATGTCTTTCCATCAAACAAATCAACTACCTTTGAGTATTTCCCGCTTGGTGGATGCCGAGCTTCGAACAGGGGAGCAGGTGGTGTGGGTGGGGCAGCCTATTCCTAGCCGTTTTGCCCGGCGCAGTATTGCGTTCGTGCTTTTTGGAATCCCTTGGACGGCATTCGCGTTGTTCTGGATCGCTGGGGCGAGTCGCTTCAAAATCCCTGACTTCAGCAAGGGCTTCGACTTTTTTCCCTTGTTTGGCATTCCGTTTGTTCTCGTGGGTCTCGGAATGCTTTCCAGTCCATTCTGGATGCGGCGGAAGGCCTTGAAGACCGCCTATGTGATCACCGATCAACGTGCGATCGTGCTGGGGGCGGGTGCTTTTGGCTCCACCACGGTGCGCTCCTTTGACCCTGATCGGCTCAAGGATCTGCGCCGGGTTCAGAAGTCGGACGGGACCGGGGATCTGATTTTTGAGCGAACCTGGTCGCAAGGCGACAAGCAGGCAACGGATCACGGATTTCTTGCCATCGCCAATGTTCGGGAGGTTGAGAGCAGGATCGTAAGCTTGTCTCAGGGTGCGTGAGTGTGGTATCCCGTCATCGGGAGGGCGAATCTGCGGGGTCTTATCAGGCATCTTGACTTTCAGCAGGATTTTACCGATGTTGCTGCGTGTGATGTCAGACCCGCTGCGACCCTTGAAGACGATTCTTGGAAAGACATGGGTGTGCATGGTTCTCGCGGCGCTACCCGTCACGATTCTGGAGGGGATGAGGGTGGATCGAGAGTGGTGTGACCTAGTTCGGCGCGTGGATGGATCGGAATCGATGTGGATCTTGTTGGGGGTCTATCTGCTGATCATCTGCCTCATCTGGTGTCGCTGGGTCTCCCGCGCGGAACCGGAGGATCGATGAGGCAGAAGTTCGTATTTGAAATCCATAGGTTACACCCATGCGACGGGTGATGAGGGAGAGCTGCAGATTTCAGGATGAACCTGTCCGGGATGCAAACGGACGGGCTCACGTGGAAGCAAGGGATCAAAAAAAGCGCGCTTTGGATATCCCCCCGGATCTCGCAAAGCGCGCTTGTTTCTTCAGCGACTTGGCTTGGGCCATGGTCTGGCAACTTCCCCCCGGATGTTGTTTCGACTGAGCTGACCCAGCCTTGATGGCTGGAATTTTCAGGAAGCCGAAGCTCGCTGAGAACGAAATCAAATTACCTGAAAATCAGGATAACGAAAGCATTTTAAGCACCCGATTCCGGCCAAGAGGTCCCAAAAGCGGCCATAGGGCGATTTCTTTTCGAGAATCCGGGATTTCGGGTCTCAGCCGCCCGTGCGAGGTGGGCGCTTTTTCTTGGATTCCGGGGTGGCGTTTCGCATCGTGCCTTGGCTTTTGGCTTTCTGGGCTTCGGCTTGTTGGGCCGCCATGCGCTGCATCCAGGATTGTTTTTGAGGGCCGGTGCGGGCGACGAGTTTGGGCTCGGGCACTTTGTTCATGAGCCAGGTTTGGCCGATGGAGAAGATGTTCTGCGTGGTCCAGTAGAGGGCCAGCGCGGAGGCGAAGTTATAACAGAAGAAGAAGAAGATGAAGGGCATGAACATGATGATCTTCTGCTGCATCGGATCGCCCGTTTTGGGGGTCATGCGGATTTGCAAGAAGCTGGTGATGGCCATGACGATGGGGAGGATGTTGAGCGGGAGGTTTCCGAGGAATCCGATGTGGAGGAGGGTGTCGGGCTGGGAAAGGTCGTGCACCCAGAGGAAGCTATGGCCGCGGAGTTCCACGGCGTATTGGAGCATTTTGTAGAAGCCGAAGAAGATCGGGATCTGGAGGAGCATGGGCAGGCAGCCACCGAGCGGGTTGATGCCGTATTTTTTGTAAAGCCCCATGGTCTCGGTGTTCACCTTGTTCGGATCGTCCGGGTATTTCTCCTTGATCTTGGCCATCTCGGGCTGGAGCTGGGCCATTTTCTTCATGGTATGGGTGGACTTGGCATGGAGCGGCCAGATCGCGATCCGGACGGTGATGGTGAGGAAAATGACCGCAAGACCCCAGGACCAGTTCTTGGCGACCTTATCGAGGAAGTTGTGATAGAAATTGAGAATGGAGTTGAGCGGGCGTGCGGACCACTGCATCCATGATCCGTATTGCATCACATCGCCCCAGCCGGCTCCCCAGTCTTTTTCCATTTTGCGGAGCATGGGGTTGTGTTTGGGGCCGATGAAGATGCGATACTTGAGCGTCTGGGCGTTGCCGGGGTTGACGGTGGAGGAGGGGAGTTGCAGGCCTGCGTTGACTGAGGTCAGGCTGGCCTCGGCGGCGCTGAGTTTGATGTCCGAGTGCTTCGCCCAGACGGTGCCATTCACCGGCTCAAGCGGGCGGAGCACGGTTGCGAAGAATTGGTTGGTGACCCCGGCGAATTCAAGCGGGCCATCGTTACTGCTTTTCAGCAGCGATTGAGCGGAGCTGAACATGCCGCCTTTGAAACCGGTGCCGGCCTTGAAATACATATCGCCCCTCTCATGCCAGAAGAAGCCGGTCTGATCCGGGGTTTCCGCCTGATAGAGCGGTGAGGCCTCGCCGAGGAAGATGCTCCACTGGTTGATGTTGAGGGGAGTGCTGGCAGCGTCGAGCGTGAGGTCGAAGTTGAGGAGATAGCGCGAGCCGGGTTTGTCACCCTCGATCAGGCTGAAGGTTTTTTTGGCGATGAGGCCCGAGCTGAGTTTCGTGATATAAACGATCTTGGATCCGGGGATTGATTCGTCGGCTTTGATCGAGTAAGCGACGTTTTCGAGGCTTTCCCCCGGTCCGGCGAGGCCGCCGATGGGGCCGGCGCCGAACTGGTTGTGTTTGACCAGGGCGGTTTGGCTGCCGACTTGGAATTCCTTTTTGAATTCGGCGTGTTTGATACCACCGCCGATGTTGGTGAAGGTGAAGATGACCTCATCGTTTTCGAGAATCGTGGTTTCCTCTTCGGTCGGTGGCGGCGGGGCTTCGACGGACAGCCCGGAAGCAGGGACGATCGCCGGGTCGCTGGGGGGTGGGGTGAGGGCGCGTTGTTTTTGTTCGGCGATTGCGCGAAGGCGTGCGGCTTCTTGCGCTTGTTGGTTCCCGTAGTAAAGATTTACCGCGAGGAGGGTGCCGCAGAGGGCGAGGATGACCCAAGTTTTTCGATCGTACATGGAGGCGTGGTGGAGAATTTAGAGCTGAGTTGTTTTGCGATGGCAGGAACAAGAAGTGGTGGCTTGCGCGGTATTGCCGGGCGACGGGACGGGGTCATAACCGCAGCCACCCCATGGATGACAGCGGAAAATCCGACAAATTCCAAACCATGAACCGAGGAGAGGGCCGTGGATTTGGACGGACTGGAGAAAATAGTTCGAGCAGGTGGGCTCGTAGCGGCAGCCCATGCCGGGACCGCTGATGACTTTAAGCATCGGGTTGAGAATCCGTTGGTAAAAGCGGATCACCAGGAAAATCAACAGGCTGAGAAAGCGTGAGATCACGATTTTTGGTCAGGGCGTGAGAGCAAGCCCAGTCTGCGGGCCTGGCGGACCCAGTCCTCTTCGAGCTCGGCAAAGGTCGCTTGGCTGGCACCGGGGCGGGCGATGGTCACGAGGTAGCGGCGGATTTCGGCAAAGTGGGGAGCGTGGGCCTGCACCAGGGAGCGGAATCTCCTCCGAAGTAGCGTGCGGTCGTGGGCCTTGCCACAGCGTTTGGTGGTGATGAACCCTGTGCGGATCGTGGGCAGCGCCGGATCGGGCAGGGTGCTCAAAATGATAAACCGGCCAGCTTTCGCCTGACCGGTTTTCTTGACTCGCGCGAAGTCCTCGCGCTGCGTCATGCTGCATGTCCGTGGAAGTCGCATGGCAGGATTGCAGTGGACTCCCGGGACAGGACCGAGTGGATCCTTCAGCTGCCGTGCTGAGTGGTGTGGCGACTGTATTGAATCTCCACGCCTTTAGGAATCAGGCGCTTGCGGCCCTTTTGGCGACGGCGGCGGATGATGTCGCGTCCGGATTTGGTGGCCATGCGTGCCCGGAAGCCGAATTGGTTTTTCCGTGTGCGCTTGGATGGCTGATAAGTGCGTTTGCTCATGGCGTGGGCCTCAAATAAAGGTTCGTGTTCCGGCCGCTTTTCGGCTCGGGGGGCGCACTCTAGGCACCTGCGGCGGCTTGTCAACCCGCCAATGAGACGAATTTAAAGATTTTTCGTGGGCGAGTAAATCATTTGCAATGAAGTGGGCGTGCTTCGCGTAGGAATGCGATGCGCCGATTTTCGATGATTCTTGTGTGCTTGGCCACGGATGGGCTCGCGGCGGGTCCGTCATCGGGATTTGATGCGGCACGGGTGGTCCTGGAGACGCGCTGCGTGGAATGCCATACGCAGGCGAAGGCGAAGGGTGGGCTGGTGCTTGAAACACGGGATTCGATGATTTCAGGGGGGGAGGGTGGCACTTCGCTCGTGCCGGGCGAGCCGACGGCTTCCGAGTTGCTCAAGCGGGTCCTGCTTCCGGCGGAGGACCCGGACCGGATGCCGCCTAAAAAACACGGTGAGGTGTTGCTAGAGGCGGAAATCTCCGCTCTGACGCAGTGGATTGCCGAAGGGGCTCCTTGGCCGGAAGGTGAGATGCTCAGCCCTGCTGCGGTGACGGCATTACCCCGCTGGGATGCTCCGGCGGATCCGCGGATCGTTTCGATCGAGGCTTTCCCGAAAGCGCTGACGTTGGAGTCTGCCGCGGATTTTCACCGGGTGATCGTGATTGCACGGATGCAGGATGCCTCGACTCATGATATCACGCGGCAGTCGAAGCTGAGCCTGGCGGACCCTTCGCTCGCGCGGTTGGTGGGGACTTCGTTGACTCCGAAAAAGGATGGCAGCACGAGTTTGCGGATTGAATACCGTGGAATGAGCACCGAGGTGCCGGTCACGGTGCAGGATGCGGAAAAGCCGCGGCCGATTTCGTTCCAGCTCGACGTCATGCCGGTGCTTACGGCAGCGGGCTGCAATACCGGATCCTGCCATGGCTCCGCACGCGGCCAGGATGGATTCCATCTGTCCCTCTATGGCTTCGATCCCAAGGGCGACCATTTCCGTCTGACGACGGAGATGGCGGGGCGCCGGCTCAATCTCGCGGTGCCGGAAGAATCACTGCTTCTCACCAAGTCTGTCGGAGCAGTGCCCCACACCGGGGGGAATCTGATGAAGACGGATAGCCCGTTTTATCGAACCCTGCTGGAGTGGATTCGCAACGGGGCGCTCTACGGTGAAGGGGAAATCCCCCAGCCAACCCAGATCGAAGTGCAACCACGGCAGCTGGTGCTCACGGGCGAGGATGTGCGGGTTCCTCTGAGTGTGCGGGCAATTTACTCGGACGGCACGGACCGGGATGTCACCACGCTGTCGGGATTTTCAACGTCGAATGAGCACTCGGTCTCGATCCTCGCGCGCGAGGGCTTGGCGGTGTCGAAAAATCGAGGTGAGGCATTTCTGCTAGCTCGTTTCCATACTTTCACCGAGGGGGCGCAGGCCATTGTCGTTCCGGCGGATCTGCCCTATACCCGCCCGGAGTTTCCCGGACAGAATTACGTCGATGGGCATGTTGCGGAAAAGCTCCACAAGCTGCGGATCGTGCCGTCCGGGCTGGCGGATGATGAGACATTTCTGCGGCGCGTCTTCCTCGACATCGTCGGCCTGCCGCCGACCATGGCGGAGCGGGAGAAGTTCCTGGCGGATCCCGCTCCTCAAAAGCGCGAGGCGCTGGTGGACGAGTTGTTAGGCCGTAAGGAGTTCACTGAGATGTGGGTGATGAAGTGGGCGGAGCTGATGCAAATCCGGACCTTCAACAACGGCCCTCAGCAGGTCTCGTATAAGGCGGCCCTGAATTACTATCAATGGCTGCGCGAGCGGATCGCAGGCAACATGCCATTCAATGAACTGGTCAGGGAGTTGCTCGCTGCGAAGGGCGGCACCTTTTCGAGCCCGGCGACGAATTTTTTCCAAATCGAGCAGGATGTGATGAAGCTGACCGAAAATGTGGCGCAGGTTTTCATGGGGACACGGATCCAGTGCGCGCAGTGTCACAACCATCCGTTCGATCGTTGGACGATGGATGACTACTATAGTTTTGCGGCCTTTTTCTCCCAGGTGAAACGCAAGCCCGCGGAGGACCCGCGGGAGCGGGTGATCTACGATGAGGGCGGCGAGATGCAACACCCGGTCACCAAGCAGAACATGAGCCCGAAATTTCTCGGCGGCCCCAAGCCGGACTTGAATGGCCAAACGCGCCGCGAGGCGGTGGCGGGGTGGTTGGCATCTCCGGAAAATCCCTGGTTTGCCAAAAATGTCGCCAACATCGTGTGGGCGCATTTCAACGGAGTCGGCATTGTGGATCCTGTCGATGACATCCGCGTGTCCAATCCGCCGTCGAATCCGGAGCTTCTTGATGCGCTTGCGGAAAAGTTCGTGTCCTATCGCTATGATTTCAAAAAGCTGGTGCGCGACATCTGCACTTCGCGGACCTATCAGTTGGCGACCCGCACGAATGAATCCAATGCCACGGATACCCGGAATTTCTCACACGCCATGATCCGGCGGGTGAGGGCGGAGGTCCTGCTCGACTGCATTTCCCAAGTCACCCGCACACCCAACAAGTTCAAAGGGCTGCCACTGGGAGCCCGCGCCGTGCAAATCGCCGATGGCAACACGTCGAACTATTTTCTCACCACCTTCGGTCGGGCCACCCGCGCCACGGTCTGCTCGTGTGAGGTGAAAATGGAACCCAATCTCTCCCAAGCCCTGCACCTGCTCAATGGCGACACCACCCAACAACGGATCCGGCAGGGCAAGCTGGTAGAGACCATGCTCGAAGAAAAGAAGAGTGTGGCGGAGGTGATCGACCGGCTCTACCTCACCGTCTTGAGCCGCTTACCCACGGACATCGAGCGCGAGAAACTGCTAGCCGCCGCCGGAGAATCAACGGGGCCCCAGCTCCGGGAAACGCTGGAGGATGTTTTCTGGGCCCTGCTTAACTCCAAAGAGTTCATCTTCAATCACTGACCGCTCTCTCAGTAGCTCTTCTTGTCGCTCGGGCAATGAGGAGCAGGATTCACCTCAGAGACCGGTTTTGGGTAGATGATGATTGGCGGTGGAAGCGGAAGAAACGGGCGGTCCAGCGGATTCGGCGGCATCGGAGCGGCGATGGATGCGACTTCCGCTTGCTTGGCGTCCTTCGAACTCTTGGCGCTCTTCGTCGAATCCTTGGAACTGTAAACTTCACCGTCGCCGCTGTTCGGATCGATGCGGGCAAGCAAGGCCTGGACCTCGGCGATCGACTCCGGCATGGTCGCAATCGCGCATTGTGATACGATTCTCATGCTGTCCGGTGCGGAGGTGATGGCGGTTTCCGTGATGTTTACCACGAGTTGCACGTCGGCTTCGGAGGCCTTGATGGCTGCTTTGACGACTTCGCAAGCGCAGGTCGGATTGGCTGTCACCTCGGCTTCCACGATTTCAAGCACCCTGGCAACGTCAAGTTTGGTTTGTTGTTCGACGGCGAGGGAAATGGCAAGACAGTCGGCCGTCGCACTGGGTTTGCCAGCTTCGCGATAGACAGCCGAAATCATTTCCAGACCGGATTGGAGGCGGTCGTTTGACACCTCGTCGGGCCGGGTGCTGGCATTTACCAAAACTTTCCGATAGGCGGACGGATTGCGGAGCACCCCAAGATCGACTACGGACTCGACCTTGCGTTGATTTGGGATCTGCGTTTCAAGCGTGCGCACATTCTGCGCCGCATAGACCGGTCGCGCGTCGGGAAGGGTTCCTTGGGCCTTGGCACTGGTGGGAATCTCGTAGCGGTCAGGCAAGATGGAAGCTTCGGAAAAGCCTTGTTCGGCAGTGCCATCGATGGCGTCTGCCTTCGAAGCGCTTTCAAGGGGGCGGATGCTGCTGGATAGATTCTGAGCATGGATCGGAGCCATCGTGCTAAGAATCAAAAAGGCAACCATGTGGGGGGACACAGATGATTTCATGGGGTGTTGGGGGG
>CALMKO010000200.1 GCA_937867415.1 uncultured Verrucomicrobiota bacterium | reverse complement strand
CCATTGAGCACGATCACCGTGGCGGCGGCTTCGCTGCTGGTGAACCACTCGGCGTCCACGCCATTTTCCGGAGTATAGACGACGGGGTCCACCGGGATGGCACGGGGGGCTCCGGCGACGTTGTATTCCGGCACGCCCCGGGTTTGCATCCCAGCCCAGAAGGTCAGCACCATTCCCGCGCAGGCCGCGAAAGGCATGAGCCAGGATTTCCATGGGGAAGGCGTTTTCTCCACGTTTTTTGAGGCCGGTGCTTGATCGCGGATGGATTGAAGGACCCGGCTGTTGAAGAAATCCGGGTATGGGGGCTCGATGGAAGCTTCGAGATTGGCGGTCACCGCTTCGCGCCAGCGACGGATCTCCTCTCGGGCGGCAAGCTGCTCCGGCTGGTTCATCGCCCAGGCTTCCACCGCTGCGAGGTCGCTTCCGACGAGCTCGTCGTCAAGCCAGAGGGCGAGAGTGATTTCATCTGGTTTCGTATTCATCTTTTAAAAGGGCTTGGAGTTTCTGGCGCGCATAAAACAAGCGGCTCATGACGGTGCCCAGAGTGCTGGACATCGCCTCGGCGATTTCCTTGTAGGAAAGCCCCTGGACGTCCTTGAGGAGAACCACCTCGCGATGCTCGGCGGAGAGCTTTCCCAGGGCCACTTGAATCTTCACCCGCAATTCGCCGTTCGCCATGGTGGCATCAGGTGATTCACCGCCCGCCGGGGTGGTGAATGAGGCGGAGTCGATGCGCTCGCGCTCGAAGATCTCGTCGTTGAGCTCGCCAGCACTTTCGATTTTCCGCTTGCGTGCCCAATCATACACCGTGTTGTGAGCGATCCGGAACAGCCAGGTGGAAAATTTCGCCTTGGCCTCGAAACGCGGCAAGGCGTGCCACGCCTTGATAAAGACCTCTTGCGAGAGGTCCCAGGCATCTGCTTCCTGATGGATCATGTTGCGGATCATGGCAAAAATTCTTCCCCGGTGGCGGGTAACCAGCGCGTCATAGGCTCGCAGATCCCCTGTTTGGGCGAGAGCGACCAAGCGGAAATCATCGTCCGGATCGCCCGTCGTGGCGTCCGAGCCGACAGAACCGCCGGGCTGCTGCACCTTCTTGGACGATTCATCACGGCTTTTATTCATGATTGAGGAAAAAAATTCTTACACGCTCGACGCCGCTCACCCTGACCGTCCTTGGCCCTCCGCGCAACTCTGGAATCTGACCATCCGCCGATCCGCGAGGGCTGGAAGACCCGCCAACGGGTAAACCGGCGCGGACCCGCTGAAGCCGTCCACCCTCACCCGCTCCCACCTCGGATTGATGGCGATGACAGCAGCGCTTCCGGCCATTTCCCAGTCCAACGGATCCCGGGGAGCCGGGAGCCATCGTCAAGGGTTCAGGTAAAATCGGTTCGAGATGCAGGGTGGACTTCAACTGATGCACCATACTGTCGTGGTCGAAGTCGGCGAGCGGGGCAGCTTCACGCGCCCTGGCAGTGACGCCGAAATGCGCGGGCTCTTGCGACAGGATTCAACAAGGTCCGGAACATCCGCCAGCGCCCCCGCCAACACGCTCCGTCCTCGTATTCCAAGCCGCCCGTATTCTGGGATTCCGCGTGGAAGAGAATCCCATGGCCAAGCGCGCTCGTGAGTCCGGATTTCACCGCGTAGCGGCGGAATGGGGGTTAAATCGCCGTCAAGACCTCTCGGAACACCGTAAGCGTGTCATCCAGATCAGGCTCGGTGTGCGCGAGCGAGAGGAACCCTGTTTCATACGGCGAGGGCGCGAGATACACGCCTTTTTCGAGACAGCCCCAGAAGAACTTTTTGAAGAATTCGAGATCCTGCTTCATCACGTCATCCACATTGACGATTTCCCGATCCGTAAAGAACAGACAAAACATCGATCCTACCCGATTGAAGCGGTGAGGCACGCCTTTTTCCGCGAGAAGTTCGCGCAGTCCTTTTTCAAAATGCGCGCCTAACTGCTCCAGCCTGGCGAAGCCCGAGCGCTGCTCCAGCTCGCGGAGCTGGGCCAGGCCGGCCGCCATCGCGAGCGGATTGCCACTGAGCGTGCCCGCCTGATAGACCGGCCCCAGCGGGGCAAGCATGTCCATCACATCCGCCCGCCCGCCGAAGGCCCCGACGGGAAGGCCACCGCCGATCACCTTGCCGAAACAACTCAGATCGGGGACCAGATTCTCAAGCCCCTGCACCCCGGCCTTGCCAAGCCGGAAACCCGTCATCACCTCGTCAAAAATCAACAGGGCACCATATTTTTTTGTGATCGACGAGAGCAGTTCCAAATAACCCGGCTTGGGAAAAACCAGTCCCGCATTTGCCGGATAAGATTCCACGATCACCGCCGCGATTTCCTCTCCCCGGGCGGCAAACAAAGCCTCCAGCGCTGCAGCATCATTGTAGGAAAGCACCAAGGTCTTCTCGGCGAACCCCTTGGGCACCCCTGCGGAATCCGGCTCTCCATGGGTGAGCGCGCCCGAGCCCGCCGCGACCAACAACGAGTCGCTGTGACCATGGTAACATCCGTCGAATTTCACGATCACGTCTCGCTTGGTGAAGCCACGCGCGAGCCGGATCGCCGACATGGTGGCCTCCGTGCCGGACGAGGTCATTCGCACCTTCTTGACCGATGGCACCCACTCACAGATCGTGCGCGCCATTTCCACTTCAAACATGTTGGGAATGCCGAAGGAAATCCCGCTCTTGGCCACTTCATGAATGGTGTTGGTGATGACCACCGGCGCGTGACCCAGAATATTCGGCCCCCAGGAGCCGATGTAGTCGATGTAGTGCTTGCCGTCGATGTCTTCGATCCGGCTCCCTGCCGCCCGCCTTACGAAAAAAGGCTCGCCCCCGACATTGCGGAAGGCGCGGACGGGTGAGTTAACCCCACCGGGAATGAACTCCTTGGCGACAGCGAAAATTTTCTGGGAAAGCGGACCTTGCAGATGCATGGGCGGACCATGGATGAGGAATTCCCAACAGGCAACTTCGGAGCGACAAAGTCATCGAGCCACCTTCAGCCGCAGGAAACACAGCGGTTCCGTCCGGCTCACGCTTGCCGTCCGCATCTGATTCGCGTCCGGGCCGGTGAGCATGACTCCCTCGGTTGTCCAGCTGGCAAGATTCGTACTGCTCTCCACCGAGTAAGTGACCCCGGGAGCGGCACCGTGAAAACTCAGCGTCAGCTGGGTGGCGGTCAGAACAGGCCGCGGAATGCTGGAGGCCAGATTGAGACTCGGATTCAGATTCAGAGCGTATGCCATCAGCAAGCTCACCCCATCCGCGTTCGCGTCGCTTGCGAGATCGGAATTCACGGGCAGGTTGTTCGAAACAAGCCACGCAACCACTGGATCCGTGAACTCCAACGCAACCGTTCGGAGCGCCTGTTGAGTGATCACAGGAATCCATTCGGGCGTGGTGAAGCCAGATTTACCCCTAAAGAAATAAATCCGAAGGTGTGGATTGCTCGTTTGGTTGTCGAAAACCGTATCACCCATCGCGGGGGCATCTCCCAGGAAATTTGCGGAAGTCAACAGAGCGCATTCCACAAAGGCGCTGTTTCCGATGCTGGTCACGCTTGCTGGAATCGAGACCGTGGTAAGCCCGTCACAGTCGAAAAACGCGAACGGCCCTAAAGACGTCAGATTGGCTGGCAACCTAACGTCGGTCAGGCCATCACAAGTTTGGAAAGCCGAGTTCCCAATGCTGTTCAGACTCGCCGGAAAGGTGAAATTTCCCAGCACGATGCAGTTGCCAAAGGATTCTTCCCCGATGGATTCAACCCCGCTTGGGAGGCTCACGTGGGTCAGGCTGGAGCAACCGCGAAACAACATATCTTCGATCCGCTCCACTCCGCTTGGAATGCTGATGCTGGTCAACGCACTGCACCCGTTGAACACCGCTGGCCCGAGCGAGGTCACACTGCTCGCGGGGGCGAAGGTGACGCTTGCAAGGCTGGTGCAGAGAGCGAACGCATCATTGTTGATGGTGACTACCGAATTGGGGATCTCCACGCTGACGATTCCTACCACTTCGATGAAAGCCGCACTGCCGATCTCCGTCACCGATCGACCATCGATGCTTGCCGGGATCACCACCGGGCCTGTTGCGTCATCCGGATAGTCGATGATGCTGACGGTCGTTGCACTCGTGATCTCATAGGTGAACAAACCGAATTGCCCAGCCCGCGAATTACCGGCCAACAGACATGAGAAAACCAAACCGAAAGCGATGCAGGACGAAACACTCATATGGATTTGATTTTCAATAATGCTAAACCATCATAATTTAAAGCATATTTTTTAAAAAACTTCCTACGCGGGCCACAAGTCCAAGATGACGACAAGCAAACCTTGCCGATTCCCCCACGGGCGTCTATTCACAGCGCCATGCAAGATGAAGTTCGCGCGCTATTGATTCTCCAAGACCGTGACCGCCGCCTTTTGGCGTTGGCGAAGGATCTCGAAAAACTTCCGCAAGACGAGGCACGCGCCCGGGCGAAGCTGGCGGGCGACGAGGCCGCCGTTGCCAAGACCCACCAAGCGTTGCTTGATTGCGAACTGCGCGTGAAAAAAATCGAGCTGGATGCCGAGACCCGGCGCACCACCATCAAGCGGCTGAAATCCCAGCAGTTTGAGACCCGGAAGAATGAGGAATTCGTCGCGCTGGGTCACGAAATCGTGCGCTACGAAAAAGAGTTGGACGACTTCGAGACCAAAGAGCTCGAGGCCATGGATGAGGTGGATGCCTTCCGCAGTGCGAACAAGGCGGCCGAGACCGCCCGCGCACAAACCCGCAAGCTGGTGGAAGAAGACCTCATTTCCATCAAGGAGCGCCACCAGCGAATGCAAGCGGACGTGGCGGAGGTACGCGCCGAGCGGGAAATCCTGGCCACCAAGGTGCCCGAAAGCATCATGCCACTTTACAACCGACTCATGAAGACCAAGGACGGCCTGGCAGTCGCCCCGCTGCGTGAGGGCAAGTGCCAAGGCTGCCACATGAAGCTCATTGCCTCGACGATCATGAAAGTCCAGACCGCGAAGGAAATCGCCCAGTGCGAAGACTGCGGGCGGATCCTTTACATGGATGAGTAGACGCGGGCTTTAGAAAAACTCCCTGCGCCGCTCCTCAAGCAGAATCAGCCAGTTCATCATCGTCACCGGCGGCAGTTCCGCCGGGTGGGTGATGGGTCGCAGGTTGACCCGGATGTTCGCTGCCGGCATGGCGGCACCGTTGAGATTTTTCGAATCAAGCGGGCGCACTGCCGGATCCGTCTCTCTGGCAAGCGATCCGACTTGCCCCGACAGGACGATGTTGAACGGATTCAGATCGACCCCATACCTTTTCTCGGGAGCGAACAAGGAACAAGGCGGGAAATAGAGCCCGGCGGGAGAATAGCCCGAAGGAGGCGTGGCGGCGACGGTATTGAAATCATCGCCAATATAGAGACGCAGGTTGGTGACCAGGGAGAAGCCCCTCGAAAAGCCTGCTAGATTCGCACACTCCCTCATGATCAATCCATAGTCCGAATCCAAACAAGGGTTCGTATTGGGCCTGCGAGCGGAGTTGTTCAGCCCGGTCACGGTGTAGTCCACGTTCACCACGATCGAGTGGTTCAAAGCCGTGGTGGCCGCGCCGATCACGGTCAGGAATGACGGGATTCTCTCAGGATACAGCGCAACACATTGTTGGCCGCTTGCCAGGTTCCGAAGCTCGAACGGAGCGGGTGGCCTCCAGTATCCCCTCTTCACCGTTCCTACAAGGGGGTCTCCGAAAGTTGCATTGTTGAACGTGATCGTGCCGGACACCCCCTGCCGGAAGGTGAAGCCACCGCTCTGGCCATAGGCGACATCCACCACACCCGGAAACGTAAATGAACTGTTTTCCACCGCAACTTCGACAAAACCGGGCGGTAGGGTCGTAAGCCGCGCCACCGGCGGCGTGGTGGCAATCATGCTGGTATTCAAGGCCACCGGCATACTGGCGCGCGTTCCGTTAGGCAATAGATACCCAAAGCGGAATTCGGTGGGAGTCAGGTTGGTCGCGCTTGTGGTCCGGGTGACATCCAAACGCATCGCACACTGCAGAGCCCCGACGGAATAGTCGTTCCACTCGGTAGTCGAGAGAACATTGGTCGCCGTGGCATGGGCGAAGCGGTCGAAGTAATCCGGCCCGCGGTTGATCGGGACAAATGCGGCATGACCGCTCTCGGATGCAACTGAGACCGGCAAGAACTGGCCGGAGGTCAACTGGAAGGCCTCGCGGGTTCCGGGCGTGAACGGGTTGTTGTTGCTAAAAGTCTGTCCGCCGATGGATGCCGAGTTCGAGAGCGTGAGTCCACGACGGGCGTTGAGCGAATCAAGTTGGGTGCTTCCCAAGACTTCGGCCCTTCCTGCGAAGACAGGTCCGCTGACGGTCACATTTTCCCATGCGGAGCCTCCTGTGTATTGACCTAACGACATGAAGGAAGATGCGGAAATGGCAAGCTGGGAGGGGATTTCATAAATCGACAACACAAAGTTCCTCCGGGAACGGGCGAGGAATGTCAGGTGGTCGTCATGATCCGCCACATCCATCGAGAACGCCCACCAGTTCCGTTTGGCCACGAAGGGATCGCCCGGCCTGGCATAGCCGAAATTGATGCGCGGATAGGCGAGGCGGTTGAAATCAGGATAATTGGTGACCGACACCCCGTAACCCGAGCTGCCATCGCCATTGAGATTTCGATCATTCAAATGGGTCTGCGCCAGCGAACCATAGCGCTTGAGTCTCGAAATGATCGGATAGATCTCATCCCGGGTAATCGTCGTGGTATCAGTGCAGGTCAGAGCTGGGGGATAACCCGTTCCAAAATTACGGTTCATCCCCTCTGAGACCAATAGGGTATCGGGAGCGACTGCGGCAAAGATCCTGCTGGGTGTGGTCAAGGCGGAGTCCCCCGTGTTGCCCATCCTCAAGCCGGGAATATTCAGCGCGGTGACGATCCGTGGATCGATCGAGTTTCTGGCGTTGGAAATCGTAAGCGCTTCACTGAAGATCGTCTCCCAGGTGGAAAACGCCCGCGATGCATTACTGTCATTCGAACCGCTCTGCATCGCTCGGATCGCCCGGTTCGGCGTGATGGCGACGATGGACCGCAGAATAGACTCTTCCTTTTCACTATAGTCCACCCGCAGCTGGACTTGCGCCTGGGCCGCCTGGGCATTCATGGCCCCGCGGTAAGCTCCTACGGCCAAGAGCGAAAGCACCGCGCCGATCGAAAGCACGAGCACGTAGGAAACATAGCCGGCGTGGAGCTTTTTGGTTGTTGAAGTTTTCATTGTTGCATCGTTCCGGAATAAGTGACGACTTCTCCTTGTTGTCCGGTAAGCGTGACCCGGAGCACACCTTGCTGGACAGAGAATGAGATATTCGCGGGAGCCTTGGTGACAAACCATTGCGGAGTTCCCAAAATCCCGGTCGGTGGAACCACATAATAGTAAAGCGCCGGCCCGCTGCCGCGGTCTTCAAACGATAGAATCGTGGCCCGCGTGCTGCCGTCGGGCTGCGAAAAGTTCAACACGGCCACCGGTGAGGCGGTGAAACGCGGGTTCGTTCCCGCAAGCGCGTCCGCAAGCGAGGCATGAAGCCGGAAGCGATCCGCCTTCCCGATCAACCGGCTTAGATGCATGCTGATGACCGGAGCCTCGTTGGTCAGGAAGTTTTGGTTTCGATAGAGTTTGAGAAACGCCAACTGCTGGTTGAAAAGAGCCAGCACCATCGCACTGGTCATCATTCCGATGCCGAGAGAGATGGTGAGCTCGATCAGGGTGAATCCCCGGCGCTTGTGCTTGAGACGGGTCTTCATTGGGAGCGGACGACAGTTCGGGACTTGGCATAGGTACGATTTCCCACCCGATAGGTGAGAACGCTTTGCAGCTCGAAGATTCTCATACCACTGGGATTGCTTGCTTCCGTGCCCGTGCCTCCGTCGCCGACCAGATTGTTAGGATCCGCGAACCGCGTGCGCGTGACCGTGCCCAAGACCGGAACTCCCCCCGGCAAGCGCCCGATCTCCACATTGGCGGTGGTGGCCCGGTTGATGGTGGTGGCTGTCGAAAGCGGCCATGGAGAACCGGGAGCGAGCATGTCATCGAAAGGAACCCGCTCGGCGAGCGCCCGCTCGAAGGTCAAGTAGGCATCAGTCATGGTCTGCCGGATAATCCACTGCCGCGGAGCCAGAATGTTCAAGGAAAGCTTGAGCAGCACGAGTCCCAAGACCGTGAGCGTGGTCAGGGATGCCAGCGCCTCGAGCAAAACAAATCCACGCCGCGTTGATCGCGACTTGCGAACCGGGCGGGAACGGGGAAACCTTCCGCCATGCGCAGGCATCTTCACCACCGGGCGAAATCCGCCGTTGTTTTCCTGCTGCTTGCCGGAAACCTCCTTGCTCAGGGAATCCTCGAGCCTCCCTTCGGCGTGCGCTGGGGCGATTCCCCCGAAAAACTCATCACATGGGCCTCCCGGCATGCCTTGGACGTCACCATCTCCCTGCCAGGCGATCAACCCGCGTTGCGGATCGTCAGGATCCAGCCCAAGAAGGGATTCCTCCCTGAAACGAAAGCCGGCGCCGTCGAGGGACGCTTCCTCGGCGGAAAACTCTACGAACTGGGGATTCACTACTTCGACCCGGATGCCTCTTCCGATCTGATGGAAACCCGCTTCGACGAGCTCAGGAAGCAAGTCGTCAACGAGCACGGACCACTGCTCGCCAACCAACAACGCAGGGCGGTGGCGGATCAATTCGTGACTCGGACTCAATCGTTTCATCGGGAACCTGTGAAAGGCTTGTTTTTGTTATTGGCGTTTACGGAAGTGCAGGATCTCTTGAGAAAATCCAAGGAAGCAAAGTTCTCGCTGATCTATCGGAATGATAACTTCAAAATCGAATTGTTGAATACGCTGAAGCACCCCTGAATCATTCGATGGTGGTCACTGTCCCGTTGACCTCGATGGTGCGGTCGATCGTGAAGGTGACGAATGCCAGGCTGTCCGAAGGCGTGCGCAAGGTCTCAACTCCAAACGGTGAGGAGGACATGAGCTCAATCGTCCACCTGCCGTCGCTGGTGAACAATGAATCAACGCCATTGGTGGGTGTTAGAACTTCCACGGTCGGATCCGAACCCGTGTTTGTTTTTCCTCCTCCAACAAGAATGGCCCCTACCCTTCCCGCCACCCGCTCGCCCCTGTAAACCTGCGCATAAACCGAGGATCCAGGGTAGATATCGTTATAGGTGAACGTGATCTGCGGCATGGAAAAACGCACGACCTGGTCCTGGGTAATCCCCGAAATAATGCCATCCGTCACCGGCCAGACTTGAATATACTGTGAGGCAAGTTGCGCTGCGGGTGACTGGTAGTCATCCACCGAGAACACGGAGAAGCGCTCCTCTCCACGCAGCTTCTTCAGATTGGACCCGGGGATGGTGGTCATGGAATAGGCCAGGGTTTGCAGTCCGTTGGCGTTGATGGATGCCTGCGACCTGAGGATGGCCTGGGTGCGGTCCAGTCCGACCCCCACGCCTGTTCCATACGACTGGACATGTCGAAACAAGTTCACGCTTCTGGAACCAACCGGATCCGTCGCACCGCTGAGCATCCCCTGGACATTGACAAACACGGTGAATGGCCGGTCCGCCCGCGTGCGCCTGAGCCGGCCCGGCAGGTTGGCGGGCACCGGACCCGTGACGGTTAGATCCTTACCACTCGGGTCTTCCGTATCGATCACGACCTGCGCCACCGGCGTGTAGGTGGACACATAGCAGGAATCGAGAAGGTATTCCGTCAGCGGGGAGGAACGAATGGTCCACAGGTCGAAGCGAGCCCCGCCGGGATTGATCGCCAGATTGGATAACTGCGAACCCGTCGCGGCCACCATGTCGGAAGCATCCCAGGTAACCCCCGAGGGCATCTGCCACTGGCGGACGAAATTGGTGTAGGTCTGACCAACGGCGCTGGCCCCACCCACCAAACCGATCACGATCAAGCGGAATAGTGAAGTTCTCATGGTTTCATTTTTGCAGTGGTTTTTTCAACAGGCACTTTGAGTGGGAGAACTGAAATCGGACCGCCAAGATACGTGGCGATGACGAGATTACCGGTTTTCACCATTTGGGTCTTGGTCTCTGCGGCGATGTCCTCGTTCCCCTCCGCCTGAACCCTTGTGACTTCCACGGTGGTGATCCAGGATCGGTTGAGAGCATAAAAATCCCTCCAGCTTTGAAGTGCCGCACCCGGCTTCATCTGAATCCGGTCCGCATAGTTCTCTGGAATCTGCAAAATCGCGCGCTTTGGGACGAGCGTCGCGAAGTTACCGAAGCTGATGATATCAGATTCACCAAGAAGGCTCTTCGGACGGTTGACCACGGATGGATCCTGAACGGCTGACGCTTCCATGCGCCGCATCGGGTCCTGCGCATCGGCCTGGCGGCGGGCGAGGAGCAGCTGGGCACTCGTCAAGCCCTCCTTGACCACTGGAGGCTCCGCGAACGCGGATCCGCTCAGAATGATGAGGAGGCTGATGGCGGATCGTTTGAGGAATGGGATCGTTTTCATGAAAATCAAGGTCTACGGAAGGTGACAAGCATGACCAAATCCTGAAGGTCATAGCCGCTGTTGGATTGGTCCGTGTGGGTGAGTTCCATGATGATGATCACATCCATGGGGCCGATTCTCACCCTCTTCGATGCATCCAGATAAGGCTTGAGGAAACTTTCAAGCGACGGGGCGTTATAGTCCGGCACATTCCCCGGGCAAAGCTGACCGCTGACCAAGGCGCGCACGTTCTGGCCATTGAGCGAGGTAAAGAGCGTTTGCCAGGTGCTGTTATGAAAGAACTGCCCGGCGAAGTTCATCGGGCTGTTCCGGTTGACGGCGACGTTGGTCCTTACCAGGCCTTGTTGCTGGACGATGGTATCGGTCTGCATCCCGTCATAAATCGTGGACCAGGAGGAGGCACCATTGAACCGCCATTGACCACGGGTCCGGAAGTAATTGATCGTATTGTTAGATCCCTGCGAGGTGACTCCCAAACCGAGGATTCTCACGTCACAAACAAGGTTTTCCTTGGGAGTCACCGTTCCCGGTGGAGTGATGGTGACAAAGTTCTCAACAACCGAGGGATAGCTGATGTTCCAAGTGAGAGTCGGCTTGGTGCCGGTCTGGACGACGGTTGGGAAAGCAGTCAGATCTCCAACGGGAATCGTCGGAGTCGTCTGCGCATCGGTGCGGGAGGGCATCACAGTGCCCACGGCTAGGATTACAGTCGCGAGCGCGACGTATTGGCTGGTTTTCATGGCTGGTTGTAAGGGTGGGATATGAAACGCAAGCCCTCACCTGGAGCCTCAAAAGCGGGACGTCTTTCGAGAGGTGTGCGGCCCGGTTCGGGCAAAGGCAGGAACCAACCGGAAGTGCTCCGGGTGTCCCCTGCCGATTCGGGACAGAATCCCGCTCCGGGCCGCCTGAGGGGCTATCGGGACGGACAGCTCCTCAGAAAGGGTATGATGGATGATGCAAGTGACGGGTGGGGTCGTTTGAATCGGGGTTAGGTGTTAACAGCAGTTGTCTAGCGGGGTGAATGTGTTTCAATAACGCGGTGGGGCAGGCTCGCTGAACCAGTTCTTCCAAGGCCCCATGGGAACTTCATGGTCCCCGGCAAAGCGCCATTCCACCGTGGCTCCACTGCGGATTTGCAGAAAATCACGCACGGCGGGGCTGAGATCGATGCCAGCCGCCTGATTGCGATTCGGGCGCGGCTGCTCTTTGCCAAAAACGTATTGCCAATGGTCAACCTCAAAGGGACCGACATCCTCCCACTGGGCGTAACAGACACGGCCTTCGTGATGAATGGCGACCCAGCGCCCCTTGCAAACCGAAATGCCGTCACCGCGGTAACTTTCCCAGAACCACGGTATCACCTCGGAGGCTTCCGGGCGATGGACTCCGCCTTTCGCCACATCATTGTAGGGAAGCGCGATGTAAAACGGATTCAGTGCGGGAATGAAGCCGGCCGGGAGATAACCGTTGCGCCGTTCTGGGTCGTCATAACCGCCGAAATTCGACTCCCAGTTCTGATCCCAAGCGCTCTTGTTGTTGGGAGTTGGATTGTGTTCCGTAGGCTGCTCGCCAACCCAGAAAACCGTGGAAATCACATTGCGTTTCCAGCCTGACCCGGCACGAAAGCCGTCCCGGGGATTCTCAATCACCACTCGCGCCGCCCGGGGAACCCCGTAAGGATCACTCAGCACAGGAAGAGCCTCCCGGCGCTCTTCAAGAAAAGACTCATGGACCATCGACAGCCGATCCGACAAGCGACTTGCCGATGCTTGCCCAACCAGGGCCGCACCAACAAATCCAAGGATGATCCGAAAATGATTCATTTTTTCTACAAAATGGATTGAAGCTCACGAAGGCTTAAACTTGTCGCGATTGTAGACTTTTAACAAAACTTAACAAGAAAATAGTTTGATAAATTTTGAACGAATTGAAAGTTTTAATTTTCATGTAATCGCCACATAATCAACAACTTAAAAAATCAATCCCATACCAAAAGCCATTTACCAAGGTCAAAAACATCGCTTCACGGCGGTCAAATCGATAAAATTTAAGCCCAAGCTCTCCCCGATTCCGTCGGGAAGTTTTTAAAAATCCTCAGCCATCGCGCAGCTTAAAGCAGCACCCGCTTCCATGGGTGGCATCACGCGATTTTTTTCAGCCCTTCCCGATCCCGAAGCGTCGATCCAGTTCCCGCAGGCTGAACTCGGTGAGAGTCGGGCGACCATCCGAAGCGCAGTAGGGTAATTGACATCTGAACAGTTCCGCCAGCAAGGCCGGAGCCTCCTCAAGCTTGGGAAGCACCAGCGCCGCCGCTCGCTTGGCCAGAATCCTCGCGAGACGTTCAAGGGTGAATCGGGCGCTTGATGAGGAATCATGGAGCAACTCATCCATCAAGGCACCGAGAAACGAGCGCGGATCCTCCACGCCAAGGCAGGCGGGCAAGCTGCGGATGTGCAAGGTATTGCCGCCAAAGGCCTCCACCTCGACTCCCGCATCGCCGAGGGCCATGCGCTCCCGCAAGACCAGATCCAGATCCCGGGGGTCGAGCTCTAACAAAACAGGCACCAGCAGCCCCTGGGTTTCCAGGGTTCCATCACCACGGTTGAGGAGTTTCTCATAGAAGATCCGGTCCCACGCCGCCTTGGGGTCGAAGAGGACCAACCCGTCGTCACTTTCCAACAAAACAAAGCGCCGGTGAAGCATTCCTAACAAGCGGAATTCCGGCACCCCCTTTTCAGGAGGGAGTGGCAATGGCAAGGCATCAGGCACGCTCGCCCGAACGGCGGCCACTTCCACCACTTCTGGGAACATCGGCTGTGGACTCACCGACCTGAAAACCTGTGGAACCTCCGTCACCTCCTGATCCTCGCTTACCGGGGGACGCGGAACCTCCTTGGGCAGCACCGGAGCCGGAGGGCGCAATCCTGCGACCACCGCCTCCAGAATGGCATCACGCACGTCCACCGGACGGTGGAACCGCACCTCACGCTTGGCCGGATGCACATTCACATCCACCAAGGCCGGATCCAGATCCAGCCACAGCCAGGCGGCCGGGTGCAGACCATCCGTCACCGCACCGCGAAATCCTTCCGCAAGCGCACGGGAAATCACCCCATCCTCGACGGGTCTGCCATTGAGAAACACAAACTGGTGCCGCCTCCCTTTCCGCGCATGGCTCGCTGGCAGCACGTAGCCCTGAACCGAAATTCCATTGCCATGGGTGAGTGGCATCTCGATCAACTCGCGCGACGTCTCCGTGCCCAGCAACTGTCTCACGCGGTCCAGCGCTTTTGCCGCAGGCGGCAGATCGAACACCTCGCGCTCATCGCGCCGCAGGCGGAAACGGATGCGCGGCGCCGCTAACGCATGAAGTCGCAGCTGGTGCTCGACATGGGCCGCCTCCGTCGTTTCCGCACGCATGAATTTCCGCCGCGCGGGCATATTGAAAAACAAGCCCTTCGCCTCGATCATGGTTCCCGGAGCACATCCCGCATCCCGCACATCCCGGATTTTTCCACCGTCGACAAGGATTTCGGTGCCGGACACAGCGTCAGCCTCCCGAGTGACCATCCGGAAGCGGGAGACACTCGCGATGCTTGGCACCGCCTCGCCCCGAAATCCCAGCGTCATGATCGCGGCCAGTCCGCTCGCCGTCCGCAATTTACTTGTCGCATGGCGTTCCAACGAAAGCAGCGCATCCTCGCGGGACATTCCACAACCGTCATCGCTCACTCGAATCAATGCGGATCCTCCACGATCCATGTCCACACGGATTTCCCGCGCCCCGGCATCAATGCTGTTTTCCACCAGCTCCTTCACCACCGAAGCGGGGCGCTCCACCACCTCTCCCGCCGCCACTTGGCTGGCTAGAATATCAGAAAGCACTCGGATCTTTGGCATCGGCAGCGCCAAGCTAGGCATTTCCCAGAGATCCACAATCCGTATTCTTGAGCTCAATGCCATTGACCCGCCCGGTCCCTCCGCTAGGTTGTGCCCCACCCATGGCTGGCTTTTTCAAATCACTCCTCAACAAAATCACCAATCGCGCGGAAATCGATTGGGACGAGCTCGAAGCAGACCTGATCCGGTCGGACCTCGGCTTGAGCCTCACCACTTCCATCATCGATGAACTCCGCGACCTCGGGCGGGAAATCTCGGGCGACGACGTGGTCGCGGTCACCCGTCGCCAACTCGCCCGCCGCCTGCCGGCCGATTTCCTACCGCCCACTCCGCGTGCGGATGGGAAACCCTTTGTGATTCTGGTCGTAGGGGTCAACGGCACCGGGAAAACCACCTCATCCGCCAAGCTCGGACTTTGGCTCCAAAAGCGCGGTCACTCGGTGACTCTCGCCGCAGCGGACACCTTCCGTGCCGCCGCTGTTGAGCAACTCCAACGCTGGGGCGACCGCTTGAACCTCACCGTGGTTAAGGGAAATCCCAATGCGGATCCCTCCTCCGTCTGCTTCCACGCCCACCAGAAGGCCATCGCCACGAACCACCAGTTCCTCATCTGCGACACCGCAGGACGGATTCATACCCGCCACAATCTGATGGAGGAACTCGGAAAAATCCGTCGCACGCTAGCCAAGCAGGACGACACGGCACCTCACCTCACGCTGTTGGTCGTCGATGCCACCACCGGTTCCAACGCCCTCCAACAAGCCCGGGAATTCCACAAGGCCAGCCCGCTGGACGGCCTCATCGTCACCAAGCTCGACGGTTCGGGAAAAGGCGGCATCGCCGTGACCATTCAGGATCAGCTCGGCATCCCACCGCGCTTCCTGGGGACAGGTGAGGAACCCGACCAGTTTTGCCTCTTCCAGAAAGAACCCTTCCTCGCGGAAATTCTCTGACGGCGGTTTACTTGGGGAGATGCTCGGTGCAGTATTCCTTGCCATCCGCCCCGATGCGGAACTCCATCTCAGGGTCCGCCACGTCATTCCGGTGGCAAACCACGCAGCGATGGAAAGCCTCCTCCTCCTCCAGCAGCGCGGATTTGAAACGCCGCTTGCGCTGCCCTGCCTCGATGTGGCGCACCGTGCCACGCAGCGCCGGAAGCCCCGCCCAAATGAAGTAGTTCGCATAGGCCACCAGATAGAAAGGAAGCAGAATCGGCTGCGCGATCGCATTCATGACCACCAGAAACGCCGCAAACATCCCCAAAAACCGGATCTGCACCGGGATGATGAAAAACAGCAGAATCTCTTTCCTTGGATAAAGCGTCGCAAAAGCCAGGAACGCCGATCCATACAAAACCACCCCGCTCGCGGGAATCCCCACCGGATAGATGAAGTTCATGATCAGCACCAGCACGATGCCCGCATAATAGAAAAGCGATGCCTTGAACGCCCCCCAAGCCTCCTCGATCCCGTCACTGATCATGAACACGATGCTCACCGCGAAGAACAGCCAGATGACACTCATCAAGGTCGGCGGCCCGAACTGGGACTCGGCGAAGAACATCGTCGCCACCCGCCACACCTCGCCCGCCAGGATCTTTTCCCGATCGAACTCAAACAGCTCTCCGATGTCTGGCCGGATGAATTGCAGCGCGAACACCAACACATGGAACAGCGCGTAGTAACGCAAGAAGCCGGGAAAGGCCAACCCGCCGGCGCGGCGCTCCAATCGATCAAAAACATTCATAGGTAAGTGGGCAATCCCGCGCGAGCATCGTAGCTGCTGGCCGTTTGACAAGCGGAAGAGGATTTTTTCTTCTGCCAGAGCACCCTGCTCAACACTTGACAACTCGGTAGAAGAGGACCCTTGTCGGCGCAGCGCTGGCGGGGTGTGGCAAGTCGTATGTTTTCTCGTTGGTTTCAAAAAAAGCGCGGTAGCTGGAAGGATGATGCCCTCGCCGGCTTGACCACGGCGCTGGCGCTTGTGCCGGGATCCATCGCATTCGCCTTCGTCGCTGGCGTGCCGCCGCTTTCGGGGCTTTACGCTGGCTTCATCCTCTGCCTGATCACCTCCGCTACCGGCGGACGGCCCGGGATGATCTCCTCCGCAGCCGGCTCGCTTGCCGTGGTGATGGTGGGGCTGGTCGCAGAAGGCAACCAACGAGGCGGCGAGGGCGCGGGGCTTGAGTACCTCCTGCTCGCCGTGATGCTGATGGGGGTGATCCAGCTCATCATCGGCTCACTCGGACTGGCACGCTTGATCCGTCTGGTGCCCCACCCGGTGATGATGGGATTTGTCAATGGCCTGGCCATCGTGGTGCTGCTCTCTCAAATCAAAATGTTCCGCGTGCGCGATGGCGCGATGGTGGGTGATTGGCTCCAGGGCTCGGCCATGCTGACGATGGTGGGGCTGGTGGCCTTGACTCTTGCCATCATCGGGCTGCTGCCGCGTTTCACCAAAAAAGTGCCCCCATCGCTGGTCGCGATTTTCGTCGTGAGTCTGATCGCCGCCTTCGGACTGCAAACCCAGACGGTGGCCGATCTATCAAGCGTGCAGGGTCCCCTGCCTCTTCCGCATTGGCCGCAGGTGCCGATGACCTGGGAGACATTTCAATTCGTGGCACCCTACGCCCTGATCCTCGCCCTGATCCTCGCCTTGGTCGGCCTGATCGAGAGTCTGATGACCCTCCAACTCATCGACGAGCTCACGGAAAGCTGCGGCACGGGAAATCGCGAAGTGCTCGCGCTCGGCCTTGCCAATGTGGTGGCGGGCTCCTTCAAGGGCATGGGCGGCTGCGCCTTGGTCGGTGAAAGCCTGATCAACATCGGCTCGGGAGGGCGCGGACGGATGTCCGGTGTCATCGCTTCGCTCGCCTTGCTGACCTTCATCCTCGTGGGGGCACCCTTGATCGACCGCATCCCGATCGCCGCCCTAACAGGCGTGATGTTCGCGGTGGTCATCGCCACCTTCGAGTGGACGAGTTTCAAGATTTACGGAAAAGTGCCGCTTCCCGATTTCCTGGTGATGGCGGCCGTGACGGCGGTCACGGTCTGGCAGGATCTGGCGATCGCGGTGATCAGCGGGGTGATCCTGTCCGCACTGGTGTTTGCGTGGAAGAGCGCGAAACACCTGCGGGTCGAGGTGCTCAGCGAGGGGGCGGACATGAGGATCTACCGCCTTGAAGGCTTGTTGTATTTCGGCTCGGTGCAGGATTTCTCCGGAAAATTCAAGCCCGCGGATGATCCCCAACGGGTGGTGCTGGACTTCCATGATGCTCGGGTCTGCGATTTATCCGGCCTGGAGGCGATCAAGGCGCTCGCGGGCCGCTATCAGAAATCGGGCAAGACCCTGGAAGTGCGCCACCTGTCACGGGACTGCGCGCGGATGTTAGAAAAAGCGGTGCCATTGATCAGGATCCAGGTCGCGGAGGATGATCCGGAGTATCTGGTCGCAAGAATCCCGGGTAGGTCCGGACAGGTATTGTGATGCCAAACTAACAGAAAAACTCCATCTGCTCGGATTCCTTGGGGTCTTCAAACCGCACCCCGACACCTAACAACCGGACCGCCCGTTGCGCGCCGCGTTTCCATGCCTCGGTGAGCAGGTCTTCGAAAACCGCTGGCTCCACCCGGTGCCCAGCACGTTCCGCAGTGGTGCGATGGAAGTCCGCGAATTTGAGTTTGACGACCAGCGAGCGGATCACACGGTCCGGGTGGGATTTGGCAAGATCCTCGGCAAGCCCATCGAGCATGGTCCGCAGTGGTTGGATGAGAGCGGGCAAGTCGCCGATGTTTTCAGAAAAAGTCGTCTCACTGCTCAAGGATTTGCGGGTGCGGTCCGGCGTCACCGGACGCTCGTCCACGCCCCGGCAGAGGTGCCAAAGTTCGATCCCCCATTTGCCGAACCGCTGGGAAAGCTCGATCTGATCGAGTTTCTGTAAATCCGCACAGGTTTCAATGCCAAGCGGCGTCAGCTTCTCCCGCATTTTTTTCCCGACTCCCCAGATCCGCCCCACTGGCAAACCCGCCATGAACGCGGGGATCTCCTCTTCCGTGACTTGTTTCTGGCCGTTCGGCTTATGCCAGTCCGAGGCGATCTTGGCGATCAGCTTGTTGGTGGAAATCCCAGCGGATGCGGTAAGGCCGGTTTCTTCGAAGATCTGCGCGCGGATTTCACGGGCGATCGCCGCGCCACTGCTCTGGAGGTGGGACACGTCAAGGTAGGCCTCATCCAGCGACAAGGGCTCGATCAGGTCGGTGAATCGCCCGAAAATCACCCGGATTTGAGAACTCACCGCCCGGTAGAGATCAAACCTCACCGGAACCAGGACAAGATGCGGACAAAGCGCCAAGGCCTTGAAAACCGGCATCGCCGAACGGCATCCGTATTTCCGCGCCTCGTAATTCGCAGTGGTGAGCACACCTCGCCGCTCACTGCCGCCCACGCCCACGGGCTTGCCACGTAAGGAGGGATCTTCCCGCTCCTCGATGGCCGCATAAAAACAGTCCATGTCGATGTGAATGATTTTTCTCAAGGTGCCTGCCCCAGTCTCAACGAGAAGATGCGGGGGATCTACTGATATTCGATCACAGCCCACCTATTTTTGCTCAACGAGCCCGAAAGATCGACATCCGTAAATTCTTATGCCACAGAATCGTGTGTCCCCCTCAACGATTCATGGCTGATCTGATCCAATTCAACTGCCCCGCTTGTTCGACCTTGCTGCGTCTGCCCTTGGCGATGGGCGGCAAACAAGGCCCCTGCCCGACCTGTGGACGGGAAATCACAGCGCCGGACCCTCACCGAGGCTTGGGTGCCCTGCTTGTCCCCCAGCCACCAGCGCCCCGGGTGATCGAGCCGTTTCGCCCGTTTGGTGCCCCGGCAGTCGAGCGCACCGAGCCCGCCCCGGCAC
>CALMKO010000199.1 GCA_937867415.1 uncultured Verrucomicrobiota bacterium | reverse complement strand
TTGAAATGAATGGTGGAAGATCATTTAAAATGCCCTTGACGACCTAACTTCATCAGGGATCAAATCAGCAGGTGACTCGTTGGGCATCTGCGGAAGGTGTCTCGCGCGATTGGGATCCTGACAAACCATGAAACGTCTTGTATTATTCGATCTGGATGGGGTTTTGCTTCACTCCCAGGAAAACATGCGTCAAGCATGGGATGTGGTGCTCGAAAAAACGAATGTTCAACGTCCTTTCGAGGATTATTTCGGTCTGATCGGGAGGCCTTTTAAAGATATCATGGCCCATTTGGGGGTGACCGAAGAGGTCGCAAGGATCGAGAAAATCTACATGACCGCTTCGTTCGATTTCCTCTCGCAAGCTACATTTTTCCCCGGTGTCAGAGAGTCCTTGGCAGAGATCCGGGACATGGGAGTCAAAATGGGGGTGGTGACCTCTAAAGATGCTCCCCGAACCAAAGCAGTTCTGGCACAGCTCGACATCCGCTTTGTTTGCGTGCAAAGCCCCAACGACCGATTCCGCGGAAAGCCCGCACCGGACCATGTTTTGGTCGCCATGGCGGAGGCAGGCGAAGATCCTGCTGACACCTTGTTCGTCGGAGACATGGAAACCGACTGGCAGGCTGCATGCCGCGCTGGAATCGACTACGTCCATGCGAGCTGGGGATATGGCAAACCGATCACTTCCGTTCCCGCGATCGAAAACATATCACAACTTCCCAATCATATTCAAAATCACCTCCCATGAAAACCGCAGCAGTGATTCCTTGCCGCTTCCAGTCGTCCCGCTTCGAAGGAAAACCTTTGGCGCAAATCGGTGGAAAACCGATGATGTGGCATGTTTACCAACAGGTCACAAAAGCCTCTTTGATCGAGGTGGCCTATATTGCAACGGATAGCACAGAAATCGGCAAGGTCTGCGATGATCTGGGAATGAGGTGGATCATGACTTCCGACCGCCACTTGACAGGAACTGATCGCGTGGCTGAATGCGCCCAAAAACTGGATGTGGACGTCATTGTCAATGTCCAAGGTGATGAGCCATTCATCCTGCCCGAGTCGATCAATGCGGTCACGAAAGCGCTCTTGGAAAGCACCATCAGCGGCCTGGCTGCGACCAATGGTTATGGAGTGATCGACTCCGAGGAGGAGGTGAACGATTCGGGTGTCGTTAAAACGATTTTCTCGGCCTCCAGCCTCGCACTTGCCTATTCACGCCTGCCAGTTCCCTTGGCTTTCAGAAAGGGAGCCATTCACTATCGCCAGCTCGGGCTATATGCTTTTCATAAAGACGCGCTAGAGTTTTTCGCGGCCACAAAACAAGGACCTATTGAAGAATCTGAATCCGTCGAAATGTATCGGTTCATCGAACATGACAGACCTGTCCTTATGGTTGGCGTTGAAGAATCGGGAGTTGCCGTGGACACCCCCGCAGATCTTTTCCGGGCACGGCAAATTTATGAACAACTGAATATGGCCAAGGCCAAATGAACTCCCGATGATCCAGCTCAGCGAGAACCTCTTTCTTGGAAAAGGCAGAACGCGCGAATGTTACCGCCATCCCATTGATCCATCACTGTGCATCAAGGTGGACTACCACGACAAAGGCTGCCGTCAGACGTCCAAAGAAGCCAAATACTATCTGAAGCTGAGGAGGATCAAGCCAAAGCTGGAATACAACTTCATCCCGCATTTCCATGGGATGGTCGAAACAAACCTGGGACCAGGAGGCGTTTTCGATCTAATTCGAAATGATGACGGACAGGTATCTCGCACACTTGGTGAATGCCTTCGGGACGGCACCGTCGAGCGTGAGCGGCCACTTTGGGAAGCGGCACTGGACCAATTCCTCAGTCGCTTGATAGAGAGCGGTGTGATCCTCCGGGATCTGAATCCGGGCAACCTCAGCGCCCGAAGGTTGGCCGACGGCTCGATCCAACTCGTAGCGATCGATGGCATCGGGCATCGCGATTTGATTCCGCTGTGTGACTACTTTCCGTGGATCGCACGTCGCAAGCAGGCGCGCCGGATCGCAGCAAAAGAAATGAATTCCATACAATCCCTGCTCAATCGGGCCAAACGAATGGCCAAACGAAGTTCTTGATTGGAGGGCATGAACCTCAAGAGTCCATTTAAGCTCCGATTCACAAGCCTGACAACCATATCGGTGAGACTCAAGACAAGATTTTTGCTTTGGATTTGAGTAATGCCATATTCAGGATAGCCCGTTGAAATAGGCATCACCTTTTTCGATCATCCACTCGTTCATTTGTTGGATCCGCCAATTGTCTGGTTCTTGAAACACGGCTGAATCGAAAAATGTATAAGTTTCAAACCATTTTGGGGGACACGACTCGATGACCAGCCCGTCTTCGTCTTCGCTCTTGCCGTAACGCGTGAGAATATCCTCGATTGGCTTTTGTGGTTGATAGACCCGTTCCAACCAGCGATACCATTTTTGTTTCAGAACCAGGTTTTCCCAATTGACGAACTGAAAATGAAGCAAACCAAATGGACCTTCGAGCCGGTATTTGTTACCGTTCACGCGGGGTATCCGTGAAGTATGGATGAATTCCGAAG
Source organism: uncultured Verrucomicrobiota bacterium (assembly GCA_937867415.1). Classification (GTDB taxonomy): domain Bacteria; phylum Verrucomicrobiota; class Verrucomicrobiia; order Verrucomicrobiales; family Akkermansiaceae; genus Luteolibacter. Next base: position 7,858 of record CALMKO010000199.1, on the reverse strand, counting down.
AATACCGGGCGCGCCGATCATCGCAGAAAATACAGTATTTGAAGCGCGCGGTTCCCTTGTCGCCATCCGTGCGAAAGAAACCGACATTCCTCCAGAGGTGGATCCACCTGAGCGCGAGTTGGTCGCCGGGAGCCAAATCAAGGATGCGCCTCTTGAGCAGGTCGTCTTCTAGAAAATTGGAAGTAAGCGCCTCGTCGGCATCAATCACGATGAAGTGGGTGCCTCCGATTTCGCGTCCCGCATTGAGCAGGCGATTCCGGTCCGCTGGTTCGTCACGCACCCATTGGTGTTTGGTCAGAACTTGTTCGACCCTGCATTCCTCGCGACACTCGTTCACACGACTTAATGTGTCATCGAGCGAGCAGTCGTCCAGATAGACAATGGCGTCCGTGTGCTGGGCAAGCGCTCTAAGAGCGAACTGGATTTTGGCACCTTCGTTGCGTGCGGGCATCAACCCAACAATCTTTGGCGGCCGTTGAGAAAGTCTGTAGTTTCGAAACAGGGAAAACATACTCAATGAGGCGATGTTCTTTCAGTGGATCCAAGATTCCTTGCAAATCGTCTGGTGCGGGCAAGACGATTTGAGATCTCCCGTTCGATGCGTTTCCGACTTCGCTTCAAAAGGAACCCCTTTGGTTTAAATTTCCGGAAGATGGAGTTGCCGAGTGCGTCATATTGAATCTGAATCATTGCCTTTTCCAGCTGCTGGCGCGGGGCTTCCCCGAGGATTTTCACAAAGTCGTCGGGTATCCCGGAGGAAATGAGAAGTGACTTGAACTCTTGGTAACAGCTTTCGGCCTTCTCGCTTACCCTGCGAACCTGTTCTTCCTTCCTACGCTGACGGTTCGCGGATATGGGATGCAACCAGAAAAAAGATTTCACCTGTGGATCGATCACCCAACGCGCCTTGTGGCCATTTTCCAAGGCCCAGACGCAATCTCCCGCATGACCATATTCTGCGGGAAATGGATTTTTCTGAAGAAATTCTGTCGAATAAAGATTGCCTGCGCTGCTGGATAGGAGTGTGGCGGGAAAAAAACCCAAGGTCATCGCCAGCCACTCGGCAGAATCAATAAGCCTTGGCCCCGATATTCCGCTTTCCGCAATGATCTGGTGGATAGGCCAGCGTCGCTTCGAGGGGTTTCCAGTGGCATCGAGCATTTCCGGTGCTGAAATCACCGCGTCGGCTTCAAACTTCCGAATCGTCTCCGTGAGACGCTTGAGAGAATCCACAGGCAACACATCGCCCACGGTGGCGATGGTGCAGTATTCGCATGTTGCAGCCATGATTCCATGATTCCATGATGGATAAAGGCCCGGGGGGTGATTTAGATAAACCACATCCAGCCCGTCTAATTCTCGTTTAAGGCAATCCAGAGTGCCATCTGTGGAGTTACTATCGATGACGATAATCTCTGAAACGACGCCCGCAAGGTCGCGCAGATGTGCAGCATGAGCTGGCATCGCCTCCGCGCAATCGCGCACAGGACACAGGACAGTCACGGGTAAATTATCCATCTAAATCCAATAGCTTGAGGGCTTCATTCGTTATGTTACATCACCAATCCTGCCATATCGGCGTTGATACCGACATCAACATCGACATCGGTCAATGAATTTTTCAATCCTTTCCCGTGACCGCGTTACCGGAAAAACCCAGAATAGCATTGGCCATCGTAGGATCGCATACCACCGCAATTGCTGCGGAGCTGGTGGCCGGGCTCCGGAGTTATCCCGAATTTCTGGCGATTTCTCGCCGGGGCGCCACCACCTCATTACCCGTAGCCCTCAATGGTGACTTGTGGGGAGAGCGTCTCAAATCCCCCGGCTACTTGGGAGCGGAAAAATTGATCGAGGGATTTATTGAAGAAGTCAGCCACTTGACCATCGGGCGCCCTTTTGACGCCTTCATCCACCACAGCAAGGATCCGTTTTCGCAATTGCTCTCCAATCATCCGTTGTGCAATAGATATTTCTACCTCGAAGAGGGATTTACCGCATTGACCGGGGGAACCTTTGGAAGGGTGAAAAAACGTCCGCTTAAAAAACTGTTATGGAACATGCGAAGCCGGATTTTCTACCAGGGGCGCATCAACCGCTACCGTGACTTTTTCGACATCCACTCTCCGAAATATGGCGGGGTATTCGCGCTCTCAAAAGGAGGCTTCAAGGGATTTCCGGGTAGGGTATTGCTTGAATCGCAGCACCTCGCCCAGGCAATTCCCCTGCCAGCGCCGCTGGTGATCTTTCTGGATTCACAATACTTTCTTGGGAACTGCTCGGAGGAATCATATACCAACGCTCTGTGCGAGAGCCTGCGCGTGATTGCTGCCGATTCCAGCTCCACAGCAATCAAGTTCCATCCCGCTGAAAGAGATTCGGCACGAAAACAGCGGATCCTGGAAGCCGTGCGCACTCTACCTGAAATTCATCAACTATCCGAGCTGCCAGCATCATTCGTTGGTGAGCGTATGGAATTCCATGTGGATGCCAAAGTGGTGGTGGGCACGTCAGCGATCGGGCTCTATCTCGGAGAGCGCGGGTTCCGGACGTTTACATTCGCACCACGTATTGCAGCAACGTCACCGAAGTTCTCGAAAGTTTTGGAAACCATTCCCAGAGAGTTTCGGGAAATTTGCCAAAGTATCTGATCAGCGATCTTAACTGCGGCGAGGAATCAAAAAAGATCAAGTAGGGTTACCTTTTAGCAACAAAATCGTAGATCATTTCGAGGCCTCCGCATTGCTTCCTGATGTCAAAATGTTGGCAAACATGGGCAATCCCGTTTTTTCCCAATTTTTCCGCGAAATCCCTGTCGTTCAAACAACGCCGCAAGGCGATTGCCAGCGCCTTGGAGTCAGCCTCTGGAACAAGAATTCCCGTTTTCTCATGAATCACTGCTTCTGGAATCGCTGTGTGAAAAGTACTTACTACAGGAGTTCCCAGAGCCATTGCTTCCAGGTTCATCATCCCAAGTCCCTCCGAGTCACCACTGCGACTGGTCACACTGGGAGCACAAAAAACTGCAGCTTTCCCAACTTTTTCACGGACGAAACCCGGGGTTTGTTTCCCGTGAAACGTAACACGATTTGCGATCGGTTGGGCGAGGATTTGGAGACTTTCACGCAGCACTCCATCACCAATGATATGAAGGTGATGGTTTTCTCCCAACTCTGCGAGGTGAATCGCCGCCTCGATGAGGTAACGACAACCCTTCTTCTCTGTGAGACGCCCCACGAACACAATATCCTCGCGGCTGATAGGGCCATCAAACGGAGTGAATTTTTCCAAGTCGATTCCTATGTAATGACGCACGATCTTCTCTTCTGGGCAGCCGTGTTCAATCAGCTTCGATGCGATAAAATCGGATACTGCAATGACCTTTGTCGCGTGCTGGAAAAGCTTGAACCTTTCCCTCTGGTAGCGGCTGTCCGGTGCGTCGATGGTGATGTCAAATCCATGGAAGGTGACGATCAATGGAATTCCAAGGGCTTTGGAAAGAGGAATACCCATATAAAGGGCATCGGGTCCGAAGTGCACATGTAAGAGTTCCGGTTGATAACCACGCAGTTTTTTCAGCCACGCGGCTGGAATCAAGCCGTAGCGTTTAAACGCCCAAGAAACAAAGGGAGAGATCCATCGGGCCACCTGTTTGTTAAGAATGCAAGTCGTCGCCCCTTCCAGCAATCGGATCCCGCTTCGTTCTTCAGTGGCACCTGCATAGACCGCCTGCCAGCTAGGAAGATGATTCCCTTGAGCGGCAATAAATGTCTCTGAGTAGGGAAGCATCCGCTTCCTGAAAACAACGACGCGAGGTGGTTTGTTTTCCGAGGCCTTCATATTCCAGCGCGGGAAAGCTCCTGTTCGATCAGCGACCGGAGAACCGCAGGATTTCTGAGTTGTTCCGCGCTCCACTGATTCTCCAAAATCGTACCTAGATAGTTTTTCGGCTGAGAAATCTCCTGACAACGGCGTGGATCGGCGAAAAACTCACCGAGAGTGTATGGAAAAAACCTGTTCGGAAATCCTCCCGTAAGAAAATTTCCCAACTGAAACACAGGCAGCGAAAACAGCATTGCCTCGTTAATTGTGTTAGAATTGATGGTGATCACTCCTCGGCAGTTCGGTGAAATCGCCAGATCCAGGGCCCGGAGTTTGCGGGTATTCGGAACGAATTCGTGGTTCCAACACCACTCGATCGGAGGGTCGTCCTTGGCACCAGCCGGATGCTGCAAAAATAGAATCCGCGCATCTGGACATGCTTCATACATCATCTCACTCAACTTCTGCTTGATGATGGTGGAAGCGTTCTTTTGGCCGGCGATGGATGCGAGTTCCAAACCCGAACGCTTCAGATTGAGATCGCTGGTGACTTGCAAGGCAAAAAGAAAAAACGGGCGATCACAAAGGTCGGCAGGCGCTTGAAGATTATAAAATGAATTCTTCAGCTTATCCAGCCGACTCATAAACTCATCATCAGAAAGACCACACTTCACGGACTCAGCATCCTGATTCAACAGGCGGATCATGTGGTGGTGCTGGTTAACGCCAGCAGATGATATCTGATAGTCTTCACGTGGCAGCCAGCCCTGTTCGCAAAAAATGGTGAAATAGCCGGGCTGCGGCGCTTTTTTCTCAGAGAACTGAAAAGATATCTTCGGAAGATCGTCAAAATAGCTTGGATGTCGCCGAGCGGTAAGGCTGATGGTTGCAAACAAAGTCGTTCTGGCCCAGACACCGACATTTTTAAACATCTCGTCTGTCTGGTGAAGTTTAATGGCGCGACAAAGCAAGATGTTGGGCAGGGGCGAGATATAGCCTGAATCGATTTTCTTCCTGAAAAACATGACTAGTTCGGGTTGAGACAAAAAATTTCCGTGGGCAACGGAGACACGGGAGAAAGATTTTTGATCCGGATACCACGCCCCGCAAGGGCACTTTTCATCGAAAAGAATGATGGTAGAATAATCGTCGAATAGGTTTGCTGGAGCTTGCTGGGTAGAGCGTTCGCATAAACGCTGTGAGTCCCACCCAAATCCATACCTACGATTTCGATATCCTTGGCTCCTAACTCCACAAGCACCTGCAGTGCCACAAAGGCGACAGTGGAGGAAGGGTAGAATCCGAGGGCCAACCGGTTCGACCAACCGAGCCGACCCAAGCGATCCGTGGTATTATCTGGAATCACGAATGGCGAGCCTGACTCGCGATTCATGGAACAGAGGCTTTCATGCGATAGTTCTGGAATTCCATACCATTTGTTCACCCGCTCGATCAGAGAAACCCGCCGATGATCCAAACTCGTCGGAAAGTAGCGGTGCGCCGCCGCGGCAGAACGGTATTCGATCACCAGGGGGATCCCTGCTGCGTCGCGAATGTGAAAACCGTTCAATTTGCAAAAATCCGGATCAGTAACAACCAACAATTCCGGGTTGAATCCTCTATCCTGGAGGAATTTCGTGCCTCCTGTCACGGTCACAATCATGCGACCTGACCGACGGAGGGATTCCCAATCGTAGTCAAGGGCTGACGGGCCAGTGGTGACGAGCGTCACAGGGCGAGTGATCTGCGGAAGAATCTCATGGACCGGAATGGATCGAATCAATTGTGTTTGTTTGAAAAAGACGGCGGAAAGACTGCCGATTTTGTCGCGTGTGAACGAGTATTCGTGATCGAAATGGCGGAGATGCTTTTGTGATCTTGGCCAGATCATTTTTGATAAGGGCCGATTCAGCCGCCCTGTAAAGCGGCCCGTCAACAATTGCCATTTTCGCCGAGATGAAAATGCATCAGAGTTGGAATGAAGTAGATATTCCTGAATCGTCATCACCGGAAGTTTGGTTGAAGAAAAAGCATGTCCAGTATTTTCAAAATGCAAGAATCGTTCTAACGGGGGACGCGATAAGAATTCAGCAACAAATTTGTTTCTTGGGATGGTCCATTCAGAAGTCTATTTGCGAAACAACCTGGAGCAAGAAACTCATGATAATGGTTGCATACATTCAGCCTCATGCTCCGAATACTATCTTGAGTCATGGCAAGCGCAAATCTAATCGTCTTTCGCAGACTATCCGAATCGGTAAAGGTGAGGCAATTCACTCCGTCTTCCAAGGGTTCAGGAAGGTAATTGGCGTATTGCAGGATCGGGATCGTTCCTGCGGCGAGGGACTCGATGAGATTGTGGCACAGCGGCATGCCCACGCCGGGGCAGGCGAGGAAAAAATCCGCCTTTCCCAGTGCCTCAAGCCAGCGTTCCTGAGGGATCTTGCAGTGCTGGGTTTCACATAACACAAAGTCATGGGTTTCCGGCGAGGCAAGCCATGATGCTGATTCTAACGGGTAGAAGGGCTGTGCAACTGCGGTGGCCACGTCCAGCATCTCGCGACGGGTCAACACCTGATAGACGTCTCGCAGGACGTCCTGATCATATTTTCCCTCCTCGGTATTTCCTCCGAAAAAAAGCCGGACAGGACGGGCTTCATCAACCTGATAGACCAGCGGCAGCTTCACCTTGGTGGTGATTTGCGGATGCACGAAAAATGGAAATGCCAGCTCGTTCTCGGCCCGGCAAAGCCTTTGCTCGTAGCTCACCCTCACCACATGCCCGGCTTTCGCCGTGATGGCTCCGGCACGATCCGTGATCAGGTCAAACGGCTCGGTCAATTCGCCGGGCGAGCCGATCACTCCCAGTCGCTCCTTGAGTAGCAGCGACTTCATCCGGCTCGTGCCGAAAGTGGAAAGCGTGGCCCGTGATGCCGTGAAAACCGGGAAAAACCCGCCGTCGATGAGATCCCGGACCAGACTGAAATAATAGCGCCCGCCCACCGCGTCGATCGCTGGATCTGAAAAGTCGCAGCAGACGATTCTTTCGCCTTCTCGCCGCTCACGAAGACCACGGGCGACGAGCTTGGAAAACGCGCGGCGGTAGGCCGGCACCAGATGGGGGCGGAGTTTGCGGACCGCAGTTTCCAGGGATTTTCCGAGTCTTAGGCTCAAGGATTCGGGCGTTTATGAATTCCGTGCGGACACCAGACGCTGCGGGTCGCGATGACCTCGTCGCGGATGGCTTGGTTTTTTTTCATGGTTTCCGGCGTCTTGTAGCCGCGTTTGTGATCGAGATGCAGGACGATGGCCTGGTAGCGGATTTGCAACCCGGTCACACCATAATTCGCGAGGCGCTCGCCCAGCTCGCGGTCAGCTCCGCCGTATTGCATCTGCTCGTTGAATCCGTTCACCGCGATGAGATCCTTGGTCCAGCCGGATGCGTTGCAGTTGTTCCATGTAGCCTTGGTCGGGGTGACGGTATCCATCAGCTGACCCAGTGCCAGTGGCAGGCCGACTTTAAAGGATGGGGAAAATTCCTTGAGCTGGTGTTCGCGCAGATAACCGACATCGAAGGCACGCCCACTTGCGATGTCATCCAGAGAAACGTGCAGGCTGAGATCCATGGGCAGCTTGCAATAACCACCTGATAGAAAACGGCCGGGCCGCGCTTTCTCTGCATGCACGGCGAGAAAGTCCTTCCGCGGAATGCAGTCTCCATCGGTCATGATGATGTATTCGTGCTCCACCTGGAGGAGGACCTGATTCAAAATCGTCTGGCGGCGGTATCCCTCGTCTGCGTGCCAAATGTGGCGCACCGGGAAATCCGCCAACTTTCGAAAATTTTCGATCACCTCCAAGGTCCGCTCGTCCGAGCCATCGTCGGCGATGAGCAGTTCGAAATCCTTGAACGTCTGATAGAGGTAGCCGTGCAGGGCTTTTTCCAACCAGGCGGGTTGGTTGTAGGTGCTAACAATGACAGACTGTTTCATGATTCTTTCAATGGAGCGATCTTCAGGATTCAGATGGCAGCGAC
>CALMKO010000198.1 GCA_937867415.1 uncultured Verrucomicrobiota bacterium | reverse complement strand
TCGGCGAATGAGTTGAAATTTCCGAAAGCCTCCCCCACCCTCTCACCTACCGATGCACGATCACTCAGAAATACTCATCGATCTCGCTCTTGCCGAAGACATCGGCGCTGGCGACGTCACCGCCCGTTATTTCATTCCCGCAGAAAAACGCGCCTGCGCGTTCGTCGCGGTTCGCAAACAAGGCGTGCTCTCGGGAGTCGGAATCGCCGCAAGGGTTTTCCAGAAGGTCGATCCGGATTTGACCGTGGAAATCCTGATCGAGGATGGCAATCAGGTCGCCGCGGGAGCGCTCATCATCCGGATCGAGGGTTCCGCCCGCTCAATCCTCACCGCCGAGCGCACCGCACTCAATTTCCTCCAACGGCTCAGCGGGGTGGCATCGCTCACCGCCCTCTACGTCGAGCAAGTCAAAGGAACCAAGGCCCGCATTCTCGACACCCGGAAAACCACCCCGGGCTACCGGGCTCTCGAAAAAAAAGCCGTGCTCGACGGCGGCGGAACCAACCACCGCATCGGCCTCTACGACCGCGCCATGGTGAAAGACAACCACCTCGTCTCCGAAGGGGGAATCCCAGCCATCCAAGCTTCCATCCTCCAACTCAAGACAGAAAAACCCAGCGTCGAAGTGGAACTCGAGGCGGATCATCTGGACCAAGTGCGCGCCTTCCTCACCTTGCAGGGAGTGGATTATCTTTTGTTAGACAATATGACCCTCCCCCAACTCCGCGAGGCCGTAAGCCTGCGTGGATCCCGGGCAAAGCCGCTCCTCGAAGCCAGCGGCGGCATCACGCTCGACACCCTCCGGGAAATCGCCGCCACCGGCGTGGACTTCATCTCCGTAGGCGCCCTCACCCACTCGGCACCCGCGCTCGACATCGGCCTCGACTTCACCCCGATCTAACACACCATGAGCCGGGAATCCTTCATCGCTACCGCCGCGGATTTCCCGGATCCCTTCCGGCTCCTGATCCGTGAGACGGTCGAATCCACCAACGACGAGGCCCGCAATCTCGCTCTCGCTGGCGCGGCCGACGGCTTGATCATCCTCGCCGAAACCCAAACCGCAGGCCGGGGACGCCGCGGCGCGGCCTGGTTCTCCCCCACCGGTGACTCGCTGGCATTTTCCATCCTCGTGCGCCCGGCAGAACCCATTGCCTTCTGGCCGCGGCTCGCCCTCGCCGCAGGACTCGCCGTCGCGGAGGCCATCGAGGAGCTCGGCTTACATCCCGGTATCAAGTGGCCGAACGATGTCTGGCTCGGAAAACGCAAAGTCGCGGGCATCCTGGTCGAGGCTGGCGCGGATTTCGCAATCGTGGGAATCGGACTGAACGTGAACACCCGGCATTTCCCACCGGAGGTTTCGGAAATCGCCACTTCCCTGCGGCTCGAACTGTCCCAGCCCCATTCCCGCGCGGATGTGCTCCACGGAATCATCCGGAAATTCGCCACCCGCCGACACCAAATCGGCAGCGATTTTGAAATGCTGGTCTCCGCCATCCGCCACCGCTGTGTGCTCACCGGACACCGCGTGTCGCTTCAAACCGCAAAAGGCACCAAAACCGGGTCGATCGAAGGAATCGGCCCTGCCGGCGAATTGCTGTTCCGCTCCCCCGAAGGTCTCGAACGCCTGATCCAGGCCGACGAAGTGCGTTTGCTGCCGGAGTGAAAATGTCGGTTTCATTTTCCAAATTTGCCACCATCGTTCCCTCATGAAATCGATCTCAGGGATGCTCTGTCTTGGCCTCGCCGTCTGCTCCTGCGGGTGGTTTCCCATGGCGAAGAAAACCGAAGAAGAAACAACCAAACCCCAGGCGGAAGGTCCCAAGCTGGTCGGCCGCATCGCATCAATTCCAGCCGATCGACGCTTTGTCTTGATCCAAAGCTACGGCAAATGGACCGTCGAAAGCGACCGGATCCTCACCACCCGCGGTCCGGAAGAACGCACCGCAAACCTCAAAACCACAGGGGAGATCCTGGGTGAATTCGCCGCAGCCGACCTCCAATCCGGCACCGTCGAAGTGGGCGATGCCGTTTATTCGCAACACACCGCCAAACCAGCCCCCAAACCCGAGACTACCGAAGCGACGCAAGCCCCCGAAATCCCTCCAATCGAAAATGTTCAAAAAAATAATTAAGATTCCGTGAATTCTTTGCTTCCATAACCTCTCGGTTTTATGTATTTTCGAAACGTCCCGCTTGAGAAATCAGGCACAGTCATAAAATTTTAATTTTGGAGTTGATTACTATCTGGGTTACCGGGTATCTTCATTTCCGCAATGGCTGTGCTCCCTTACATGTCCCAAAACATGAACACTACAACCAGCCATAATGAAAACAATGAACGCCTCGGGCGCTTCGGTGAAAGCCGATGCGGACCGTCTTGCTGACTTCGTCCTGTTTACCCAGCGGAGCTGCATCCTCAACCTGTCAAATGAACTCAACAAAGGAAATGTGTCATTTCCACAGTTCTTTCTCCTAACCTACTTATCCAGCGAAGAATATCTAACGATGTCCGACATTGCGAAGAAGATGGGCCACTCGACCGCAGCCGCCACCGGCTTGGTTGATCGCTTGGAAAAGCTGTCTTACGTTGAGCGACTCCACGCCGCCGAAGATCGTCGCAAAATCATGGTGCGCATCACCTCCAAAGGAACGGAACTCGTTTCCAAGATGCGCACTGAAATCGCGAATGACCTCGTCGGTATCCTTGCAGGAATGGATGAAGACCAGGCTGAAACCGTGGAACATACCAAGCGCGCCATCCATGGCCGCGCGATCGCGTAGTCCATCGTTTTTGCCAAACCGATAAACCAGCTTGGCGAATCCTCAGCGCCTCCGTTACCGTCCCCGGGTGACGGAGGCGTTCCCCTTTCTCGAACCACTGAACTCGATCCCCGGCATTCGTGCCGCTTGGGTCGAGCGTGTCCCGGATTTACCCATCACCGGCGACCGGGATGAGGCGATGGTGCAGCTGCGAGGCCACCACCAAATCGCGGTTTCCCGATTCGCAGGCCCAGCCGCCTCATGGTGGCGTGCCGAACAAATCCACGGCGCGGCCGTCGCCGTCATACCCACCACTTCGCAAATCCTCGCCCCCGACGGGCTTCCGGTCGTCCCCGGCGTCGATGGCCTGATCACCCACCACGCCGGGATGGTCCTTACCATCTACGCCGCCGACTGTGGGGCCATCTGGCTTGCCGACCGGAAAACCGGGGCCATCGGCCTCCTTCACTCCGGCAAAAAAGGCACCGAAGGCAACATCCTCGCCAATGCACTCGCCGTGATGTCGCAAAACTTCGGCACCCATCCCGCCAACGTCACCGCCGTTCTCAGCCCTTGCATCCGTCCGCCCGACTACGAAATCGACTTCGCCGCGCAAATCGCCACCCAAGCCCACGACGCAGGAATTGGAAATTTCCTCGATTGCGGACTCAATACCGCCTCCGACCTGCGGCGCTTCTACAGCTACCGCCGTGAACTCGGCAAAACCGGCCGCATGATGGCCATGATCGTCCGCGAATCTTCCCCATGAACCCACTTACCCTCAAAGCCCCCGCCAAACTCAATCTCTCGCTGCGCGTGCTTGGCAAGCGCCCCGATGGATTTCACGAAATCGATACGCTCATGGTGAAATTACCCGCCTTGGCGGATGAACTCACGTTCACACCTGCGGCGGAATTCGCATTTCATTGCGATGATCCGACCATTCCAGGCGATGCGCAGAACCTTGTCGTAAAGGCGGTGAGAGCCTTCGAATCCGCCACCGGGACCCAAGCAAAAGTTTCAGTCTCCCTCAAAAAAATCATCCCCCACGGTGCCGGTCTCGGCGGTGGCAGCAGTGATGCCGCCACCACCCTGTTAGGCATCAACCAGCTTCACGGCCATCCTCTCGGAGTGGCAGCGCTTCATGACCTGGCCGCCACGCTTGGGTCCGACATCCCCTTTTTCCTGAGTGCCGGAGCCTCCCGCTGCACCGGACGCGGCGAGCGAATCGAACCCGTCCCCTCGCCTCCCGTGCTACGAGTGTTGCTCCTCAAGCCATCATTTTCCGTCCCGACACCGGATGCCTACGGACGCTGGCAGGATTCGTTAGAACTTCCGGGAATTCGTTACACTCCGCAGAATCTAACTGATATTTCTCTCCGCAATGATCTCGAGCGCCCCGTTTTTCAAAAACACCGCTTCCTCGCCGAACTCAAGCAGTGGCTGCTGGAACGCCGGGAAACCACCGCAGCCTTGATGAGTGGCTCAGGATCCACCGTGTTTGCAGTCCTCAATCCAGATGCAGACGCGCAGGCCCTAGCAGCTGCCGCCCGCGCCGAACTTGATCCCACCCTCTGGTGCTGGTCGGGAACCACCGAAAACCGGGATTGAGGAGCTTGGAATTCCCTTCATTTTTCTCACTCCCTTTTCAGCACTTCGATCACTTCGGACCATGCCCAGTCCACCCGATTTCCCACGCCACTGAGAGCCGTTCTTTATCAAATTAGGCCCCTCGACCCCGAGACCATTCAATACGCCCTCGCAAAACGGCACCTACGACTTCACCCGCCTCCTCGATCGCAGTCGCGATTCCCTCCAGCGCGACATCGGCAGGTAAATCCGGAATGATTCTTGATCCGTTTCCTCAAAAACAAATCGCCAATCCAGCATCCGCGCAATCGGGTGATCAATCGCAGGTTTTTCATCTGAATCCGCCCAAGGAACAATCCAACGCGCCCGTGCCATACCCCGCCCCCCGAAACACAGGAACAAGATGATTTTGATTGTTTCTGTCTCTCGTAATTTCCTGTCTCTCGTAATTTCCCTCCTCGACTTCCAAAACCGCCCTGCTAGACCTGCCCCCATTCAATGATCACAGGCGAAATCAAATCCAAAGTCGACCGCATCTGGGACACCCTCTGGTCCGGCGGCATTTCCAATCCGCTCACCATCATCGAGCAGCTCACCTACCTGCTCTTCATCAAGCGTCTGGACGAACTTCACACCCTCAAGGAAAACAAGGCCAACCGCCTCAAGAAACCCATCGAGGAACCCATTTTCACCCCGAAGCAGAACAACCTCCGCTGGTCACGCTTCAAGGAAACCTCCCCCGACGAAATGTTCACCACCGTGCGGGACAAGGCGTTTCCCTTCATCAAGGATCTTGGCAAATCCATCACGGGCGAAGGCGGCAGCACTTACAGCCACCACATGAAGGACGCCACCTTCATGATGCCCACGCCGCGCGTCCTCGCGAACATCGTGGACCAGCTCGACGCCATCGACATGGCCGACAGCGATACCAAGGGCGATCTCTACGAATACATGCTCGGGAAAATCGCCAGCGCCGGCCAGAATGGCCAGTTCCGCAGCCCGCGCCACATCATCGAGCTGATGGTCGATATGACCGCTCCCACGCCCAAGGACAAGATTTGCGATCCCGCCTGCGGCACCGCCGGATTCCTCGTCGCCGCCTCGGAATACCTCACCACCCACCACAGCGATGCCATCTACAAGGATGCCACCGCCCGCCGCCGCTTCAATGAGGCCACCTTCCACGGCTACGATTTCGATTCCACCATGCTCCGCATCGGCAGCATGAACATGCTCCTCCACGGTGTGGAAAACCCGGATATCCGCTACAAGGATTCGCTTTCCGAGAACGATGAGGACGACACCGAGAAATACTCCCTCATCCTCGCCAATCCGCCCTTCGCGGGCAGCCTCGATTACGAATCCACCGCCAAGGATCTCCAGCGCATCGTCAAGACCAAGAAAACCGAACTGCTCTTCATGGCGCTCTTCCTGCGCATGCTCCAGACTGGTGGCCGCGCTGCGGTCATCGTGCCGGATGGCGTGCTCTTCGGCTCTTCCAATGCCCACCAGCAAATCCGCAAAATGCTGGTGGAGGATCAGAAACTCCAAGCCGTCATCTCCATGCCCTCCGGCGTCTTCAAGCCCTACGCCGGAGTCTCCACCGCCATCCTGTTCTTCACCAAGACCAACTCCGGCGGCACCGACCAGGTCTGGTTTTACGACATGAAACAGGACGGCTTCTCGCTCGATGACAAGCGCACCCCGCAGCCCGACAAGTCCGACATTCCCGATGTTCTGAAGCGCTGGAAAAACCTAGCCAAAGAAAAATCCCGCGCCCGCACCGACCAGAGTTTCCTCGTGCCCAAGGCCGACATCGTCGCCAACAACTACGACCTCTCACTCAACCGCTACAAGGAAGTCGTGCATGAAACCGTCGAGCACGATTCACCGAAAAAAATCCTGACCCGCCTCGCCAAACTCGAAGACGAGATTGCCAAGGGGAGGAAAGAATTGGAGGGGTTGTTGGGATGAATTCGCCGACTTTCAGCGACTACATCGTCTATGTGGATGAGAGCGGGCATGCCTCATCGGATCCCGACCCGAATTACCCCTGTTTCGTTCTGGCGTTCTGCCTGTTCCAAAAATCCTCGTATTCGCGTCAGGTTGTCCCTGCTCTCCAAAATCTCAAATTCCGGTTCTTCGGGCATGACATGGTGGTCTTCCATGAGCGGGAGATCCGCAAGGCCTTGGATGATTTCGCCATTTTGAAAAGCCGCAAAATTCGCGAAGAGTTCCATCAAGAGCTCAACACGCTGATGAAGACAGCCGAGTTCAGTATTCTCCACCATACGATCCGCAAAGATGGGCAGCATCTGCCCGAGGATAATCTCTACCACATCGCCGCTCAAAGGTGCCTTGAAGGGCTTTACGAAAAACTCATCGAATTGGGCCAGAAAGAAGGACGTTCCCATGTGGTCTTCGAGAAGAGGGGAAATGCGGAGGATCGTCTCTTGGAACTGGAATTCCGACGGATCTGCGCAGGCGACAACAAACACCAAATGCCCTATCCCTTTGTTCCTGTTTTTGCCTCGAAAAAAGTCAATTCGACCGGTCTCCAATTTGCTGATCTCGTGGCGCGACCGATTGGTCTGGCGTTCCTTCGGCCGGAGCAAACGAACCGCGCTTACAAGATTCTGGCCACCAAAGACCTCAACCCCACCCTCACTCAGTCCGAATTCGACATCCCTTAAAAAACAAAGGGCCACGGAGATTTCCCCGTAGCCACAATGCCGGCTGAGAATTCCCAACCCGCCCGAATTGATCACACGCCCACCTCCGTTTCAACTGAAATTACACTTTTTCTGTGTAGCAAGCGCCCCGCCAATCTGTCCACAAGATGAAAAATTCACCCAATCAAGACACCGTAAATCATTTCTCTTCAGAGGATTGCGTCGCTATCGCCAAGCTCGAAGACGAGATCGCCAAGGGCAGTAAAGAACTGGAGGGGTTGCTGAAATGAGTAAACTATGCAATTTCTTCCGGTCTGAAGGGCCAAAACATGACAGCCTAGGGCAGCGCCCTAGGTGTGGACGGGTGGTGAAATTGAGGCCTGAAGGGCCGCTACAACCTGCGCGAATGGTCTCCGGTAGCTCTTGTGCCGCCCCGTTGGGGCTTGGGAATTTTTGGGGGGATTCATACCCAGGGCGATGCCCTGGGCTGAGGGATGATGCGCCGTTGGCGCGGAAGAGGAGCACGATGAGGAAATGCAAAATGAATTTCGAAGACGAGATTGCCAAGGGCAGAATAGAACTGGAGGGGCTGTTGAAATGAACCAGCGATTAGAGCAAATCGCCGAGTCTGTTGATTACGGTGTAACGGCATCCGCCGCAAATTCACCGATTGGACCAAAGTTTCTTCGAATCACCGACATCCAAGACGGGCAAGTTGATTGGAGGTCTGTTCCTTGGTGCAAATGTGATAAGCGAGAATCGGAATCGTCCAGATTGAAAGCTGGCGATATTGTGTTTGCCCGAACTGGGGCTACTACCGGTAAGAGTTATCTGATCAATGAATGTCCGGATGATGCGGTTTTTGCATCATACCTGATTCGAGTTCGGCTCAAGAAAATCGCAGATCCCAAATTTGTCGGACATTTTTTTCAATCAGTTGACTACTGGAAGCAAATCACGAAAGGATCACGAGGAGCGGCACAGCCGGGCGTGAATGCCTCCACTCTCAAGCAACTACAAATCCCCCTCCCACCCCTCGCCGAGCAGAAGCGGATCGCGGCGATTCTGGATGCGGCGGACGCCTTGCGGGCCAAGCGCCGCGAGGCCATCGCCCAACTCGACGCCCTCCTCCAATCCTCCTTCCTCACCCTCTTCGGCGATCCGGTCGAGAATCCGATGGGGTGGCCACAATCCGAACTTGGTGATCTAGTAGCCGATGATGACCGCATCAATTACGGAGTTGTACAACCAGGAGACGAATGCCCCGGCGGGAGACCGCTCATTCGAGTCGGCGACTTTGTTGGTGGCGAACTTGATCTATCAGGTATCAAGTTCATTGATCCGAAAATCGATGCTCAATATGAGCGCTCCCGATTGCTCGGCACCGAGCTTTTGGTGAGTTGCGTCGGATCGATTGGAACGATTTGCCGAGTCCCCTTGGCAGCGAAGGGTCACAATATTGCGCGAGCTGTAGCGCGGGTGCCGCTTGGTTCTAAAGTGGAGCGCGAATTCATGCTATTCTGCCTTCGATCATCTGGCGTTCAGAACTATTTCTCCAACGAGACAAGAACCGTGAGCCAGCCAACATTGAACATCGGCTTGATCAAGGCTGCGACAGTCACCGTCCCCCCGCTTCCCCTCCAACAAAAATTCGCCGCCATCGTCGAATCCGTCGAGCGCCAGAAGGCCGCGCAGCGCGCCCACCTCGCCGAACTGGACGCCCTCTTCGCCGCCCTCCAGCACCGCGCCTTTCGCGGGGAACTTTGAATCCTTGAGCCATGACTGACGCCGTATTCAACGCTGATAACCTCCGGGAAGACATCGATCTCGAAGCCAAGAGCGCGCTTGGCCAGGACGGTCGTGGTGCGTTGCCGAAGGATCTTTTCGAGACCTATTCGGCCTTCGCCAACACGGATGGCGGCATGATCTATCTGGGTGTGAAGGAACTCAAAGACCGTAGTTTTGATGCTCATGGCATTGAGAATCCCGACCCGGTGCTGGATGATCTCTGGAATCAATTGAACAACCCGCAGAAGGTCAGCCGCAACCTGCTCACTCCCGCGATGGTGCGGAGGTTCCCATCAGGCGCAGGTCGGTGGGTGATCGAGATCGAGGTGCCCCGCGCCACCCGTCATGAGCGCCCGATCTTCATCAACGGCAATCCGCTGAAGGGCACCTATAAGCGGCATCATGCCGGGGACTACTTGTGCCGCGAGGACGAGGTGAAACGCATGCTCGCCGAGCAGACCGAGGATGCGCGGGATGCGCGGCTTCTACCCGGTTACACGTTCGACGATTTGGACATGGACAGTTTCAAGGCCTACCGCAACCGCATGGCGGCCCTGAAGCCGGACCATCCATTCAACGGTGCCGAGAATCTGGAATTTCTCCGCAAACTTGGCGGGTGGAGGAAGGATCGGCAAACGGGCGAGGAGGGGCTTACGTTGGCGGGGCTGTTGATGTTTGGAAAACACGAGGCCATTCATGAGGTCGTGCCCAATTATTTCGTGGACTACCGGGAGCTGCCCGTCGGTGGGACGAAAACCAAATGGGTGGACCGGCTGAGCCCGGATGGCACGTGGTCGGGCAATCTTTACGATTTCTATCGCATGACCATTCAACGGCTGTTCCGGGATCTGAAAGTCCCATTTCGGTTGGAAGGAGGTGAGCGGGAAGACGACACGCCGGTTCACAAGGCCCTGCGCGAGGCCTTGGTGAACTCGCTGGTTCATGCGGACTATTCCGCCAGCATTTCGATTCTGGTGGTCAAGGCTCCCGTTTATTTCGGGTTCCGGAATCCGGGGAAGATGCGCATTCCGATCGAGAAGGCACTGGAGGGCGGCCACAGTGATTGCCGGAACCGGAGCCTGCAAAAAATGTTCAGCCTCATCGGCTTGGGCGAGCAAGCGGGGTCCGGCATCCCACGGGTGCTGGAGAACTGGAAATCCCAGCACTACCGCCTCCCTGAGATGTGGGAATCCGACGAGCCGGAGGCCACGCTGATGAGACTGCGCACGGTGAGCCTGCTCCCGGAATCGACCTTGAAAGATTTGCGGGACCTTTTCGGCAAATCTTTCGACCAGCTTGATGAGAATGGGCGTCTCGCCCTGGCGACCGCACACATCGAGGGCTTTGTGACCAATGGCCGCCTCAAGCAGATCTCACGCCTACACCCCCGCGACATCACCCTTTTGCTCAAAGGACTGGTCGATCAAAGGATGCTCGTCCCCGACGGGCAAGGGAGGGCCACGAGCTATCGCCTGGCGGGAACCGAGGCCGTGGATCTGGCAAGCACGGCGGATTTGGAAAGTCCTCCGGCGAGGTCCGAAGATTTGACGCAGAGGTCCGAAGATTTGGGCTCGAGGTCCGAACATTTGGATCCGAGCTTGTCACATTTGGAGGCGAGCTCGTCACATTTG
>CALMKO010000197.1 GCA_937867415.1 uncultured Verrucomicrobiota bacterium | reverse complement strand
TTCTCGTCCTCCTTTTTCTCGTCCTCCTTTTTCTCGTCCTCCTTTTTCTCGTCCTCCTTTTTCTCGTCCTTCTTGTCGTCCTTGTTTTGTTGCTTTTTCAGCTCTTCCAGCTTCTTTTCGACAAGGCCCTTGTTGTAGAATGCGTCGTCATCCGAGGCGTTGAGAGCCAACGCGTCTTGATACGCCTTGATGGCATCCTCCCAGCTTTTGATGGTGGCCTCCGGTTCCTTTTCGAGCGTCCCCTGGCCAACGCGGTAGAGGGAGTTTCCGAGATTATAATAGGACCGCTGTTGCAGATTCAGGTCCTGAGTTCGTAACGAGGCCCGCAGTGTTTCAGCAGCTTTCGAAAAATCTCCCTGAGTGTAGGCTTGGGTTCCCTGATTATAGATTTCCCGTGCGTCCTGGCTCACCGTCTCCGCCGCACGGCTTGATAAATGCAGCATCAGGAAACACACCAACAACCATACCGCGCTCGTCTGAGTTCCGATATCACGCATCTTTGCAGGTGAGGACGGTGGCACAGCCTTTTTCATCCGCCGGCGATCCAGGATGAAAAACTCCAACAACAACAGCCCGATCGCAAGTCCCAGCGGCCACTCGAAACGCTCGAGCGGAATCTTTTCCATCCGTTGGTTGAGCTCGGTCTTGGGCACCAGGCGCAACTTCTCCTGATAGATCGTATTGAGCCCTTCCGCACCGCGCCCGAGGGGCACGTAAAGCGCTTGGGTCTCCTCAGCGATTCTTTTCAACGTTCCCTCATCAAGCGTGGTCTTCACCACTTGACCGCTGGCGTCCCGCACCAAATCCATCCGCCCGTTGCGCAGCTCAATCGGAATGGTGGAGCCCTCGGGACTGCCGACACCCACGGTATAGATCGCCATGCCATTCTTGGCGGCCGCACGGGCGGCATCGATCACATCCCCTTGTAAATCCTCCCCATCGGTCAACAAGACGAGGACCCGGTGATTGTTACCGTTTTCATTGAACAGGCGCTCCGCCTCCTTGATCGCGCTCGCAAGATCGGTGCCTTGGCGGGGGATCAAATCCGTATCAAGCGCATTGAGCGACTCGCGGAATGCCTCGTAATCCAAAGTCAACGGACATAGCGCAAAGGCGCTGCCAGCAAATGGAATCAACCCGACCCGGTCGCCTTCCAGTTTTTCCACAAAGTCGATGATGCCAAGACGGGCCCGTTCCAGTCGATTCGGAGTCAGATCCTCCGCCAACATGCTCCGAGAAGTATCCACCGCGAAGAGGATATCGATTCCCTTGCGTTTCACCTCCCGCCACTCGTAGCCCATCTGGGGTCGTGCCACGGCCACAAACAACAACATCACCGCAAGCAACCAAAGCGCCCGTTTCGAATTCCGACGCCACGGAGAAAAACCCTCGGTCAGACGCTCACGGAAGCGTGGATGGATCAGCTTGCTCAAGTCCGCCTCCCGACGGCGATCAAAACGAATGAACAATCCGCACACCAACGCGCAAACCATGACGCCCGCAATGATCCAAAGCGGCTGGGCAAAGTGCAATGAAGTATCGTCCATGGTGGATTTAAGGAAGTCTGCGAAAGCGGGTTTGGTTCAGAACGAGCTCTAACAACAACAAGCCAAGGCCCGGAATGAGAAAGTAGAGAAACAATTCATCATACTGCTGGAACTTCTTCAGCTTGCGAGTGGTTTTTTCGAGTTGGTTGATCGAATCATAGATTTTTTCGAGTGAATCCGTGTCCGTCGCCCGGAAGGATTGCCCGCCGGTGAGGGTGGATACCTCCTTTAGCATTTCCTCATCGATCTCCACCTTCATGGTTTGAAGGTGGGTGCGACCGAAAGCATCCTGCACGGGGACCGGAGCGTCGCCACGGGTTCCAGCACCGATGGTATAGACTTTAATCCCGAGAGCCTTGGCCGCCTCTGCCGCCGTGAGCGGATTCACCGCGCCGGCATTATTGACCCCGTCTGTGAGCAGCACGATGATGCGTGACTTGGCGGTCGAGTCACGCAGATGGCTCACGGAGGATGCAATGGCGGAACCGATCGCCGTGCCATCCTCCACCTGCCCCATTTTCACATCGGCCAGGCGCTTGGTGAGAAATTCGTGATCGAGGGTGGACGGGCTCACCAGGTAAGGGCGTCCTGCGAAGGCGAGCATTCCCAATTTGTCATTCGGGCGTTGGCCGATGAATTTGGCGACCACGTTTTTGACGACTTCGAGGCGGTTGACGGGTTTCCCTTCCAGTTTGAAATCGAGTGCCTCCATGGATCCAGAAACATCCAGGGTGATCATGATATCGATCCCACTGGCCTCCACTTCGGTCGAGCCTTTGCCATGGCGAGGACGCGCAAAGGCGATGATCAGGAGCGCGAATGCTAACAGCCCGAAAAACGCCATGAACCCACCGACCTTTGTGCGTGGCCGGGCACCGACGCTGATGGCATCATCCGTCGAAGGCATCCGCACCGCAACGGGTCTGCCCCAGCGACCTTTCCAAATGGCCAACACGGGCAGAAGGAGCAGAAGGAGAAGAAACTCCGGGTGAAGGAATTGAAAACTCTCCGTCATGGCGTCACAGGTTTGGAGGTGGCATCGATGAAGCGGCGGGCAGACTCGATGAGTGCTTCCCGCTCGGTGGAGTTGAGATCCGAAGCGGCAAACTTCGCGAGGTCACAGGACTTGAGAAAAACCTTCAAGTGATCGCTCTCCGCAGCAACGGGCGAGTCGGAGGCCAACGCGAGGTCATGAAGGAACTCCTCGGTCGTCCGGCGCGGCGCTGCCAACTGAAACCGTGCGGCAAGATACTGCCTGACGGTCAGGGCGGCTTGGGAAGCGAAGGCCTCCGCCGCGATCGGATTGGGATTCCGCTCAAGTTCTGATAGAGCAGCAAGCGCCATTTGCGACGGACTGCGGAGTGCCTGTTTGCGTGAGCGTCGCGTCCAGAGGAACGCAACCAAGGCCACCAAGGCCAGCCCGCCAAGCCCACAAACCCATAGCAGAACCGGCGGGCTTTGAGCAGTGGGGATCTGGATCAAGTCCTTGGGCCCGCGGATGTCTGCGTCGGGACCTTGTGCGAACAACAAACCCGCAGACGCTCCGATCCAAACGGTGCAGATGACAAGATGACGTGAGATGAAACTGAAAAGCTGCATGATGGAAAAAATCACCCGGAGCGTTGGCGGCGGTTGGAGAAAAAACTCATCAGCGCAGGCATCCAATTCTCTCCATTGGAAAACTGGAGTAAATCGATCCCCAAGGAGCGTATCCGTGTCGCGGTGATTTCACGACGCTTGCGTGACTGGGCCGCGAACGCCTCACGCACCTTGGCGCTGCCGGTATCGATTTCCACCACCTGCCCGCTTTCCGCATCCTCGATGCAGATGCGCCCGACATCAGGAAGCGACTCCTCGCGAGGATCTGTCACGGAGACAGCGATGACATCGTGGCGGCGGTTAGTCACCTGCAACTTTGTGCGCAGGAGATTCAGACGCTCATCCAATGGCGCACCGAGGCAGAAGTCCGACACCAGAAAGATCACGGACTTGCGATGGATCACCTGGTTGGCGAAATCGAGTGCTTTTGCGATATCCGTGCCACGCTGCGCGGGTTGAAAGAACAGGGTTTCACGAATCAGGCGCATGATATGCATCCGTCCTTTTCCGGGAGGTATATATAACTCAACCGAGTCGCTGAAGAGAATCAGTCCGACTTTATCGCGATTGCGGATGGCAGAAGCCGCGAGCACGCCCGCCGCCTCCGCTGCAAGTTCACGCTTGGAATCCACCACGGACCCGAAGTCGGAAGAGGCACTTACATCGATAAGAAGTAGAATCGTAAGCTCGCGCTCTTCGGTAAAAAGCTTCACATGCGCCTCACCGGTGCGAGCGGTGACATTCCAGTCGATGGTGCGGACATCATCGCCGGGCACGTAGTTCCGCACCCGGTCGAAGTCCATACCACGCCCCTTGAAAACGCTGGCGTAGCGACCTGCAAGAGAGTCATCCACCAGCCGATTGGTGCGGACCTCCATACGCCGGACACGCCCGAGGATTTCCGCCGCACGGGCTTCTTCTTTGAGGCTGATAGGTGTGCTGGCTTTCTGTTTCATCATGGCACAGGCAGCTCGTCGAGGATCCGGGTGATGATTTGCTCGCTGTTCAATCCCTCGGCTTCCGCCTCATAAGTCACGGTAACGCGGTGGCGCAGCACATCCATGGCAACGCTCTTGATGTCATGAGGAGTCACGTAGGCTCGGCCGTTCAAGAAAGCATGGGCTCGACCGGCGAGCGCTAGGTTGATGGTCGCGCGTGGCGATGCGCCCACCCGGATCAAGGGCGTGATATGCACCCCATAATCATCCGGCCGGCGGGTGGCGTGAACGAGCCGCACGATATAGCGTTTCACCTTCTCATCGAGATAGAGACTGTTGACCACGGTTCTTGCATTCTGGATGGCTTCAAGGCTGACAATTGGCTGCGGAAGAGGCATCTCCTCGGTGGTTCCAGCCAGGTCGAGGACCCGCATTTCCTCATCTTCCGTCGGGTAATCCATCACGACCTTCATCATGAAGCGGTCAAGTTGCGCCTCAGGCAAAGGGTAGGTCCCTTCCTGTTCGAGCGGGTTCTGGGTGGCCAGCACGAAAAATGGCGAGGGCAGTGGAAATGTCTGCTCGCCGATGGTGACTTGCTTTTCCTGCATCGCCTCTAACAACGCACTCTGCACCTTGGCCGGGGCGCGGTTGATTTCATCTGCCAGGATAAAATTGGCAAACACCGGACCGTGCTTGACGCGGAAGCGCGCCTCCCTTGGATCGTAGATTTCGGTGCCGACAATATCAGCCGGCAGCATGTCCGGAGTGAACTGGATCCGGTTGAACTTGGCATTTACCAACGAGGCGAGAGTCTTGAGAGCAAGAGTCTTGGCCAGGCCGGGCACCCCTTCCAACAGGATGTGCCCCTTGACCATCAGAGAAATCAGCAATCGATCCACCAGATCATTCTGGCCGATGAGATAGCGCCCGATTTCCGCGCGAAGCGGCTGAATCCAGTGCGAGGCCTCGCGCACGAGGATTTCCGCATCCATCGGGTTGAGCTGCGCTGCGGGGCGATTTTCAGGGTGGAACGTCATGTTTCTGTGGAGTGGTTTGAGAGTGGCGTTGTGGTGGGTGAGGCCGCCACGACTATCCAGCGACATCAGTCGATTGGCTCGTCTAAAATCGATGGCTGGAGACGCCTCACACGCGCGAGCTTGGACGACCAAGCCGCCCCTTCCAAGCCCCAACCGTCACTTCTCGATCAATCGCTCGAACAAGAGGCGCCAAGTCGGCCAATCGTGCCCCCCCGGAATCCACCGCTGTTCGCCAGGATTGAGAAACTCACGTGCAAAAAGGCGGTTCGAGGCGGCCAGCCTGTCGCCATCGCCACACCCAAGCAGAACAGGTGGGCGCCGCCCTTCACTTTCCCAGCCTTGCCGGAGCTTGAGCCACAATTTGCGGGTGAAGTCACGCTCAGCGATTGCGCCGGGACGCCAGTTTTTCAAACTTCCGGCAGCTTCGATTTCCCGGAGCGCTTCCTCCTCTCCCACGAAAGGCGCCAGCAAAATCAATTGGTCCACCTGTCCGGGATACTCTGCGTCGTAAATCAAGCCACCGAGCCCGCCCATGGAGATCCCGACCAAGCGCACCGTTTTCACTCCCGAGCGACGGGCCGGAAGAATGACGTCCTCATGAAGCCGCCGTGCCACGCTTTGGTTTTGATAATATCCAAGATGCAGGTCAGGCGCAACGAGGCGCGCATCCGGCCAGCGCTTTGCGGCGATCTCGAAAATGCGCTCCCGCTCGAATTCCGCCACCCGGCTCCATCGTCCTGGCAGGAAAACCACCAATTCCGCCCCGCTGCCGCTCCCTGCGGCCAATTGCCCGACCGGCACCGGCGTAGGCCGCGGCAACCAGGCACAGGACGTCATGGCCGCGAGAAAAATCATCCAGATTCGCTTCATTTCCAAACCTCGCTCAAATCCCACACCCGAGCACGCGGAATTTAGTCCACGGCCCGTCGCGGCGAAATTGTCACGGTCCCACCACGGCCGATCGCGAATTTGGCCCGGCACTTGCTAGGGTCATGACTGTCAATATTGGCTTGGTTTTTTCATTCATGAAGCCTACTTCACTTACGCAACCCGATGCCCGACGTCTGCCTCTACTTCCAAGTTCATCAACCGAACCGCCTGCTTTCTGAAGATTCTCGGAAAATCATCAAGACTCCGGGATATGAGGACGAGGCGATGAATGCTCAAATCCTGAGTAAAGTGGCTGAGAAATGCTACCTGCCGGCCAATCGCATGTTCCAGCAGCTCATCGAGAAAAACGAAGGGCGCTTCCGGATGGCCCTCTCGATCAGCGGCGTGGTCATCGAGCAAATGCAGCGCTACCGCCCGGATGTGCTCGCCTCCTTCAAAGAGCTCGTTGCCACCGGAGGGGTGGAACTTCTCGCCGAGACGTATTACCACTCCCTGGCTTTCGTTCACTCTAACAAAGAGTTCGACCGCCAAGTGGACATGCATCTGCAAATGATCGAGGACACATTCTCGATCAGACCCAGGGTCTTCCGCAACACAGAGCTGATCTACAACGACCACATCGCCGCCAAAGCCGAAACCATGGGCTTCGACGGGGTGATCGCCGAAGGTGTGACCGCCAATCTCAAGGGTCACTCGCCCAACTACCTCTACCGCGCACCGTCCACCGCCCGAATCAAGACCCTGCTGAGAAACACCCAGCTTTCCGACGACCTCGGATTCCGCTTCTCCGATCCCACATGGAGCGGATTCCCCCTGACCCCCGCCAAGTTTGCCCAATGGCTCAGCGAGTGTGATGGGGACCTCGTGAATCTCTTCATGGACTACGAAACCATCGGCGAGCATCAGCTGGAAAAGCACGGGATTTTCAAATTCTGGGAGGCCATGCCCGACGCACTTGACGAGGCGGGCCTCCAATGGGTCACCCCCTCAGACGCCGTCGAGCTTTATCGCGCGGGCCGCGAGTATGTGAGCAGTGCCATCAGCTCCTGGGCCGATACCGAGCGCGATCTCTCCGCATGGATGGGAAATGCGATGCAGCAGGAAGCGATTCAGAAAGTCCATCAGCTTGAACAGGAAATCGTCACCGCCAACGACCCCGAACTCACGGACATCTGGGCGAAAATGCAAACTTCGGACCATTTCTACTGGATGTCCACCAAAGGCGGAACCGATGGCAAGGTCCACACCTACTTCACCCCCTACCCGAGTTCCAAGCACGCTCACAGCTACTTCATGAACGTGCTCGCCGACCTCCAAGCCAGGGTGCGCAAGGCCCTGAGGAACGCCCCCGTCCCAAAGACCTTGGCACGATGACTTTCCGCACCGCCCTCACCGGACTATCGCTCCTCCCCTGCGGCGCCCTCATCGGCGCAGAGTTCTCGCTGCTGCCGGAACGCCAGCGCATCCAAGATCCGGCCATCACCGAGGCCAGCGGTCTCGCCGCCTCTCCGGCCGATCCCACTTTCCTCTGGGTCATCAACGACAGCGGCTGCTCCGCAGACGTCCACCTCACCGAAACCAACGGCACCGCCCGTGGAAAAATCCGCCTCCAGAACGTCGCCAACATCGACTGGGAAGACCTCGCCTCCTTCACCCTCGACGGCCAGAACTACCTGCTCATCGCCGACACCGGAGACAACAACGCCCGGCGGAAATCATGCAAACTCTACATCATCCGCGAACCCCGGCTTCCCGCCCCCGGAAAAACCCTCGCCGGAACGGGGCAACCCAGCTGGCAAATCGAGTTCACCTATCAAGACGGACCGCGCGACTGTGAATCGGTCGCCGTCGATGCCCAGGCCGGAAAAATCATCCTGATCAGCAAACGCACACAGCCGCCCCAAGTTTACGAAATCCCGCTCCGCCCCCCTCAAAAACGCGGGGTCATCACCCTCAGCCCCATCGGCCAGACCGCAGTCAAGTCCCCCGGCGGCGCGATCATCCCCATGTATGATCAGCCGACCGGCCTCGACATCACGGCGGATGGCAGCACCGCCGCCATCACCACCTACTACGGAGTCTTTCTCTTTCTCCGCAAGCCGGAGGAATCCTGGGCCCAAGCCTTCGCACGCCCCGCCACCTCACTGGGCACCCACCAGCTTGGACAGGCGGAGTCCATCGCGTTCTCAAAAAACGGCAAAACCCTTTATCTCACCTCAGAAGGCGCCCAGGCACCCATCGCCCGCTTCCAGCGCTAGCATCGCGTAGAATCCAACCTCGATGGCACCGATGACTGTCGCGATCATTCACTATCATCTGGAGTTAGGCGGCGTCTCCCAAGTCATCGTCGCCGCTTCAAGCGCTCTCACCCGCGCAGGCATTCCACACGTCATCTTGGTCGGATCTGGCGGCGCCGACTTTCCGGCTTCCCTGCCACTGCGGATCGTTCCGGAACTGGGATACACGACAGACCCGGGAGAAACCACCTCCAGCCAGCTCACCCAAAAACTGCGACAACTCGCGTTTGAAGCCTTGGGAGCACCCCCGCATATCTGGCATTTCCACAACCACTCGCTCGGAAAAAACCCGCTCGTCCCGGAAATCGTTGACCATCTTTGCACCGCGCAGGAACGGGTGGTTCTTCAGATCCACGACCTCGCGGAGTCCGGGCGCCCGGGAAACTACCCGCTCATCGCCAATTGCCGGAAACTCTATCCGTTCTCAAGTCGCATCCACTACGCATTTCTCAATACGTCCGACCTTGAAACATTTACCCAAGCAGGCCTCCCCCGGGGAAATTGCAGCATCCTGCCCAACCCCATCCCATCCGCCAGCGCCCACCCCACGGCAGACTCCTCCGCGCCCGCGATCGTGCTCGCACCGGTCCGCGGCGTCCGACGTAAAAACCTTGGCGAAATGGTGTTCCTTGCCGCCATGGCTCCAAGCGGCTCCGGCTTCGCCGTCAGCCGCGCCCCTCGCAATCCCGATGCACGACCCATCCACGACACCTGGAGGAGGTTTGCCAACCGCCAGCGCCTGCCGATTGAGTTTGATGTCGTCGGCCGCTTCTCCCCCGCTGCCGGGGCCACCAGCAGTTTTGAGGACTGGGTCCGCCACGCCACCCACTTCATCACCACCTCCGTCGCCGAAGGATTCGGGCTGCCCTTTCTCGAAGCAATCGCCCACGGCAAACCCCTTTTCGGGCGAAATCTCCCTCACCTCACCCGCGAGCACGCCCGCCACGGCATCCAGACAGGTCAACTCTATGATCGATTGCTGATCCCCGTGGACTGGATCGACCTCACTATCCTCAACGATCACCTCACCACCGATCTCGAACGCAGCCATCGCGCCTATCAACGTCCGCTTCCGAGCGCTTGGATCGACACGCTGCTCGCCACACTCGGCAAGGACGGGTGGCTGGATTTTGGCAATCTTCCTGAAGCGATCCAGCAGGGAATCATCGAGCGCTTCACCTCCGACCCTGCCCACCACGGGATCCCCGAGGTCGAAATCAACGGCGGGCGCCAACCCGCTGCCGCCTGGCTTTCCGCCGTGCTCCACAACCGCAGGCCCACCGCCACACCCGAGCAACTGGCACCCTACTCCAGCACGATCTATCAGGAAAATCTGCTGAACATCTATCAAGCGATCCAAGCATCACCCGAGTCAGACCTTGCGCACGTCTCGCCTGATAGAATACTCACCCGGTTTCTCACCGCCGGGCAATTCCATTTCCTGCTGACCGCGCTCAAGCCCCCCACCCCACAACCCAAGGCCTGCCGGGCGGTGATCTTCGACATTTACGGCACTCTGCTCGCCGCACCCCGAGGAGGAGTGCGGCCGGATCCGCTGAGCGATCCCATCCTTCGGGAAATTCTCCGGAATGCCGGCCACACTCCCCCAGCCTCCCCCAGCAGCGAACTCCATGCGGCCGTGGTTCGACATCATCAGGCTGCGGAAACCACCTTCCCCGAAGTCGACCTCCGCATCCTATGGCGAAAAATTCTCGATCTTCCACCTGGCACGGAAGTCACCGAAATGGTCCTGGAACTTGAAAACGCATGGCACCCGGCACGCCCCATCCCCGGCGCGGAGCAGGCAATCCAAGCGCTCGCCCGCTCTGGAATCTCGCTCGGCCTGCTTTCAAACGCGCAATGCAACACGCTTGCCGATCTTGGCGACGTCTCCTTCCTGTTTGCGCCCGAGCTGACCGTGCTTTCCTATCAACACGGCATCGCCAAGCCAGCGCCCGAGCTCTTTCAGATCATCAGCGAACGCCTGGCAGGTCGTGGCATCAGTCCCGCAGAAACGCTCTTCGTCGGCAACGATCCACTGCATGACATCCTTCCCGCTGCCGCCGCCGGATTCCAAACCGCGCTTTTCACCGGACACCCGGATTCATTGCGCCCGGGTGACAGCAAGCCGGACCTAACATTTTCCAGATGGTCCGAGTTGATTTCCACCGTGATTCGGAAACCATCCTAAGCAAATCCCCAAACCGCAACTGAGCCCGCTTGGCGCATCGGCG
>CALMKO010000196.1 GCA_937867415.1 uncultured Verrucomicrobiota bacterium | reverse complement strand
TCGATCCGGGCAATGCGTCGGGAGTGGCTTTTGCCATCGACTACATCCGCGTTGGCGACGAACCAAGTCCCACGGTCTATCAGCCACGCTTCACCGCCAAATGCCCGGCGGCTGGTGGGGCCACTCCTCCCGAAGCCGTTTTCGGCCCGGGCACGGCGGTCTCCTCATTGGAGTCCAAACGCTTCCGTTTCATTTGGAACAGCAACACCACCGCGCAGTTTGGATGGAATGCAAACACGGCCCGTGGAACCCTTCGGAACCTCGAGGAATCTTGGCAGGTTTATGTGAAAATCATGGGCTACCGCGAGCCGTGTTTTCCAGTTGGCACCAATTCCGGCACCGCTTTCAAACTCAACGTCACCAGTTATTACGGCGGCTACTGGGCTGGTCTCGACGATCACGGCGGCACCTCCCTCGCCCAGCTCAACATCACCCCAGACGGCCTTCAGGTGGATCCTCCCACGTGGATCGTCCCGCATGAGCTGATGCACTGTTTCCAGTTCCACAACACCTCGGGCAATGTCAACGGCGAGTGGTATGAGACCCACGCCAACTACGCGCGCGAACGCTGGCTCCAATATTATCAGAACGTCTATCCAAACCGATCTAACATCGAGTCGCTCGGCGTGCGCGATGGCCATTTCATGATGTCTTCGGGCCGCAATTACTACCTCACCTGGCCGTTCATGTATTATGTGGACACCAATCCCGACAACTTGCCGGATCTTTCCGAGGGCATGATCAAGCGAGTCTGGCAGGAAACCCAGCCAAATGAGTTCCCGCTGAACGCGCTGGACCGGATCACACCCACCACCTCGCTCAAGGACCTCTCCGGTTACTACGCCCGGCGCTGTGCGACCTGGGATTTCTCCAACCAGGCGGCGATGACGGCCGAGCTCAACGCCCAGGATTCCACCCGCAACGCCCGCCATTTTTTCACCGATCTCATTCGGCGGGCGGACGATCCGACATGGTGGCGCGTCCCGCCGAACAAAGCACCCGCCCAAGGCGCTTACGCGATGCACGAGCTGATCCCCAGCGGCAGCGGAGCCGGACGTCTGGTCACGGTGAACTTGCGCGGCCTCGCCGACTCCGCCCGCGGCGCGGATTGGCGCGCTTCGTTGATCGCCGTCAGCGATACGGGTGTCGAACGCTATACGCCGCTGTGGAGCAATGGCAACAGCTCGATCACCCTCGCCGCGAACGAAAGCAAGCTCTACCTCTCCGTAGCAGGAACACCGGATGTTTTCCACTATGGGGGCCACGACGAGCCAGCCTTCCGTTTCCGCTCCCACCCTTCGCGCTCACGGTTTCACTACGAAGTGCAGGTCACCGGAGCGACGCCGCGCGAGAGAAATAATGGTGCGACGACCGGGCTGGTAGTACACAACAACGGCGGCGGGTTCAAATCCAGCACCGCCAGCGTCGCATCCACCGCCTTCATCGGACCCAACGCCCGCGTTCTCGGTGGAACGGTTGGCAATAATGCCCGGATCGAAGATTACGCAGTCGTAACGGGCGGCTCCGTAAACGGCACTGCCATCATCAGCGGTCACGCCTGGGTGCGCGGCGGCACGGTCAACAGCAATGCCCGCGTCCGCGACTGGGCGATTGTCGATGGCGGCACCATCACCGACAACGCCCGCGTGCTCGAACACGCCACGGTCGCCGCCAACATGCAGGGCACTTCCGTGGCAAAAGGAAGCGCCCTCCATCAAGTCGGTGGCGTGCTCAGCGGCAATGCCATCGTCGATGGCGACTACATGGGCAACAATACGCTCACTGGCGGAATCACCTTCGGCCACCTGCCCTTCGTCGGTGTTCCGGCCAGTTTCACCACCGCCACCCCCGCCGGGCTCTACGCGGCCTATGATTTCCGCAACGCCCACGACTCCCGCGCGCTGGATCAACACGGCGTCACCGATGCCTTCACCATCGGCTCTCCCACCTGGACCGCCAGCGATGGCAACCACCGCGGCCTTCTCACTTTCAATGGCAGCAACCAATTTATCGCGCTCGATCGCAGCGTGGGCGATAGCCGCGCGTTCAGCTTCAGCGCATGGGTGAAACCCACGACCAGTTCCTCCAATCAGGCCTTGCTCTGGCTCGGCACTTCAAGCACCCGCCGACTCTCCCTCACGACTTCCAATGCCTCCGGGCAGGCGAGATTTTCCATCGTCAATGGCGGCACGGAACAAACACTCACCGCAGCCGGTCTAGCCGCCGACGTCTGGTCGCACATCGCCGTAACCCTCAACGGAACCACTGTCGTGCTTTACGTCAATGGCACGGCCGTTGCCAGCGGATCCATCACCCTCCGGCCCGACCAATTGCTCGCGGAAAACACCACCACCGGACTCCAGCATAACTACCTTGCCCGTTCGGAAGGCAGCATCATGCCGATGTTCGAAGGCTCGCTCGACAGCGCCCAATTCTACTCCAGCGCACTCACTGCCGCCCAAGTCACCGCCCTCGCCACGCCGCCTGTCCCCGTCGGCCTTTTGATGCTGAGTGATAACTTCAATACAAATAGCTTTGAATCGGGCACCTTCAACAACTTCCTCGCTGCCGATCAGCAAGGATACCTCGCGCCCACCACCTACACCATCACCGGCGGCGGTGGCTGGCAAGCCCAGCACGGCAATGGAGGCACCATGCTGCTCGTCGGCGACAGTGGCTACAATTCCCGCGCCAGCCTCAACCAGGACTTCGCCTCGGTGGCCAACGAATTCGACCAAGCGCTCGCCTTCCAGATGGACGTCTGGGTGGACAACGGTAACGACAGTTCGTGGTCGTCCGTCGCCATTGGCAGCGGACAAGGCCTCAACGCGGACAGCGCTGCGTCGAAGTTCGCCATCCGGCCGGTGCGGAACAATACCGTGCAAGTCTGGGTCAATGGCAGCCAAGTGGCATCTGCGAGCCGCAGCGGCAACAATTTCCGCATCATCCTCTCGGACACCGCAGGCAGCGGCTCCGCCTTCGATGGCAATGGCTCGAAGGCCGCGCTATTCAATGGCGCCACGCTCATTGGCACCTACCCTCTAACCCAGCTCGCCGCTACTGATGGCTTCATCACCTTCGGTGCCCAACCCAACAACGGCTACCACATCACCCGCGTTGACAACCTCGACATCTCAAGGGTCATCGTCACTCCGCCGCCCACCATCTTGACCTGGCAAGGCGATACCAACGCCGATTACAACACCGGCTCCAACTATCTGGAAAACGCCTGGGCCCAATGGACGAACTACCGCTTCGATTCCAACGCCATCAACGGCACCATGAACGTCGATGATTTCATCGGTTGGGGAAATCTCTCACTCCATAGCGGACTCACCACCGACATCACGATCGGCGGCTCCGGCCCGATCATCATGGCACCGGCTAAACTCGGCCAACCCAGCTGGGACTTTCCCTCCTTGGGCGGCAGCATGACCCTTGCTGCGGACAGCAGAAACCTCACCCTCAACACCAGCCTGATCATCGCCGGAGAACTCCTCTGGGACGTCGGCAGCGGCCGTACGCTCACCGCCAACGGTAGCCTCCAAAACTGGACTGACAATGGAATAGCCTCTCTCCGCAAGGAAGGAACCGGCACAGCCAATCTTTCTGTTAGTAACAATTTCTCAGGCGGCACCATCATCAATTCCGGCACCCTCCGCGCCACCCGTGGCTCCCTCGGCACTGGCTCAGTGACCGTCAACCATGGCGGCACGCTCTATGTCAACGACCAGTGGGTCCTCTGTGGAGTGAACCCCTATAACGTTACCACCGGCGACATCGGCTCACTCACCATCAACGCCGGCGGAACCCTGCAATTCGACGCGGTCCAAGGCTTCGCCAACGGTGCGACCCATCTCTTTCTCAACGGCGGCCTCGTCACCGGCGGTCCCAACGATTTCAGAGCAGATCTATTTCTTTTCAATGGCAACCAGCAAATCACCGCAGGCGGGGCCACCACTTCCACCATCGCCACTATCATCGGCGTGACCGGCAACAATAACACCGTCACCGTCGCAGCAGACAGCACGCTCAATCTCACCGGCGGCATCAAGAACGCGGACTGGTTCAGCAATGGCACCTCGCCTGGTGGCATCATCAAGGCGGGCCCCGGAACCCTCACCCTCGCGGCGAATTGCAGCTACAGCGGCACAACGAACATCACCGGCGGCGCCCTCCAAGTCGGCACCGGCGGCACTTCAGGCAGCCTCGGCACCGGCGCGGTCTCGATCGCCAGCGGCGCAAACCTCACCTTCAACCGCAGCGATACGCTCACCACCTCGCAAACCTTAAGTGGTGAAGGATCGATCATGAAAGAAGGCACAGGCCAACTGATCGTCAATTCCGACATCGCCAGCATCACCCACGTGGTGGTGAACAACGGGCTCCTCCGCACCGACTTTTTCAGGCAGTGGAACAGCAATCTGAACCTGACCGTCAATGCCACCGGCGTTTTTGAAATGTGGAACACCACCACTTCAATCGTCAACCTGAGCGGCAACGGCACCGTTAGAAACTCCGCCAACTGGAGCAGCAGCGCCCCGGGTTCACCCGCCGCTACCAACAACCTCACCATCGCCGCCGGCAACTTCTCGGGCACCATCACCGACAACGGCTTTGGCGATGGCGGCACCACCGGCACCACAGGCGATACTCGCATCAGCCTCTTCAAGGCCTCCAACGCCACCCTCACCCTCTCCGGCACCACCTCCTACTCCGGCAACACCACCGTCCAGGCCGGCACGCTCCGCCTTGGGAATGGAACCTCATCGACAAATCTAACGGACTCTGCGGATGTGACAGTGGCCCCTGGTGCGATGCTCCACCTCGACTACGCCGGCACCGACGTGATTGACGAACTCTGGCTCGGCGGCGTGCGGAAATCTCCCGGAATTTACAGCGCGGCGAACTCGCCCGGATTCATCACCGGCACCGGCGCCCTCAACGTGGCCAACGGCCCGCCGGCCGATCCTTTCGTCGAGTGGATCGAACTTACCTGGCAAGCCCTCGCGGACAAAACCCCCGACGGCGATCCCGACAACGACGGCATCCCGAACCTGCTCGAATACGTGCTGCAGGGCGGCGACCCCACGGTCTCCAGCAGCGAGATCCTCCCCAAGCTCAGCCTCAGCGGCAGCAACGTCGTCTTCACCGTCCTTCGCCGTGCTGCCGCCACCGGAACCACCCAGGCCTTCCAATACGGCAGTAGCCTCAGCGATTGGACGGATGTCGCCATCCCCGGCGGGGCGGGCGTCTCCCTGACTCCTAACAACCCAAGTGCCGGGATTGACACGATCACCATCACCATCCCTCAACCGTCCCAATCTCGAATTTTCGGCCGCCTCAAAGTCTCCTACTCGCCCGCGCAGCCATGACCTCGTAAATCAATGCTTACCTATCGTTCCACTGTTCTCTTTGTCCTCGGGATTTCACTGCCTTTCAGCCACCTGCGGCTCTCTGCCGAGTCCGTTCCTGCGCCTATGGACCTCAGGGTCGGCGAGGGTTTCGTGGGGCCGATTGGTTTCCATGCCTTATCCCCCACACTCTCATGGAAGCTTCCCGTGTCCTCAACGGCGAAGTCACAATCTGCCTATCGCATCGTTGTGGCGTCTCATCCGGGATTGCTGCCGGACGAGGCGGATCTTTGGGACAGTGGCAAGGTCGCTTCCCAAGAATCCGCATGGGTCCGCTATGCCGGTAAGCCGCTTGTCTCCCGCCTCGGCGTGCATTGGCAGGTGATGTTCTGGGATCAGGATGGCAAGGCGTCCATCTGGAGCAAACCCGCATATTTCGAGCTGGGTTTGTTAGAAAAGTCGGATTGGCGGGCACAGTGGATTCGTCTCGATCCGGATTCCGCGAAAGCGCCCCCGGCCGGCAGCGTCGTCATCGAGAAAGCTCACTACGGCGAGCAGGGGAAACCCGAGCACCTCGCCGACGTCCAGGCCGTCCTCAAGCAGGGGATGGACCAGGGGAAATCTCTGATCATCGCCAACAACGACCTCGCCGGTCGCGACCCGATCTTCGGTGTGCCCAAGACTCTCTCGCTGGTCGTCGTCCGCAATGGCAAGCGCGAGCAGGCTGTCATCCCCGAGGACACCAAATACGACTTGCTCACCGGGGCGATCGTTACGAATGAGGCTGGCTTTGTTCCCCAACATCTCCGCCGCGAGTTCGAGGTTGCAAAGCCAATCCGCTCCGCCCGCCTCTACGTTACCGCACGCGGCGTCTTCGAAGTCCACCTCAACGGCGGCAAGATCGGCAACGATTTCATGGCCCCGGGCTGGACTCCCTACACACGGAAAATCGAGACGCTCACCTATGACGTCACCCAAAATGTAAGCGAGGGGAAAAATGCCATCGGAGTCATCCTCGGCGAGGGCTGGTAAGCTGGCCGTCTCGGTTGGGAGCCGTTAGAGCCGTCCGGTCGCAAGCCCCGTCTTCTCCTCCAACTCGAAATCACCCATACCGACGGGAGCTCCTGCATCGTCACCACCGATGGCGACTGGAAGGCGACCAACAAGGGACCCATTCGTTCTTCCGGCGTTTACGATGGAGAGAACTTCGACGCCCGCAAGGACCTCGGTAAATGGAACATGGCCGGCTTCGATGATAAGGACTGGCTACCCGTCAGCACCGATGCACCGCTGGAGGGGGTCACCCTGGCTCCCAAGCGCCACCATCCGGTGCGGGTCACCAGGAAAATCCCCGCCGTCTCCGTCACGGAGCCGCAGTCCGGCCGGTTTGTGTTCGATCTCGGACAAAACATCGTCGGCTGGCCGATCATGACAATACCCGTTCGCAAGGACCAAGCCGTTGCCATCCGGTTCGCGGAAATGTTAGAAAAAAGCGGCGCGCTCTACACCACCAACTATCGCAGCGCTAAATCCACCAACACCTACACCGCCGCCGCTGACGGCATCGCCACTTGGCACCCGACTTTCACCTTCCACGGCTTCCGCTACGTCGAACTGAGCGGCTTGCCTGCGGGAACCCGCCCGAACAAGGACTGGGTCACCGGCGCGGTGCTGCACTCGGACTTCCCTGAAAGCGGGACTTTCACTTCATCACACAAACTCCTCAACCAACTCCAAAGTAACATCGTCTGGGGACTGCGCGGAAATTTCCTCGACATCCCCACCGACTGCCCGCAGCGCGACGAACGCCTCGGCTGGACCGGCGATGCACAAGCCTTCGCCCCCGCCGCGCTTTTCAATGCCGACGTGTATTCCTTCCTCGCGAGCTGGTTGGAAAGTATGCGCCTCGAACAGCAGCCTGACGGGTCCATCCCCAGTGTCGTCCCGGATGTGAAAGGCCTCATGGGCAACCGCTGCGGCGGCCCCGGTTGGTCTGACGCCGCCACGATCGTCCCATGGGAAATCTACGTGAGAACCGGTGATCTCTCGGTGCTTGAGGAAAACTTCGACATGATGCGCCGCTGGGTCGGTTGGTACGAAGGCAAGGCCAGGAACCACATCGTCGATGTCGATGCCTTCGGCGATTGGCTCCAGCCGAACCCGTCGTCCGGCAACATGCAAGGAGACACCCCGCGTGATCTGATCGGCACCGCCTATTTTGCCCGCTCCACCGATCTCACCGCGCAGGCTGCCCGCCGCCTCGGAAGAGCAGAAGAAGCCGAGCGGTTGGAAGCCCTCTTCGCCACCGTCAAGAGCGCCTTCGTTGCCAGGTATTTCAATCCGCAAGGCAAGCTCACCATCGCCAACGAATCCCAAACCGGCTACCTGCTCGCCCTCGGCTTCGATCTCCTGCCCGAACCACTGCGCATCTCGGCGGTCGAGAACCTCGTCCGCACCGTCGGCGAGGCTGGTGGGCACCTCCGCACCGGCTTCCTCGGCACCCCGCTCCTCGCCCCGGTGCTCGACCGCTTCGGCCATACCGATCTCGCCTATCAGGTTCTTTTTAAGGAAACCTATCCGTCATGGTTCTACTCGATCCACCAAGGAGCCACCACGATGTGGGAGCGTTGGAATAGTTACAGCCACGAGAAGGGCTTCGGCGATGCCGGGATGAACTCGTTCAACCATTACGCCTACGGGGCGATCGGCCAATGGATGCATGAACGCATCGCCGGCCTTGCCCCTGATCCGGCCCGGCCGGGCTACAAACATTTCTTTATCCAGCCTGCGCCGGGCGGCCCGCTCACCACCGCCCGCGCTGAACTGATGACGCCGTATGGCAAGGCCTCCAGCGCGTGGATTCTTGAAAACCGTAAGCTCAGGATCGAAGCGGTGGTCCCACCTAACACCACCGCCACCCTCGTCCTTCCGGGCAAGCCCGCCACCGAGCTGCCCCCCGGCCGTCACTTGCTCGACCACCGGCTGCCCTGAACCTCCAATCCGTAGTTAGACGATCCGCTCCTCGGGGCATGTGAACCCGCGGTGAGTCGGGGGCTTGTGCCCACGAAGATTGCACTGCGTAAAGTCGCGCTTGCGCTTAAGTGGCAGTGGGAAGGATTGCTTTCGGCCAATGGGTTGGCGACGGTTGAATTGGCGATGCAAACTGATGCATTTACCGAAAATCCATCAAAGAGATAACAGTTTTCTTGATGGATTCCAATTTGTCCGCTAGACGAAGGGCGGGATGAACAGACTTCGATCAATGAAAAAATGCATCAACTTCGTGTATCATAAGGGAATCCTTTCTAATTTTGTGCTGATTGCGCTCAGCGCTCAAGCAAGCGCAGGCGGTGTTGCCGCGTTCAAGGAGCAGAAATTCCATGCCGATGAAAGTGCGACGGTTCTTGTTTATTCCGAATTAATAATCGGTTCTGCCCCATTCATCAAAGTTATTAATGGACCCAAAACCGTCACGATTGATAAAGAGAAGTTTGCGGGAAATGTTGAGGTGTTATCATCGCTCCCAGATACTATTATAAATGATGACGATATTAAGCAGTTGCATGTTTCACTGTGTGCGATAAAGGCATTTGCGGCAAAGTATCCAAAGAGCGCATCGATACTTCAAGGGCATATCACGACACTTGAAAGAAATATAAGTCAGTTCGATTCGGGTCAGGTTCGATATGGCCGTGAATGGATCGAGCGGACTGAATACAATTCTATAGTTGAAGATAAAAACAAGCAGCTTGAAAAAATACGAAAAGATGATATGGCGCTGGCTGCCAAGAATCAAGAACGTAGGGAAGAGCAAGAGAAGTTTGCTGCTGAACAGCGGGCTAAGGGGCTGGAATTCTATGACGAGAAATGGTTACCCAAAGACGAAGTTGAAAAGTTGCTGAAACGTGACCAAGAAAATGCTTTGATTGCAAAAGATATCAACAATAAATCAGTATTAAACAGTGTATATTCTGTGTTTCAAGTCGCCGATGATGGAATGCTGATTGAGTTTCACATTGGAGATGTAAAACAAGCCGGATTAAACACCTCCTTGGCATTTCTATTTGGAGCTGCCAAAGGGGCTGCTGCTGATGGAGACTACTATAAAGGAAATCTATACTGGTGTGGAAACTACAGTTATATTACCACGCTTGGGATCCAGAAGACCGTGAATGCATATTGTTTGGATCTTGCGGATGCAGTTGAGCGCGTCAAATCGACAGTATATCGATCGGTTGCAGGTAATAATAATGGCGGTGAATCGAGGGGGGCTTCTTCAGGAGCTGAGTCGGAAATTCCCGAGCCAATTCAGGGATCGTCTTCGTGTGGTTCAGGGTTTTTTGTCGGAAATGAAGGTTACTTTATCACTAATGCCCACGTCATCGAGGATGCAAAGGCCATCACCATTTTTTATGAAGGAGAGAAATTGAGGGCTGAGATTGTAAAATCAAGCAAAGTCGCAGATTTAGCAATTCTTAAGGTGAATCAACCGATCAGTGGGATTGTAATTTCGCCGAAAGAGGCGGAACCTGGACAGGATGCGTATGCACTAGGATTTCCGCAGCCGTCGATTCAAGGGTTGGAGATTAAGGTTACCAAAGGCGTCATTAGTAGTGGAAAGGGCATGAACGAAGATGATACAAGATTTCAAATCGACACGGCTGTTCAGCCAGGAAATTCAGGAGGGCCGCTGTGTGATAAATCGGGCAAACTGATTGGAGTGGTGGTTGCAAGGTTAAATGAAATTTTCGTCGCGAATAAGACAGGATCCATACCTCAGAATGTAAATTATGCTATAAAATCGAGTGAAGTGATAGCAATGCTCCGATCTAAGTCTGTAAGTTTTGAATTGGCTGGTGAAGACGACATAGAAAATGGAATTAAGCGTGCTTCAGCTGCAACAGGTCTAGTGATTGTCCGGTAGTGATGTAGCGTAGTAGGCGGGGGCCAAGCAGACCGCGCAAAGTTTTTTCTGTAAAATTCTTCAAGGCTTTTAGTTGAAGTAGGTGGCGTGGTTGTTATTTTCTGTTAGTTTTGTAGGTTCAGGTAGGATTTGCCGGATTCCCAGGCTTCGGAGATTTCGACAAGAACGGCGGTGACGAGTCGTTGCAATGATTCCTCACTGGGGAAGAGTCCGACGTAAGCGCTCAACCGAGGGGCACTAGCCGGACACCTGCATAGGAAGCATACAT
>CALMKO010000195.1 GCA_937867415.1 uncultured Verrucomicrobiota bacterium | reverse complement strand
CTGCCTGTCTCGTGGGCTCGGAGATGTGTATAAGAGACAGGTTCCTTGGGCGGATTTAGATGAAAAACCGGCGATTGATCACACGATCGCGCGGTTGGTTGGTTTTGGTTTTGGGGCCCTCATGCTGGTGCATGAGGCCAACCAGCCACCAACCAATTTTAACGACCCAGGGGACACTACCGTTTCAGAATGGTGGTGTGCGTGAGACGAGAGGCGGCTTTCTCGAAAGTGACGAGAGGAAGGCGGGCTGTGCTGGCCTCTGCGTGGATGAGGCGATCGAGAAAACCGGGCTTGGCGGATGCTAGGCCGGGGAGGGTGAGGAGTTCGATCAAGTTCGGATGGACAACGAAGGTTGAGAGGGAAAGGAGATTGTTGAGCCCATCGAGGATACTGTCTTTCGGCATTCCGTAGTGGTGCTGGCAAGCGAAGTAGGCCTCCATGATGACGAGATTGGAGACGAAGATTTTGGCTCCTGCGCGCTCGGTCTCTGCCATGTAGCTGCGAGCGACTGTTGCGAGATCGAGTGGTTGGCCAGTGAGCAAGCGCATAACAACGGAGGTGTCGAGTGCGGCGCGGATTTCAGGCGGGCTCATTCCAGTGGCTGGTGATGGATTTCTGCATTGCTTCCGTGCTGTGGTCGGTGACTTCAGCGGGTACTAAATGGGATAAGGGAGCCTGAAAATTTTCCCAGTCGATGGCAGTGGCATGAGGCGCAGGTTGTTTTTTCTGGCGCAGCCACTGTTCGAAAAGGCTGATGGCGACATCACGGACAGTGCGGCCATCTCTGGCGGTCTGTGCTTTTACCTCACGGTAAAGTTCATCGGGGATTTGGAAGGTTGCTTTCATGTAGCCAGCTAGCTGTATTGCTGTAAATGGGCAAGGATGAATTTTGAAAATTTGGGGTCAAAGTGAGACTTTTTGAGCTTATTTCTGTGAGATGGGCAAAATGTATTTTGCTTGTGTTGCTGAATACTCGGGATGTCTTCCAGAACCCGAATCACTGGTTATCGGCGATGATGCAGCCGTTGTATTTGTTGATTTTCTGGATCGCGGATAAGACGCAGTCCTTCTGGAAATCGTAGAGCATTTTCCAGATGGCGGTGCGTTTGAAATTGAGTGCGTCTTGTTCGAAGCGGGCGACGCTTTGGTCGAGCGAGGAATCACTCCTGAGACTCGTCACCGGCGTCCTCATCGAGATCTCCGAGACATGGGAAACCGGCAAAACCTACCTCACTCCCAGCTAACAGAAACCAAACTGAAAAACAAAACCACCCACCTTCAGAAAAATCATCAGCCACTTTTACAGAAAAAACTTTACGCGGTCGATCTGCGATTTGTCCATCGCCTCGCTGATGATGCTATCGAAGTTGATGCTGTGATGTCCGGATCTTGCGTTCTGAGTGGCCATTTCTAGGGATGATGATCCCTGGATCATGAAGTCGGCATCGACGAGGAGTGGATCAACTTTCGGGGGCACTCCACCAGGAAAGAACCCGCCAAGCGAATGCCGTTCCGCAGTTCTTGGGCTTTTCTTTCACCTCTCATTGGCATGCTGCCTGATCAAGGCGGCGCCACCTTTGGGAGTGATTTTGGATTTTTGAATGGAAGAGGAGAGTTTGAAAGGCAGCGGCAGCGCGGCGGCCGGGCTGCGATGGACGGTGAGGGATCTCAAAAAAGCAGTCGATGAACATAGCGGATCTCAGATTGTGTGATTTGTTGGCTTTTCAAGCCTATCCATTCATGAGATCGTCCGGGCATGGAGAGTCATGAAGTCTTGCGGCAGGCGTTACAGAAAACGAGTCCCAAAGCCGTCGCTGCGGATTTGGGGGTTTCGCTGTCGCTGGTCTATAAATGGGCGGAAAAGCCGAATGACGACGGATCCGGCAGCAAGAACCCTCTCGATCGGCTTCTTCAAATCATCGACCTCAGCGGTGACAATGGAATCGTCGAGTGGCTGTGTCGCCAGCAAGGTGGATCGTTCGTCAAAGATCCGGATGTTCGAGGGCATCAGATCGATCATGTGCTCCCGGCGACACAGGAAATCATTGGTCAGTTTTCAGATTTGCTAAACAAGATTTCGAACGCCGCCTTCGACCACTCGGTGACGAAGGCTGAGGCCGTGGAAATCCGGCAGCGTTGGGACAAGCTTAAGAGTTATGCGGAAGCATTCGTGAGGAGTTGTGAAAATGGCGACTTTAAAAACATGCCACGCCCGCAGGTGCCGCCGAGTGCGAGTTAGCCACAGTCCTGGTTTGTGCCGATCTGCAATCCAGCTGCTTGTTGATTTCCGCCCACGGCGCTGACGAGGGCATTTTGGAAATCTCCCCGCATCACGGCAGTGACGGCGGCGACTGTTTGTAAACCGGCAGAGACACCCATGCCTTCGCCTAACAAAATGCGCGGTGACCAGCGAGGGCCGCGCCAATCCGCCCAGACGGCTTCTTCCGCCCGGTCGACGCGGGAGCATCCGGAGCGGCCATCGACCAACAGAGTCCGGCCATCATCGTTCGGTGCGAGTTGTGCGCGGATTTTGGAAGCGGCTTCAAACCTTGAGTTGAAGGAAAGGGAGCTTGCGTCAGGAAGTTTGAGCAGCCTGGCGGGGCCGATGACCGATTCCAGATAGATGGCTGCCGCACCTTCGGAGGGGATGTATTGATTAGAATAGTAACGAAGGCCTTCCGCGCTCAACCAGTCGATTTCCTCTGCGCAGACGACCAGGCAGCCATCGACATCCCCGCGCTCGATCCACTCGGCGGCGAGGTCGATACCGGTGAGGAAAGCCGTGCTATCGCCGACGAGGGTGTCGTTTGGGGAGGTGCTGCCAATCATTGCGGAAAGGTGGCTTGAGGGTGCGTTAAACACCGTTTCAGGAAATAGAATCGGGCTGGCGAAAGAGGGATCGGCGAGGGCCTCGGCGAAGAAGCGGTTGGAGTAATTCACACAACCGTTCGTCAGGGTGAAGATGACGCCGACGCGGAGTGTTCCACCTGAAATTTCCGCCAGTCTGGCTTCACCGAGGGCCTCGATGGCGGCTGCTGCCGCGAACTTGGAGATGGGGCTGGCGCGTCTGAGTCGGGCGAACTTCGGGGTTGTCGCGCCTTCGGCGGGGACTCGTCGAACGTGGGTGATGACCTGTTTTCCAGCGAGCTCGCGAGCGATGATGGA
The DNA here is from genome assembly GCA_937867415.1 of uncultured Verrucomicrobiota bacterium. Taxonomy (GTDB): domain Bacteria; phylum Verrucomicrobiota; class Verrucomicrobiia; order Verrucomicrobiales; family Akkermansiaceae; genus Luteolibacter. The sequence goes on along the minus strand of CALMKO010000195.1, from coordinate 2,331 downwards.
AGTGGGTGTTTTTTCGTTTGTTAGAATGGTGTTGAGGAGTGCATCTGCGCCCCAGCCGGCTGGAGAAACCGCCCCGGCTCCGGTGATGGAAAGCGGGAGCCTCATCGGGCACCCTCCTTGCCAAAAATCAGGGTCGCATTTGCCCCGCCGAAGCCGAAGGAGTTGGTGAGAACTCGTTGAACGGGAGTCTCGCGTGGTTCTCTAACAAGATCGAAGGTGCATACGGGATCGGCGTTGCGGACGTTCAGGTTCGCGGGCAGCCATTGGCCTTCCAATGCGATCAGGCTGATGACCGACTCGACCGCGCCGGCTCCGCCTAACAAGTGTCCTATGGCCGATTTGGTGGAGCTGACTTTGATCTTTTCCACGGCATCGCCCGCCCAGCGTTGGATGGCATTTCCCTCGGCGACGTCGTTGAGCGGGGTGCCCGTGCCGTGTGAGTTGATGTAGTCGATTTGCTCCGGCATGAGACCGGCCATGGTGCAGGCGAGTTGCATGGTGGTCAAAGCGGCGTCGCCGAGGGGGTGGGGTTGGGTGAGGTGATGGGTGTCCGTGGCTGCACCGTAGCCGAGGATTTCCGCCACCACCCGGGCCCCCCTGGCCTTTGCGGATGCAGCGGATTCCACCACGACGAAGCCCGCTCCTTCCCCGAGGGCCAAGCCGTCGCGAGCCGCGTCGAAAGGGCGTGGGATTCCCGAAGGGCTAAGGGCTTGCAGGGCGTCGAACCCGCAAAAAACGAGCTGGCAAAGCGCGTCATAGCCACCTGCCAGCACGCACTCGGCGCGGCCGGACCGTACGAGGTGAAAGGCCTGGCCGATCGCGTTGGCGCCGGATGCGCAGGCATTTGAGACGATCCTCAAGGGGCCGCTGATACCGAGGGTCCGGGCCATGTCGGTCATTTGGCGTTGCGCCTGATAGAGTTCCACCCGTCGCAGTTGGCGGCTGCGAGGATGGATCGAGGTGTGGGCGTTTTTGAAGTATTCCTCGCCGACGGGCATGGCCGCGGCTGAAGTTCCGATGACCAGAGGAAAATCGCCGCCCGAGAGGCCGGCAGCGGCCATGGCTTCCCGAGCAGCCAGCCATGCGAGTCGGGTGCCGCGGTCCATGCGTGACCAGGTTTTCGGCGAGATTCCGGCATCGGGCGGGGCGTCGGGTAAATCGACTTGGCCTGCCGTGTTGACGCGCTGGCGGGAGGTGTCGAAGAGAGTGACGGGAGAAAAAGCCGACCGGCCTGCGCGGAAGCCGTGAGTGTTTTCGATCAAATCGCGACCCATGGGCGAAATGATGCCGAGCCCGGTGATGACTACGGGGCGGGCTTGAGCGGGTGGGGGAGCGTCGGAGAAATAAGCCACAGGAGAGGATGAAACTCAGTTAATGCTCGTCAAACGGGTTGGCTCGTAGCTAGGCACGCAGGAGCGCCTTGTCAAATGCTGTATCTCCGCTGGTTAGAAACGTCCCGTTGTTTTGCCGCCCTTCCTGCGCTTGTGGAAGGTGGGCGAGTGATCACGTTTTCGGATTTGGCGGCAGCGGTTGCAGAGGCTGCACCTGCGCATGGGCCCGTGATCGCGCGCACGGGGACGGTGGCTTTTTTCGTGGAGATCCTCCGGGCGTGGCGGGACGGGCAGGCGGTCATCCCGGTGGAGCGTGATGCGCCGGAACCGCTGCTGCATTGCCTGCCGCCGGAGGGGATTTGCCTGGTGAAATACACCCCCGGTGCGGCCGGTGTGGCGCGCGGGATTTTTTTCACCGAGGAGCAGGTGATGGCGGATGGGGATCGGCTTGTGGAGGCGATGCGTCTTGATCCGGGGACTCCGAATCTGGGGGTGATTTCGCTCGCTCACTCGTATGGTTTTTCGAACGTGGTGCTGCCGTTGATTCTGCATGGCGTGCCAGTCCATCTTGCACCGGTGCCATTTCCGAGGGTGATTGAGGAGATTTTCCAGCAGAATCGCTCGTTGGTGGTGGCGGCGGTTCCGTCGATGTGGCGGGCTTGGCATCGTGGGGGGATTCTGCGAGATGCTCCGATTGCCCTTGCGCTTTCGGCCGGGGCACCGCTATCGCTTGCGCTTGAGTCGGAGGTTTTTGCGGCTTGCGGGCTGAAAATCCGGAATTTTTATGGATCGAGTGAGTGTGGCGGAATCTCACTGGATCTGAGCGATGTCCCGCGCGTGCTTGCAAGTGATGTGGGAACTGCGCTTCCCGGGGTGAGTGTGCAAGTCGGGGATCAGGGGCGTTTGTGGATTTCCGGCAGCAGTGTGGCGATGGGGTATGATTCGCCCCGGGAGGATGACGTGTTAGGGCTGTCTCTTATACACATCTCCGAGCCCACGA
>CALMKO010000194.1 GCA_937867415.1 uncultured Verrucomicrobiota bacterium | reverse complement strand
GGCAGCGTCAGATGTGTATAAGAGACAGGGCCAGCGGAGGCGGGGTCAAGGGCGGAGGGGAGTTTGACGGCCCATTCCCAATCGGCCCGGACGCGGTCGGCGAAGCCGCCGTGGCGGCCTACGATGATTTGCTCGGCGCTTGAGCAAAGCTGGTGCCTGCCCGAGAGGCAGGGTTGGCAAGCGAGGCAACTACCTGAGAACCAACCCAGTCCGACGCGGTCGCCGACCGCAAGGCCCTTGGCTTGATCGCCGATTTTCTCGATGGTGCCGATGACTTCATGGCCGGGAACCAGGGGGAAAACGGCGTTTCCCCAGTCGTTGTTAAGCATGGAGAGATCCGAGTGGCAGATCCCGCAGGATTCGATTTTGACCTGGACCTGTTCGGGGTGGAGCGGGCCTGGATCGAATTGGATTTGGCGGAGTGTTTCCCCAGCCTTGCTTGCTGCCCATCCGTGAAAGGTTTCGCTCATGGGTGGAAGATGGCGTGGGAAAACGTGGACGCAAGCGTGGACTCGCGGGAGATTGGAGATGATCCGGAAGTCCGGATTTGGGATTCAGCGATCACCCGGATTCCATGAGTGATGAGGCAGGCTGAGGATGTCGGGTTTTCACCGTTCGGGTGAAGATGAGTCGGTTTTTTGATTTCCGAGGTTTTCCTAGATCCGAGCAAGTCCATGAATCGGTGTTCACAAGCGCGAAACCACCAGGCTCACTGCGGGTTCGCATGCCCTTCAAGGAGCGGCGGTCTCCGAACCGCCGAAGGTCATGGGGAGACGATGTTGGGGAGCTTCGCGCTTGCCCGGCGGCTGCACATGCGCCAGGCCGAATCGGAGTTCGCTCCTCCTTGGTGCTGAAGGTCGGACTGCGGATCTGGGGAGGACCGAACCCGTTTTTGGCAGAGGGTCTGCGAAGGGGCCACCGGTGGAAATCAGGGGGCGGGCTTGATCGTGACCAACAAGGCGTTTTCCGCGGCGAGGTATTTTTTGGCCAGGATGTTGATTTCTTCCAATGTGATCGATTTGTAATCGGCATCCCGGGTGCGGGCCAGGTCAAGACGCTTTGGATCCGCCTGGGATTGGCTCAGCACGGTGTCTAACCAATAGCTGTTATCCCGGAGGGTTTTCTCAAGCTGTCCGATGGTGGGCTTGAGAGCGCGGTCGAGTTCGTCGGCGGTGGCTCCGGAGCTGGCCAGTTGATCGGCGAGGTCGCGCATGGTCTTGAGCAGGAGTTCGAGGTCTTCGGGTTTGCCAATGCTCTGGCCGATGAGGTATCCCACTCCGTCAAAGCCGTCCGAGCCGGAAACACCGGCGTTCGGGCTGTAGGAGGCACCAAGTTTTTCGCGGATTTCCTCGCGCAGGCGGTCGCCGTAGATATCACCTAACACATTCAAGCGGCGGAATTCCTTTTGGTTCCCGCGCAGGCCATTGGTTTTCCAGAGCGTGGTGGCGATTCCCTGGGCGATTTTTGATTCATAGGTGAATACCTTGGCGGCCGGGGCGTTGGGAAACTGGATCTTGCGCAGTTCGTTCATGGGAGCCGGGGCGGCGGCACGCGGTGCCAGCGCTCCGAAGGTGGCGAGCAAATCCGGAAGGATCACATCGGTCTCGAAGTCTCCGACCACCGAAAGCTCGAGATACCCGCCCGTGAGCTCGGGCGTGAGCCAGTTCCTGGCGTCGTTCAGCGTATAGGAAGAGAGCTTTTCCATCGGGGCGATGCCGAAACGCGGGTCGCCACCATGGATCCATGCCTGCATTTCCTGCTGCGGCCCGTCCGAGTTGTGCTTGAGCTGCTGATAGATCATGGGGATGGCTTTTTGGAACTGCCAGAGTCCCTCGTTGCGATATCCCGGATCGGTGAGCGAGGCGCAGATCAACTGCGTCTGGGTGGTGAAATCCTGGGGTGTGGTGGTGCCGCCGATGGTGAAGGCGTCTTCGCCGACCTTGAGCGAGCAGCCGACGTTCTTGCCTGCTAGAATCTGTTGGAGATCATCGTTGGAGTGCTTGCGGAGTCCGCCGCCCTCGAAGACGGCGCTTGCGAATACGTCGAGCATCGGCATGTCCTTCGGCTGGGTGAGCTTCCCCGAGCCAACGCGTGCCATGAGGTGGATTTTTCCTTTTTCAAAGTCCGTCCGCTTCAAATTGATCCGCACCTGGTTGGAGAGCACAAGCTGGGTGATGCGCAGATCGGCAACTTCCTTGCGGCTGATGACGGTGCCGGGAGTTCCGAAGTCGGTGTAGTCGAAGATTTGGATGGCCCGCAGCGCGGGGGCTTCCACCGGTTTTCCGACGGATTCCTCGTAGAGTGCGGCAAGGTCCTTGTCTGCGTTCGGTGGATTTTCCTTGGCGGTTAGAACGAGGTGGTAGCCGGGTGCATCCCAGAATTTCTTGAGCGCCTGGTGGCAGGTTTCCAGGTCGATCGTGTCGAGCGTCTGCTTGGCGAGCTCCAGGTCTGTCGAGGCTTCAGAGAATACCTTGTTGTCGTTCACCGTGCCCGCCAGCACGGTGGCGATCCCTTCGGATTTGCGGGTGGCTTTTTGTTTTACCTGCTGCTCGTAGGCGTTGAGAATGTTAGACTTTGCCTCCGTCAGTTCCGCTGCGGTGAACCCGTGAAGCAGGGCGCGGCGGAATTCCTGTTCAAGTACCGGCACCGCCTCTTGCCAACGATCCTCGGCGGCCGTGACGTCGATGGAGCCCAACTCCAGATCATTGAAGAGGATATTGCTCGATGCGGAACCCGTGGAAATGGCCGCACCCTCGATCTTGGCCAAGCGCTCGAAGCGCCGGCTGATGATGGAATGGGCGATGTCCAAGGGCATTTTCTCCGCCCGGCTTTGCCGGTTGTCAGGCTTCGGTGTGTAAGTCCGGACGAGGGTGAGTGAGAGATCCGTCGAGGTGAGTTCCTTATCCGCGAAGACGGCTGCCTGGATGCCCTCGGGCTGGAGGATCTCTCCGAGATCCGGATTTTTTCCGGGATTCTGCGGATTGGTCATGGAGCCGAAGGTCTTTTCAATCGTGGCCTTCATCACAGCGGGGGCGATGTCGCCCACGACGATGAAAGTCATCCGCTCGGGGGTGTAGTAGCGGGTGTAAAGATCCACAAAGCGCTCGCGGGGAGCTGACTTGATCACGTCTTCCAGACCGATCGGGAAGCGCCGGGTAAGCAGGGATTTTGGCAGAATTTTCTCGAATTGTTGCTGCATGATGCGTGTGCCCACCGAGTCGCGGCTGATCTTCTCGGAGAGGATCACGCCGCGCTCCTTGTCGATTTCCTCGGCACTGAGCAGCGCTCCATCGCCAAAATCACGCATCACCGTGAAGCCGAGATTGAGCGTCTCCGGCGAGAGGTCGGGAAGATCCAGCATGTAAACCGTCTCGTCGAACGAGGTGTAGGCGTTGGCGTGGGCACCGAAGGCGATCCCGAGGCGTTGCATTTTGGGAATCAGGTCGGCGGCGGTGTAGTTTTTGGAGCCGTTGAAAACCATGTGTTCCAAAAAGTGGGCCAGTCCCTGCTGGTCGTCCGCTTCCATCAGCGAACCGGCGGCGATGTGCAGACGCAGCGAAACCCGCGTGGGTGGTTCCGAGTTGGGGTAGATGATGTAGCGAAGTCCGTTTTTCAAAGTGCCAAAAACGGCTGCTGGGTCCGGAGCGATATCCGAGGAGGCCTGGGGCCACGGCTTCGGGGGCACCTCGGTCACGACGCCATCGGTCTTGACACTTGGCAGTGGGGCTTCGGACGTAGGCGACTTGGGTGACGGTGTCTGCTCTTCCGTGGTCGGTGCCGTGTGTGATAGCGGCTCCTTTTTGGACTTTACGGAGAGGACTCCGGCCATCGCGGCGAGGATCAACACAAGAATCAGCGGGGTGGCCTTTTGCATGGGCTGAGAGTGATTGACGAGTGTCTGCTTTGGCAACGCCGAAAACCAAGCGATTTCACGAATCCGCACCGCCGCAGAAAACTTTCAAAAACGGGATTGCCAAACCGCGCAAGTCATGATGCCTTTCCCTCCGAGTAATCAATGATGTGCGCGCGTGGCGGAATTGGTAGACGCGCTAGATTCAGGTTCTAGTGTCCGCAAGGATGTTCAGGTTCGAGTCCTGTCGCGCGCACCATATTGATTATTAGTGGGTTGTGGGATGTTGTCGTGGTTTTTTGGAGTCCCCCGCATTTTTCCAAAGAATCGCCGCTTCGTTGGCGTATGGGATTAGGAGCGTCCGCTTTCCGAAAAGTTTTAGCCCACCTATGAATCGCCATTTGCCGTTTCTTCTGCTCATTTTGTTCGCCGCTCAGGAACTGCCCGCCGAGCCTATTCCTGCGATTCACGAAGAGTACAACGCGACTCTCAAGGCCCAGATGCCCTTGGAAAGCGGTTGGGAGAGCCCGCCTCGCCTCGCGCGGACCCGCGTCTGGTGGTGGTGGCTCAATGGCAATACCGACAAGGAAACCATCACCCGCGACCTGGAGGCGATGAAGGCGAATGGCATCGGCGGAGCGAACGTGATCGACGCCGGCGGGGACACCCAGGAAGGAAACAAACGTGTGCCCCACGGGCCGGACTTTGCGTCACCCGCGTGGTGCGAACTTTTCCGCCACACCCTGGCCGAGGCGGATCGCCTGGATTTGGAACTCGGATTCAACATCCAAAGCGGGTGGAATCTCGGCGGCCCGTCCGTGACCGCGGAGGAATCCAGCAAACGGGTCACCTTTTCGCGGCTGACGGTCGATGGTGGCAAGTCAGTGGACGTGAAATTGGCGGAACCCGTAAAAAAGGACGGCGTCTATCAGGATGTCGCGGTGCTTGCCGTGCCACTCGGCTCGCGGAACGTGGCGATGGCTAAAATTTCAGCAAGCTCCAGCCAGCAGGAATTCGGCCCCGGCAAGGCGCTCGATGGCAATCCCGGGTCGTTCTGGGTCAGCGACTCGACCCGCCCGGCCGATGGTCCGAGCGCAAGCAAGCCGCAGTGGCTCGAGCTTGGCTTCCAAGAGGCCATACGCGCAGACCGGATCGTCATCACTCCGCGCAGTGGCTATGGTCCCAAGCGTGGCAAGCTGCAAGTGGTCGAAGGAGGCGTCCCGCGCGATCTGGTGGAGTTTTCCATGAAAGCGGACCAGCCTGGATCGATCACCTTCCCGGCGGCCGATCTGCGGAGTTTGCGGATTGTTTTCACGGACGCCTGGGACACCCAATCCGGCCCGCCTCGCAATGTGCAGGTGGCGGAGTTGGCCTTGTTTTCAGGGGCTTCCCTGGTGGCCGGTGGTGGTGAGTCCGGGTCGGGAAAAATCGCCAATCTCGACCAGAAGGCGTATTTCAAATACCCCGGCCAATTCACTGCGGCCGAGGCTTGGTATTTGCTCGATGTGGAGCCTGCGCAGGCCGGCGATGCAGCCTGCCGCGCGGATCAGGTGCTGGATCTCAGCCAGAAAATGGATTCCTCAGGCCACTTGCTCTGGGAGGCTCCGGCGGGCCGTTGGGAGGTGATTCGCTTCGGTTACACCATCACCGGAGCGCACGTCTCGACGCATAGCGAGGGCGGCGGCGGCTATGCCATCGACTATCTCGACCGCGCGACTTTGGATACCTACTGGAAAAAGGTGCTCGATCCGATTTTCGAACAGGTGAAGCCCTATCTCGGCAAGTCGCTGCGGTTCGTCCACACCGACTCATGGGAACTCGGGCCGGTCAATTGGACACGCAGGATGCCCGGCGAGTTCGCGCGGCTTCGCGGCTACGACATCAAGCCCTATCTGCCGGTCCTGGCGGGTCACATCATCGGGAACCGCGAGGTATCCACCCGTTTCCTCAATGATTTCCGCCGCACGCTCGCCGATCTGATGGCGGGGAATAAATATGAGGGATTCGCGGAAAAAGCACACGCCATCGGTGTGGGCATCCATCCGGAATCCGGCGGGCCGCACGCTGGGCCCATGGATGCCTTGCGTAATCTTGGCATCAATGATGTGCCGATGGGCGAGTTCTGGTCCACCTCGCCCCGTCACCGGGTCAAGGATGACCAACGGTTTTTTGTCAAACAAACGACCTCTGCGGCGCACACCTACGGCCGCCGGGTCTCGCTGGCGGAAGCGTTCACCAACATCGGCCGCCACTGGCAGCACGACCCGCGCTCGCTGAAGGCCACCTTCGACCGCGCCGCCTGTGAAGGGCACAACCTCACCATGTGGCACACGTTTTCCTCGTCCGCCAAGGTCCATGGCATCCCCGGAGCTGCCTACTTCGCAGGGGAGCACTTCAATCCTAACATCACCTGGTGGACGCAGGGCAGGGCGTTCATCGACTACATGAACCGCTGTCACTTCATGCTCCAACAAGGAGTCGGCGCTTCCGATGTGCTGCACTTCTACGGCGAGAATGTGCCGTCATTCGTCCGCCTCAAGCGTGACGATCCCGCGAAGTGTTTGCCGGGATACGATTATGATGTGATCGACATGCGTGCGCTGTTAGAGCGGGTCGCGGTGGACTCATCCGGCAACGCCGTGCTGCCCGAGGGGACACGTTACCGGCTCCTCTCGCTTGTCCCGCATGATGCGGTGAGCCTGCCGGTCATGAGGCATCTCGCGCGTTTGGTGGAAGACGGGCTCACTCTCGTCGGGCCCATGCCCAGGCGCCCATACTCGTTGAGCGGCGGACCCGAGGGCGATGCGGAGTTCGCGGCGCTTTGCAAGCGGCTTTGGGGGGATGGCGCGGTTGGCGTGAAAAAGACTGGCAAGGGTCGTGTGGTCTGGGGAAAGAGCACTCGTGAGCTTCTTCAAGCGGATGGTGTTCCGGAAGCATTTTCCTGGAAAGGTGGTGATGCGGAGACTTTCATCGACTTCATCCAGCGTCGCACGGATGACACCAGCATCTACTTTGTCGCCAACCGCAACGACCGCCCGGAGAATGTCGAGCTCCAGTTCCGCGAGACGGGGTTTGTGCCGGAGTTCTGGGATCCGGTCACCGGCCTGCGCCGCGAGGCCACCGACTTCAGGGTGGAGAACGGCCGCACCTTGATTCCCTATCCCATGACCGGCGAACAGGCGTTTTTCGTGCTCTTCCGGAAGCCGCTCGACACGGCGACCGCCTCCGGCAAGCCGAATGTTCCTGCTCTAACAACCGCACTCGGAATCGAGGGGCCATGGCAGGTTTCATTCGATCCCGCGTGGGGTGGTCCCGCTACCACCACCTTCGAGAAATTGATCGACTGGACCACCCACCCCGAGCCGGGGATCCGCTATTATTCAGGCAGTGCGGACTATGAAAAAACCTTCAAGGCTCCCGCCATCAGCGGCCCCGTTTTCCTGGATCTTGGTGGGGTGGAAAGCCTCTGCGAAGTGAAGCTCAACGGTGAAAACCTCGGTGTGTTGTGGAGCGCTCCGTTCCGCGTCGATCTAACAGGAAGATTGAAGACGGGTGAAAACCAGCTGCAAATCAAGATCGTGAACCTCTGGGCTAACCGCATTATCGGCGACGCCGCCCTGCCCGAGTCCAAGCGCCGGACCCGCACCAACATCACCAAGCTGACCAAAGACACCCCGCTGGAACCATCTGGCTTGTTCGGTCCGGTTCGGTTGCTGGTTCCTCAGTAAAGCCGGAGCAGGTTTGCTGATACCATTTCCCGCATCTGGAAATCATGCGGATTCAAGCCTGAACCGGACGTGTGATGTGCCAGCTTGCGAGGTGCGCATCACGGAATAAACGTCCGCAAGCGGTGGAAGGTAGGCAGGCTCGTCGTCGGAGTCTGAAGGGTGATCTGGCGCAATACGCCTCCAAGCGATGACCCTCTCCGGGTGGCCGTGGAGTCAAGTGTGGGACTGGGCGAGGAGTTCCACGATGTTGGTGAGGACCTCATCGCGGTCCTTGCCGGCGAGACCGAGGGCGAGTTGGGCGGTGAGCAGGCCGTAACGGACGCCGATGTCATGGCGGCGGCCTTGAAGTTGGTGGGCGAGGTAGCGCTCGCGCGTGGCCAGTTCCGAGAGCGCGCTTGAGAGGTCCGCCGCGCCGCTGCGGAGCTGCTCGGAGAGGATTTCCATGAGGGTGGGCGTCAGCACGTGGAGCCCGAAGAAGCAGAGGTAGTTGCCAGCGCGGAGTCCGGGGACCACCAAGCGCTGCTCGGCTTCCGTAGGGGTGGGTTTTTCCAGAACGGTCTCGACCTGATAGAGGCAGTCACTCCCGGCAAGCCGCCGGCCCCCGACGGCTCCGTAGAGGGGGAGCTTGCTCTCGTGAGTCGCCTGGACCGCGGAGACGGCGCAATCTTCCGTGAGCGCGGTGCCTAACACCTGGGCCGCACAAGAAATCTCGGTGCGGCTGAGGTAGAGGTGGTCGCCCACCATCAGTAGAAATGGCTCATCGCCCGTGAAACCGGCTGCGCAATGGATGGCATGGGCGTAGCCAAGGGCTTCGGGCTGCTCGATAAAGGTCATGTGGCTGGCATGGGAGCCGGCAGCAGCGGCGTAGGCGGCCTCGTCACCGGGGCAGATAATCACGGCGATTTCCTCGATTCCCGCGGCGGTGATTTCCTCGGCGAGAATGGCGAGGGCGGATCTGGAGGCTCCATCGCGATCCACCAAGGTCTGAAGAGGCAGGGTGCGTTGGGTCTTTCCGGCAGCGGTGATAACGGCTTTTTTAACTTTCACGGGTGGAAGTCTGGCGAATCCGTCGGTGATGGCAATCCCCGAGCGATCTGAAGCAAAAAAACCGGCCCGTGGATCCATTCGCTTGGCGAAAAAATGCCGGGCCGATTGCCAAATCAGCTCAGCGATCCTAGAAGTCCCGGGGCATCTCTGTCCACCGATGCGCTTGACTTTTTCAAAGTCGGCGGCGGCGCAGAAGCACGCATGAACCAAGACCACTCAATACGATTGCAGCCGGCTCGGGGATTGAGGCTGAATGGGTATAGCTATTCCCGTTCAGTGTGACTGGAGATTCCGTGAGAGTTAGACTTACATTGCCGACGAAGTTGTTGGACAGATCTCTGAAGTGTGCGGTGACCATTGTTCCATTGACTGCTCCGGCGCCGTCAGGGTTGGCAAATAGATCCAGATCGACGTTGAAGTTGAGAATGTCGCCCGGGTCGAATGAACTTAGAAGCACAGTAGCGGTTGAAGTTCCATCCGTCTCCGATCCGTCGGGGTAGGTTGCTGTCAGCGCACCCGCGGAAGCCACGGTGATCCAATTGCTGGAAGCTGTTCCCGGCGCAGCCGGGTTGCTGTTAAAGAAAGTGCTGTTGGTAAGTTGTTTTCTGTAAGCTGCCTCAGAATGCTTACGGCGAATCACTTATCTATCAGGAGCTGGTGGGGGGAAAGAAGTGGCTGCTTTTCACCGTGGCCATGGGCTTGTTTGGATCTGGGATGGTTTTGGACCGGCGTAAGTTGGTGCTGTATTCCGTAGGTCTGTTCTTGGGGGGAGGATTGGTGACCATGCGTCATGGGTTGATCGGAGGGCTGGCAGGTTGCTCTGTTTGCCGGGTTCCTTTCATGTTCACACCTGCTTCAGGCAAAGAGCCGGAAGTCGCTCCACGTTTTGGGACGCTATCGACTCAGCTTGTTCGCCAAGGCTTCAAGTCTCGCCAGGTTTTCTCGGCTCAGTCCATGGTAACCGTCATCTCCAGCAATTTCGTTGCTGCTCTCACAATCGTCAATCTGTCGTTTTGACATCGGTCTGCCCTCGGGAGGTTTCAACAGGCGAAGATCAAACGACCTCCGCTGACTACCCTCTTCTAGCAGAAATCAACTCGAAAGGTCAAGACCCGGGTTGTCATCAAATCGGTTACAAGCGGCTTCTGAGGCGGGCTTGGTCCGATCACTCGTGATCACTCAGATAACGCTCGGCCTCCAGGGCTGCTGCGCACCCTTGTCCCGCTGCGGTGATCGCCTGCCGGTAGTAGTGATCCGCCACGTCACCAGCGGCGAACAGCCCGGGAGTCTTGGTCGCCGTGCGGCCTGGATTCTGCAGGATGTAGCCATTCTCGTCTTTATCCACCAAATCACCCAGAAAAGCGCTGTTCGGCACGTGGCCGATCGCGACAAACACGCAAGCCACCGGCAGTTCACTTTCCTTACCGGTGATCAGGTTTTTGAGCATCACCGCCCGCATCTCACCCTTTTCATCCGTGAGATATTGACTGACGGTCGAATTCCAAACCGGCTCGATCTTTGGATTTGCCAGCGCCCGGTCCGCCATGATTTTCGAGGCCCGCAGCTCATCGCGGCGGTGGATCAGGTAAACCTTGCTCGCAAAGCGGGTCAGGAAACCGGCCTCTTCACATGCGCTGTCGCCGCCGCCGATCACGCACACCGGCACATCCCGATAGAACGCACCGTCGCAGGTGGCACAGGAGGTCAAACCATGCCCGATGAGCTTTTGCTCGCCTTCGATCCCCAGGTGCCGCGGTGCCGCACCTGTGGCCACGATCACGGTTTTTGTCGCAAATGTTTGGGAGCCTGCATGAAGGAGGAATGTCCCATCTTCCTTGCGCTCGACGGACTCCACGCTGGCCCACTCGATCCGGGAACCGAACTTTTCCGCCTGCGTCTGCA
>CALMKO010000193.1 GCA_937867415.1 uncultured Verrucomicrobiota bacterium | reverse complement strand
AGTCATCTTTGGATCACCCATCCGGCCGCTGACGAAAAGGGCAAGATGGGCATCCACACCCACGGTGTGAGTGCCCATGAGCAGGAAATCCTGGGGCGTGATAGCCTGCTCTTTGTGTTTCGAATACCCGATGGCGTCCCGTTTCCTTATGCGCTCGGCTATGTTCCGGGCGGCCATCGCGCATTCATCAATGATGCGACCACCGATGGGAGAATTTTCCTTCATTATGGTAGCGTGCTGATTGCGATTACCGCCAGCCAGGCCTTCGATTGGGATCCTTCGTCTGGCATCCGCGCGCCCGCATCTCCACCGCGCAAGGGGGATTCGGAGTTCAGAGTATTGGCCCGCCACTGTGCGGTTGCGATCGAAACCGCGCTGCCCTCGGAGTTCCCGGCAGCAAGTCCCTCGGATCAATTGAAGGAATTTCGCGTGAAGGTTTTGGGGAGCTCCTCGCTCAAATTCGTCTCGGGCGAGACCGTCTCCGGCGCATACCAAAGTCGCTCGGGCGGGAGCTTGGAGTGTACATTCGGCGGTCCGGATCGTATCAATGGACGCGCGGTGGATTACCAAACATGGCCCTCGTCCAAAAGTCCGTGGACCACCCAGATCAGTCCCGACGGCCCCATGGAAATCCGGGATAAGGTTTCCAAGAGGATCTACGACTTCAGCCTCTGGAAAATTCACACAAGTCCCTACTAACCCCATCCCATGAAACTTTCTCTGGCATTGATATCCTTGTTTTTGAGTCCCCTGCTGCACGCGGGAGAGCCCTCCACGGAGCGAATCGGCATCGAGGATGATTACGAAAAAATCAACGCCGAAGCGGAGAAAGCGTCCACCATTTCGCTCCGTCCCGCCACTGAAGTCAGCCTGCGTGGCGGGATGCCTCGTTTGTTTGAAAAGCTTGAAAAAGGGGAAGCTGTCACGATTGCCTACTATGGAGGTAGTATCACGGCGGGACCCGGTTGGAGGAATGCGACGCTGGACTGGTTTGCGAAACAGTATCCCGGATCCAAGGTCACGGAACTCAATGCCAGCTTGGGCGGGTCCGGTTCCATTGTAGGTGTATTCCGTGCGGATCATGATCTCGTCGCGGCAAAACCCGATGCGGTGTTCATTGAGTTTTCACTCAACGATGTGGCGGATGTCAGGGATCGTCCTGCCGAGGTCGCCGGCGCTCTCGAAGGCATCATCCGCAAGCTGCGGATCAGCAAGCCGGAGACAGATATCTGTCTTGCCTATACCTTGCATTCATCGGCCGTGGAATTGCTCAATCAGGGGAAATTCAGCGCTTCTGTCTCGCTTCATGAATCCATTGCGGAGCATTACGGGATTCCCTCCATCCATCTGGGTGTGGAGGCCGCACGGATGGCCAAGGAAAACAAACTCGTGTTCAGTGCGCCGAAAAGTCCGGGTGACAAGGATGCGGAGGGACGGGTGATTTTTTCCAATGATGGAACTCATCCATCAGAGGCGGGCCACGCACTCAATGGAACGGCAGCCGTCCGCGGATTGGAGTGGCTCAGGACCCATGGAAAAGCAAGCGTTCAAGCCCTGCCAAAAGCACTTTCGTCTATCCCTTGGGAAAAGGCAAAAACCATCGCTGCCGAGGGACATGCGGAGTTTTCCGGCACGTGGGAACAACTCACTGCCGCCACCGGTCCGGGTTGCCGTCGTTTCGGGAAACGTTTCTATTCATGGTTTCCCCATCTTTTCCGCAGCGGCACACCCAGCTCGTCGGTTACGGTGAGGTTTCGCGGCACCCACATCGGCCTCAAGGGGATGGAAGGTCCGGACTCCGGTGTGGTGAGCATTCGAGTGGATGACAAGCCGCCCTTCAAACAAACCCTGTTCACCGTGTATGCCAGCGCCTGGGTTTATGTAGGTGCACCGCTGCCCGCAGTGCCGATGGGGGACCACAAGGTGACATGGACTTTGCTCGACGAGGTGCCGGAGAAGGAGAAAATGTTGTCTGTCAAAAAGGCGGATCAGGATTTCCGCAACAACCCCGGAAAATACGGAAAAAACACTTTTTCTGTCGGGCAGATCATCGTTCTGGGGGATTTGCTGGATGGAAAGGGAAACCTGCTGCGCTAGGATGTAGCAGACGCAGATCAGGCAAGGTTGCGAGTCCAATCGGCCTTATGAGATGCGGCTCTGTGTTTGGTGCAGGATGATTCGAAGACGCAAAATCGCCCGTCAACGACGCAATATCACCCCTGTTGCATCTAGTTTTTCCGAGCTTAATGGTATGAGTAAAGCGGGTTCAAAAACCCCATGCCCGCTTCTTTTTAAACAATACCCACTTCACGTCATGAAACCCAAAAGATCCAATTGTTTTCTCGCCGTCACTGCCATCGCTCTTTTTCCCGCGTGTCTTTTTGCAGCGGATCGCGTCCGTAACAACACCACCAATCCGTTGTCCGCCCAGGAGGCGTGGGATGATGGTGTTTCCGGCATTCCGGGAGTGGCTGATCGTGCTGTGTGGAATGGCTCTTCGGTTGCGGGTGCCACCACTCTTGGTGGGAATGCATCCTGGTCGGGCATTCTGATCAGTTCCGCCACTCCCTCTTCCAGCCCGGCCTTCACCAATGCCGCAAATGCAAGCCCCTTCACTATGACAATTGGCGCTTTGGGTATCGATCTGAATAACGGAGGATTGACGAATCGCGGAATCAGCTTCGATACCAATACCTCGATCGTTTTGGGAGCCAGCCAGACTTGGAAACTCGGCGATGGCCAGGCATCCGCCAACATCGTGGTGTCGAGCGTGGTTTCCGGCTCGGCGTCGCTATCCATTACCCGGACATCCGGCGCGTTGAATTACGCACAGTTTGGAGGACTCAACACCTTCAGTGGTGGTTTGACGTTGGATTCGAATGCCTGGCTGCGACTTACAAGTGCCAATCCTACCACCAACCTCACCAGCGTGACCGCCTCGGGCACCGGCACGACTACCTTGACGCTCAACGATGGCGCGATCCTTTCCTCCGATGGTGGCACCACCCGCAGCATCGCGAACACGCAGATCAATTTGCTGGGAAATGTAACCATCTCCCAGGCCACCGGAGGCACCGGACGCATCCAGATGGCAGGGTTGTGGGATCTTGGTGGAGCATCCCGCACCATCACTGTCAATAAGCCATCCACTTCACTCGCTTCCGGTCAGGAAGGTTTCTCGTTCACATCGCCCGCAGGTTTCATCGCCCCGAGGGTTCAGAATGGCGGCCTCTCGTTTGCCACAGTATCCGGAACGCTCGCCAATCCGGCGATTCTCCGGTTTACGACTACGGCTTTCACTTCGAATGGCGTGCTAAGCATTGGCGACGGCGTGGCCCTCACCTCGCAAAATGGCGCCTTCTTCACTGCTGGCACCGATGCACCTGCCTTGACGCTTGCCGCAGCCAATACGCGCGGGGGTGGCGTGCTCCATCTGGGTGATGGCACCAATGTCATGCGAAGTGCCACCCTTTATTCCTTGGCGGGCGGCGGGACCATTACGGGTTCGAATACCAGCACCGGCACTCCTACCGGAACCATCTCAGTCAACAACGGCGACGGAGCCGAGTTTTCCGGGGTGATCTCCCAAGGCGGCACCGGCATCATCGCGTTCACCAAAACCGGAGCTGGCACGCAAATCCTCTCTGGCACGAATTCCTACACCGGAAAAACCACCATCAGTGGCGGCGTCTTGAAGTTTGGAAAACAAGTTTCACTCTATAACAATACGCCCGCCAGTTGGACCGATACCAACATCCAAGTGGACAGCACGGCGATGCTCGCGTTGAACGTGGGCGGCACGGGCGAATTCACCTCGGGAGATGTTGCCACTCTCGCCGCACTTGGCACCGCGACCGGTGGATTCCGGAATGGTTCCAGGCTGGGGCTCGATACGACTAATGCCGGTGGTTCCTTCACACATGGCAGCGTGATCGCCAATCCGAGTGCCGGAGCCAACGCTCTCGGACTCCGCAAATTGGGAACCGGCACCCTGCTCCTCAGCCAAGTCAACACCTACACAGGTGGCACTGTGGTGGAGGGTGGCACCCTCAAGATCGTCCAGCCCGGAGGGATTCACGCAGGTGGTCTCGTGGTGAACGCTGGCGCTTCTTTCGATGCGGATTTCTCCGCTCTCGTCGCAGCAGGCCAGGTCACCAACACCACGACCGGCACGGGCACGATCATCACCACGCCGCCGAATGCATCCCAGCTCAGCTTCACATCCGGGACCCTCACTGCTTTTGCGGGAACGCTCCAAATCAAACCCAGTCCTGCCAGCAATGGTCGCGTGGACTTCAACGGTTTGATCGGGACAGGATCCACCCTGAACATCGAGACGGGTGGCACCGCCCGCCTCGTCAACAGCGGGACTTACAGCGGGCTCACGATCAACCTCTCTGGAACGGGCGGCAGCGGCCCCGGTGCGCTTCGTATGGAGGGCGGCACCTTGGATTCCTCGTCTGCGATCAACCTCCTTTCCAATGCATCTATCGGCGGCTTCACGGTGACCTCCACCGTGGATGCCGTCATCGCGGACGGTGGCAATGGTTTCAGTCTCACCAAATCGGGAGACAGCACACTGGTGCTAACAGCAACCAATACCTACACCGGTGACACCAATGTCAACGGCGGCACGCTCAGCATCAGCAAGCCCTATCTTGCGGATACCTCGGATGTATCCATCGGTGCCACCGCAGTGCTGAACTTGAACTTCGATGAAACCAGCGGCCAGGTTTCCGATACGGTGAGCACCCTCACCATCGGCGCCACCCAGATGGCTGCGGGAACTTATGGAGCCACGGGTTCCGGAGCTGCAAACATCGACGATGCGCATTTCGCTGGCGTCGGCACGCTCACCGTCACCAGCGGACTCGCTCCCTCTAACAACTACGCATCATGGGCACTCGCCAATAACATCAGTGGCGGTGCAAGTGGTGATTCGGACAACGATGGCGTCCGCAACCTCGTCGAGTATGCCCTCATGGATGGTGGCGAAAGAGGCAGTTATGTGGGTAATACCATCACGTTCACCAAGAGGGGCGCACCCTATGGATCGGATGTCACTTATGCGATCGAAACCTCCGAGACGCTGGCATCCGGCTCATGGAACCAGGAGGTCACCGGTGGTTCCCCCACGGCGATTTCCTTCACTTTCACCCCCGGGTCTCCCGCAAAGAAATTCGCCCGGCTCAAGGTGGTGCAAGTGGCTCCTTGATCGGCATCATGGATCTCACCGCCCCACTCCAGCGAGCCTGGAGTGGGGCTTTTCGTGGCACGGACAATCGGGAGTGCAGACCGCTTGCCTGATGCAAAATATACCCCGTGCGCCGCGTTTTCGCCCCTGTTATAATCTATCGTCTTCGGGTTTTATAGCAGTGTCGGAGTTTTCCAGAACTCCCCAGCAATGTTTGGTTCCGGATTCTCCAAAATCCGATTCCTTCCGAAAAATCCCATGAAACCCCGTAAACATCCTTTTACCATTCTGTCATCCCTGCTAGCGGTCGGACTGATTTCCCAG
>CALMKO010000192.1 GCA_937867415.1 uncultured Verrucomicrobiota bacterium | reverse complement strand
TCGGCGCGCCCTTGCTGCGTGGCGGGCTTTTACAGACGAATCTTTACACTACCCTCAAACATGAGGATGGAGGTCATGTTCCTTAAGAACACCGTGTACGTAACTTTTTGAAAGTTTCAGCTTCTTCGCGAGACTCTGAGTGCTCCACCTGCTCATTCCTTTGGGTGGCTTTCCACAGACAGTGGTCACAATTTTTTGTTTGATTTGTGGGCAATGAACCGGTGGTTTTCCTGAGCGAGGCGCATCTTCAAGACAATCCAGACCGCTTTGTTGAAAGCGGGTGCGGATGTTACTAATCGCATTACGATGCATATCGAGTTTCGTCCCGATTTCAACGTTGCTCAAGCCATCCGCAGCTAAAAGTAAAGCTTGGCACCTCTTAGCGACGCGGTGCTCAAGGGTTCCACGACGAAGCAATGATTCTAGGTGAAGAACTTGATCTGGTTGCAGCAAAAGCGGGTGAGCGATCCGAGCCATGACTGAATCATAGCACACACCGTTCCAAATGCACATTTATTTAAGGAGCGATGCACTAGTTTTCCACACCGATCCGTGTTCGTCAGGCGTAGTGGACTCGACACGACGTCTGTCAAGCATCAGAACCCGGTCAAAGGGTGTTTCGCTGGCGGAACAAGGAGGCTTGGCGTCGGGAAAGGTCAACAGTTACACCGTTCCGCAGGGTGACTTTGAGTCCGTCGCTGAACCAGTCAGCGATCGTGGTAACGGCACGCAAGTTGATGATCTGAGAGCGGTTTGCACGGAAGAAGCACGGCAGGCAGAGGCGTTTCTCAAGGGACTGTAGCGAACGGGAGAGCAGGGACTTTCCTTCGTCGAAATGGACCATGGTGTAATTGCCGTCTGACTCAAGCAGCTGAATCTGGCGAATTGGCACGAACCTAGTCCTCCCCTCACACTTGAGCAGGACGCGGTCTGACTCCTGAAAGGCTGCGGCTTGCGGTTCGGGTGGATGCTCCGTCTGCCGCAGGCGCGAAAGGGCCTGGGCCAGTCGCACCGGATCAACGGGTTTCATCAAGTAGTCCAACGCGTTCACCGCGAACGCCCGGAGCGCATGTGCATCATGAGCGGTGCAGAAAATGACCCGTGGCTGGGGAGGCGGAACATGTGTTAGAAAGTCGAAGCCATCCATCCCCGGCATCTGGATGTCGAGAAAGATCAGGTCGGGTTGGAGTGTCGGCAGCAAGGCAAGCGCGGTCGCTGTATCTTTTGCCTCGCCGACGATGTTGATTTCGGGGTGAGCATCCAGCAGACGACGCATTTCCTGTCGCGCGATCCGCTCGTCGTCGATGATGAGTGCCTTCATGAGTGAACGGGTGAACCCTGGGGGATGCGGACTTGCGCGGTGACACCGCCGATGCCGGCGGATAGATGAAGGAGGGAGGGGGAGCCAAACAAAAGCTCCAGCCGCTCGTGCGTATGCGCCAGTCCAAGGCCGTTGCCCAGCCTGCCGAGTGCTCCGTTGTTACGGATCTCCACATGGAGGTCTGTGGCTTCGAGCCGAGCGGAATAGTGGACAAATCCCGGTCCGGGTCGCGCGGCGACACCGTGTTTGATTGCGTTTTCAACGAGCGTCTGGATGAGCAGTGGTGGAACCATCGCGGAAAGGACGTGCGGCTTGATATCGGTGGTGATTGTGAGGCGATCACCATGCCGGGCAAACTCCAGTGACAGATGCGCCTCCACGGTCGCCAATTCCTCCGAAAGTGAAACAAGCTGCTGCCGGGAGTTCTGAAGCGATGCCCGCAGGACGTTGGCAAGCGCGGTGACAGCGTCACGGGCGCGGTGAGGATCCTCGTCGATCAAGCCGCGCACGGTATTCAGAGAGTTGAAAAGAAAATGTGGATTGAGTTGGGTCGCAATCATGTCCAGCCGGGCGTCCTTTGCTGCGGCTTCCTGTTGGAGGCGCTCCATCTCCAGCCGGTTCAAGCGTGCATAAGCTCGAAATCCGTAGTAAAGCGCACACCAGGCAGCCATCTCCAGAGTGGTGGAGGGCCATCTGACCAGTAATTCGACCATCCCGGACACTTCCGCATGTGCTGGTTCTCTTGACATGTCATACAAGAGCGAGATTACGTTCTGCATGGCCAGAGACAGGACAAATCCCAGCAATGCACAAGCCGCCAACGCCCTACCGGCCAGCAGCTTCATCGAACTTTCCAGCCAGCCCTGCCGCTGCGACCACAGGTGAAGCGCATGAGTGAGAATCGCCACGAGAAGGCTTTCCACCGCAGCCTCCAACCATGCTTGCCAGACTACCGAGGGTTCGGGGCGGAGCGAATCGGTTGTTAGCTCGGCCAGCACAGAGGTTGTGCCAGTGCTCGCTGTGAGGATGTCCACCGCAGTAAGCCCGAAGATGATTCCACCAAAAGCGATCTGGAAAGTCCAATAGCCGGAGTTCTTCTGCCGTAGAAGGACGAACATGGAATGCTGGACTGGAGAGTATGACTGCAAGTCGCCAGATGCATAAACAGTCGGTTTCAGATGGCCAATGGAAAAATGACGAACGGTCGAAGAACCTCTTTCAACGGTTCCATCGCGCTGTTACGCGGATCCCGTCGTCCGTCAAGTCGTCTTTCCTGAGCTCCGTCGCCCACACATGGGTGTCGGTTCTGAAGATGGCGGATTTGCAGCT